>NZ_JAFL01000001.1:0-306628 GCF_019633685.1 Paracoccus sp. J56
CAGAACATATGTCCTGACCGTCGCTATAACACTCATCGTCGCAGGGCTCGCACTGCTCGAAAAAAAACACAAAAAATTACTCGAACGCTAAAGAAAAAGCGGTATATCCGCTCCAGACCGGCGGAATGCCGCAAGGGCTGTGGATTGACCCTAGACCTTCGCTCATCTTGCTGACATGAGCCATGGCGCACAGCAGGAAATCGGGAAAAGACAATGAAGATACTCCTTGTGGGCGCAGGTCTGTCTGGCGCAGTGATCGGACGTCAATTGGCCGAAGCAGGCCATGATTGCCGCATCATCGACAGCCGTTCGCATATCGGCGGCAACTGCCATACCGAACGGGACAGCGAAACCGGCGTCATGCTGCACGTCTATGGGCCGCATATCTTCCATACCGACGACGAAGGCGTCTGGAACTATGTCAACCGCTTTGCCGAGTTCATGCCGTTCCAGAACCGGGTCAAGACCACCTCACAGGATGCGGTCTATTCCCTGCCGGTGAACCTGCACACCATCAACCAGTTCTTCGGCAAGACCCTGCGCCCGGACGAGGCGCGCGCCTTTATCGAAAGCAAGGCCGACAGCTCGATCACCGATCCGCAGACATTCGAGGAACAGGCGCTGCGCTTTGTCGGTCGCGAACTCTATGAGGCGTTTTTCAAGGGCTATACCGAAAAACAATGGGGCTGCTCGCCTCAGGATCTGCCTGCGAGCATCCTCAAGCGCTTGCCGGTTCGCTTTAACTATGACGACAACTATTTCTTCCACCGTTTCCAGGGCATGCCGCGCGAAGGCTATACGGCGCTGATCGCCGGGATTCTTGACCATCCGCGCATCACAGTCGAGCTTGAGACCACCTTTACGCCTGCTATGGCCGAAGAGGCCGACCACGTCTTCTGGTCGGGGCCGCTTGACGGTTATTTCGACTATAGCCTTGGCCGGCTGGGCTATCGCACGCTGGACTTTGAGCGTTTCACCTATCAGGGCGACTATCAGGGCTGCGCAGTGATGAACTATGGCGACCGAGAGGTGCCATGGACCCGTATCACCGAGCACAAGCACTTCTCGCCTTGGGAAAGCCACGTGGGCAGCACCTGCTACCGCGAATATTCGCGTGCAGCTGAGCCAGAAGACATCCCCTATTACCCGATCCGGCTGGTCGAAGAGAAATCGCTGCTGGAAGAGTATGTAAGGCTGGCCGAGGCCCAGAAGAGCGTAACCTTTGTGGGCCGACTTGGCACCTATCGCTATCTCGATATGGATGTGACCATCCGCGAGGCGCTGGACACGGCCGAGACATTCCTTACCTCAGCGCAGACGGGGCAGCAGATGCCAACCTTTGCCAAGTCTCCGCTGTAAATCGCTGCAAATCATAAGGTGCGGCTGAAAAGCCGCGCCCTTTTCAAGCTGAGCCGCCCCTCATTGCGCGCAATCCTGCCCAGGCATCCAGCCAGATTGTGCCTTGCTGAACCTCGCGCCCCAGTTCAGCGGCCCCCCCTATTGTACTTGGCTTGGTGGGGTACTCCTACCTCGGGTGATGCGGCTACCCGCATTGCGTAAGCTGACGAATATCGCTCTGGAGTTCAGATCCCGGAATCACGGCCCGGGCACGGAGATGGTGGGACACGATCGCCTACGGGCGAGCAGGAAGTCTCTGTCTTGGGCCGCCCACGCCATGTCGGAACGAACAGGGAGCAAAGAATGAAGGTGGGACGCCGATTCTACCGGGGGGATCAGAGACCGCGACCAGCCGCAGAAAGTCAAGCGATCTCAATTGGTACCCGAGGTCGGACTCGAACCGACATGCCTTGCGGCGGCGGATTTTGAATCCGCTGCGTCTACCATTCCGCCACTCGGGCAAACTATTGCCTGTCGGGGATTTAGAACAGAACCCGTATCCGGCGCAAGGGGCGCTCTCAATATGTCTCTCAACATTCTTGCTCTGTGCGTGTTCCGTTCCACGCCCCACCGCCAAAGATCATGGCCTGCGTGATCAGGTTCTCGCAGAGCGGTTATAAATGATCCAACCCGATGTCGGTCATTTAACGCAAATAAGCCACCAACCACGGGATGCCATCGTGCCAGTTTACGGCGCACACATCAGGCACCTGAAACCGGCCCTATAATAGCGTCGGGAAACCGTCCTCGCCGCCGCAGCCCAAGAAAAACCACCATAGCAATCCGTCACCGGAAAGGCTCAGAAAGACGTCGCCCGGACGCGCAGCAGCGAGACCGGGGCGACGCGTCATTCACAGATTCGCGCTTAGGCGTTGCTGAATTTGGCCAGCCGCGCATCGCGCAGCTGCGCGAAATCGTCACCGGCATGATAGGACGAACGGGTCAGCGGCGTGGCCGAAACCATCAGGAAACCTTTGCCGTAAGCCGCCTTTTCATAGCTTTTGAACTCGTCGGGCGTAACGAACCGGTCCACCCGATGGTGCTTGGAGGTCGGCTGCAGATACTGGCCGATGGTAATGAAATCGACATCGGCAGCGCGCATATCATCCATAACCTGCAGCACAGCCTGGCGATCCTCACCCAGCCCCACCATGATCCCCGATTTGGTGAACATGGTCGGATCAAGCTCTTTCACCCGCTGCAACAGGCGCAGACTGTGGAAATAGCGTGCGCCGGGCCGGACCGAGGGGTAAAGCCCCGGCACAGTCTCAAGATTGTGGTTAAAGACGTCGGGCCGTGCTGCGACCACGGTCTCAAGCGCACCCGGTTTCGACTTCAGAAAGTCAGGCGTCAGTACCTCGATCGTCGAATTGGGCGAGCGATGACGGATGGCCCGGATGGTCTGGGCGAAATGCTCGGCCCCGCCATCATCCAGATCGTCACGGTCGACCGAGGTAATGACGACGTGCTTCAGCCCCAGCTTCTGCACGGCATGGGCAACGCGGCCAGGCTCAAACGCGTCCAGCGCATTCGGCTTGCCGGTCATCACATTGCAGAAGGAACAGCCACGGGTGCAGATCTCGCCCATGATCATCATGGTGGCGTGACCCTGGCTCCAACATTCGCCGACGTTCGGACAGCCGGCCTCTTCGCAGACGGTCGAAAGGCGGTTGTTGCGCAGGATGTCACGGGTATCCTTGTAACCCTGACTGGTCGGTGCCTTGACCCGGATCCAGTCCGGTTTCTTCGGCTGGGGCTGGTCGGGACGGTGGGCCTTTTCGGGGTGGCGCAGAACCGGGGGCATATCCGCCATGTCGGCATCCTTTGCTGTAGGTCAGCCAAACTTACGGTTTTTTCAGCCCTTGATCAACGCCAATACAGGGTGCATCTATACGCCCCGATGCCGCATCGCAGCATCACAGAATAAGAGGGAGGAGCCGATGACGAAAGGACGAAAGGACAAAAGATGAAACCAGGCGATCAGCTTCCCCAAGTGACCTTCAGGACCCGGGTACGCGACGAATCCGTCGGCGGGCCGAACCCCTATCGCTGGCAGGACATGACCACCGACGATTACTTCAAGGGTAAGCGCGTGGTGCTGTTCTCGTTGCCCGGGGCCTTTACGCCCACCTGCTCAACCTACCAGCTGCCGGGCTTTGAGAAAGCCGCTGCCGAGATGGCCGAACTGGGGATCGAGGCGATCTATTGCCTGTCGGTCAATGACAGCTTTGTCATGAACCAATGGGCCAAGGCGCAGGACCTGAAAAACGTCAAGGTCATCCCCGATGGCTCGGGCGAGTTCACCGAAAAAGTCGGCATGCTGGTGCGCAAGGATAACCTTGGCTTCGGCGCCCGTAGCTGGCGCTATGCCGCAGTCGTCAACAACGGCCAGATCGAAGCCTGGTTCGAAGAGCCCGGCCGCATGGACGATTGCCCCGAGGATCCCTATGGTGTCAGTTCGCCGGAAACGGTTCTCGACTGGCTGCGCGCCAATCCGGCCAAAGTTGCCGCCTGAACGCACCACCTCATTTCAGCACGTGAAAAGGGCGCCATTACGGCGCCCTTTTTCCCCCTGCGGTCCATACCTGCCATCCCCGGCCCAATGATCAGCCGATCAGCGGTGCTCCGGGACCGTATGTTTCGCGGTAGTGACGTTCGAGCCGCATCAGGGCAAGCCGCAGCACGATCTTGCCTGACCGGGCCGACCAGCCAAGCCGCCGCTCGGTCATCTCGATCCCTTCGAGAAAGCAGCAGACACGCAGGCACATATCGCCCAGCCCCGGCCCAAGTTCACGCAAGGCTGCCGCAACGCGGTTGCGCGCGCCCTCCGATCCGCCGCTATACCCCACGGACTGGCGCGAGACATCAGCCCCGGCAGTCAGAAAGCGATCCCAGTTCTGGGTAACTCGCGGCCCCATCTGCGCAAGCTCAAAGTCCTCACGCAGACGCTCGCCCGCTGCGACCTGTTCAGAGGACAGAAAGGGTAGCCCATCAGAACCGCGCCGGCGTGCCAGCACTAACAGCGGGCTGTCGGCGATATTGATCCGGGTCCGGCGACGGCGGCCATCCTCGGGATCGGTGATCTCTCGTTCTTCCCACTGCCGATGTTGATCGGCATGGCTGGAATCGGCCTCTGTCGCAGGACGAACCGGGGTCGCCAGCACGAAATCCTCACCCGTCGGCAAAGCGGTGCCGCGCCGTGCCGAGACGATGGCCCGCAGAACCTCGCGCCCCTCGGCAGAGAGGACATAACGGTTGACCCTGCCCTGCCCCTGCAACTGGACCCATGCGCGGATCGCCATATGCTCGGCCAGTTCGCGGTCAAGGATCGCTGTACGGATATCGTCACGAATAACAATGGCCTTGTCCATGCCCTCGGCCACCACCAGTTGCGCACCCGGCTCGGCAAGCCGGCGCAGAATGCGCGCGATCTGCCGCATGCCTGTCCTGCCCGGCGCAACCATAGGCCTGCCCTCAGGGCCCGCCGCCACCCGCTCGACCGCACGATCAACCAAGGGATCATCCCTTCGCGCCTCGAAACGACGGATGCGGCGCAGGATGGTCGAGGCATGGCAGCCTGCCTCGCGCGCCAGTGATCGGATCGTCTCCCCCCCTTCGACATGGCGCAGATATAGCTGCAGATCAGCGTCTTTGGCCGGTTGGCCATGTTGGGGTTCGGACGGATTTCGAGCCGTGGCGTCGACGCCGGCGGGTATGGCGGCAACCAAGGCGTCCGGGGCGAAATCTCCCGTCACAATCGTCATGGTCATTCCTTCGCTTCCTGCAGACAAGCGGGCATCTGCTCATCCATGGGTTGTTTTCTCATCCCTGTCCCTTGGAACCGGGTCAGGCGGAGATGCGGCAATATTTGCTAATAATTCCTAAAGAATTCTTGCCGCTGCGTGCGCACGACAGCACCCAACCGCAACACGCGTCAAAATTGCAGATGATCACGGCGAGTTTGACGGGCCGAGGGAAACCCCATGACAATGATGAGCAATGTGATCGCTTTTGTGCCGCGCCGCGAGACGCCGACCTTGCGTCGGCCACGCCCCCTCGTGCGGGCAGCGCAAGCCGGGCTTAAGAGCTGGAACCGAAGACGCGATCTGCGGCGCCTTCTGAAATGCGACAACCTGCCGTCGCCGGGCACCGCCATGACCCGTTTACTGGCCGAAGAGAACCGGATCGACCAGTTTCGCCGCACGGGGCAGGCAGGATATGACCCGCATCGCCATATCCTGCTGCTGATTGCCATTCTGGCTGAATGCGCTGAGGCCGCACCGCGTCCCCTGGCGCAAGCACTCATTTGCCCCTGAAAAGGCTCCCCAGAACCCCGCGCACCAATGCCTGGCCGGTCTTGGTGCCCAATTGCCGCGCAAGGCTTTTGCCAAAGGTCACGGCAATCGAGTCGCTGTTCGATCTGGAACCAGAGCTTGCGCGGGGCCGGGGTTTGTCGGGGATCTGAAGGCCGGGGTTATAGCGACGCCCGCGATTATGTTCGCGGCCCATCTGCCACAGATCATCATCGTCGCTGCGGCCCGCACCAGCGGTAGCCCCTGCCCCTGCGCTATCCACAGCCGCAGCCTCGGCGCGTTTAGCCAGCAGTTCGGCCGCTGATTCCCGGTCAAGCGATTTACCGTATTTCAGCGCCATTGGCGATTGAGTGTTGATCGCAGCGCGCTCGGCATCTTCGATCGGGCCAAGCTGCGACAGAGGCGGGCGGATCAGGGTGCGCTGGACAATGCCGGGCACGCCCTTGGCCTCAAGAAACGAGGTCACGGCCTCGCCCGTCCCGACAGATTGGATCGCCTCGGAAGTATCGAATTCAGGGTTTGGGCGATAGTTCTGGGCAGCCAGCCGCAAAGCCTTCTGATCCTTTGCGGTAAAGGCACGCAAGGCGTGCTGCACCCGGTTGCCCAGTTGGCCCAGCACCGATTCGGGCAGGTCAGCGGGATTCTGACTGATGAACCACAGGCTGACCCCCTTGGAGCGGATCAGCCGCGCCACCTGCTCGATCTTGTCGATCAGCGCGGGCGGGGCATCGTCAAACAGCAGATGCGCCTCATCAAAGAAAAAGGCAATGCGCGGTTTGTCGGGGTCGCCCACTTCCGGCAACTGCTCGAACAGTTCGGACATCAGCCACAAAAGGAACGTCGCATACAGACGCGGCGCATTCATCAGCCTTTCAGCCGAAAGAATATTGATCATCCCCTTGCCCGAGGCATCGGGCCGCATCAGATCGGCCAGTTCAAGCGCCGGCTCTCCGAACAGCAGATCGCCGCCTTCGTTCTGCAAAACCATCAGAGCGCGTTGAATCGCCCCAACCGAGGCGGTCGAGACATTGCCGTATTTCAGGCTCAGCTCTTTGGCGTTCTGGCCTACCCAGACCAGCATCGCCTGCAGGTCCTTCATGTCGAGAAGCGCCAGCCCCTCTTCATCGGCGACACGAAAGGCGATGTTCATCACCCCCTCTTGCGCGTCGGTCAGCCCCATCAGCCGCGACAAAAGCAGGGGGCCCATCTCGGCCGGAGTGGTGCGGACCGGGTGACCACGTTTGCCCCAGATATCCCAGAATGTGACCGGGAATTCCTGATAATCCAGCTCGACCCCGATCTGTTCGGCACGTTTCTGGAAACTTTCGTGCAGCTTGCCTTCCGCCCGGCCAGGTTTGGCAATACCGGCAAGGTCGCCTTTTACGTCCGCAAGAAACACCGGTACCCCGGCACGGGAAAAGGATTCGGCCAGGGTTTGCAGCGTCACCGTCTTTCCGGTCCCGGTCGCCCCCGCAATCAGCCCGTGGCGATTGGCGTATTTCAACAGCAGCTGTTGCGGCTCGGCATGATTCGCGCCACCACCGCCCACGAATACCGTTCCGGCCTCCAGATCGACGATTTCGGTCATTCTTCCTCCATGTGGATCGGCAGAAAAGTGCAACACACGACGAAAGGACAATACCTTGCCGACGATTTTGTGCCAGTCTGTTCCTTGCCGGACCATGCAAATGCGCATGATCCGGCTTCCTCCCTGTTGGACTGCCGCGCCTTAGGGCGCGGCTTTTTTCATCGCCGTTGCCTGCGATTTTGCCAGATAATGCCCCCGTCATAACTCTGTCACAGCTTGTCTATTAGGATAGTTGACGCCATTGCGCGCGCCCTCTAGCTTTCCGCACAATGATGACCGGCCAGTCCGGCAGGGAAGGTAAGTATCGGGACCCCGGAATGCAGGGATGACCTGCGTTCCGGGGTCCTTGCCTTCCCGGGTCTGTCTGCGAAACCTCCTGCAAATCCAGCATTTCTGGCATTGCCAACGCAAAGGTGACGTGACGGGATGCGATGTGCCCTGACAATCCCGGACACAAATGCTAGGAGCAAGTCCGATGCATGGACCAAAGGAAGAGAACATGGTCAACAGGACATCCGCGACCCTGACCGCCGCCCTTCTTGCCATGGCGGTTTCCGCCTCTGGCGTGATGGCGCAAGACGCGAGCACCGAGACCCCGGCCCAGCCCGCTGCCGAAGCCCCCGCGGCCGAAGCACCCGCCCCTGCCGCCTCTGGCTCGGAAACGCCTGCCGCTGAGGCCCCTGCCGCAGCTCCGGCTGCTGAGGCTCCTGCCGCGCAGGCGCCCACACTGGCCGAACCGCCGACTGAAGAGAATGCTCAGGTCGGCCAGCCCTATGCCAAATCGACCCATGGCGACTGGACGCTGCGCTGCATGAAGACGCAAGAGGGCAAGGATCCCTGCGAGCTTTACCAACTGCTCAAGGATCAGGAAGGCGCCCCGGTGGCGGAGGCGTCGATCATTCCGATGACCGGCAATGTCCAGGCCGTGATCACCTTTATCGCGCCGCTGGAGACCGACCTGCAGGCGGGTCTGGGAATGCAGATCGATGCCGGCAAAGAGGCGCGCTATCCCTTCATGCTGTGCGCCCGCGTCGGCTGCATCTCGCGTATCGGTCTGGCCGATGGCGAGCTTGCTCCGATGAAACGCGGCAAGGCGGCGACCATCAGCGTCCTGCCCTTTGGCGCCCCGAAAGAACAGCTGGTCAAGCTGCCCATGTCGCTTTCGGGCTTTACCGCTGGCATGACCGCTCTGGCCGAAGCGAACAAGGATATCGCCGCGCCGGCCGCCGCGCCTCAGCAGTAATCCGAATAAGGAAAGGGGCGCCAGAACGGCGCCCCTTTTTGCAATGGGCCGGGGATTTCCCGGCCCTTTTTCATATGCTTATTCCACCGGCAGGGCGACAAAGCGCGGCTCACCCGCACGACGCACCATGACGAGGATCGACTTGCGACCGGCCTCGCGCGCCTCTTTGATGCGCGCCTCAAGATCAGCAAGCGCAGCGACAGGCTGCTGACCGGCCTCGGTGATCACATCGCCCGCGACCAGCCCCTTATCGGCGGCTGCGCCCGAAGGATCGACCGATTGCACAACCAGCCCTTTCATGTCACGCGACATGCCAAGCTCGGCGGCGATCTCCGGCGTCAGCGGTGCCAGCGTCATGCCCATCACATCGCTGGTCGCCTCGGCCGCGCTGTCCACCTTGCCACTGCCTGTGCCTTCGGCCAGCTCACGACGGCCAAGGGTCACCTTCAGATCAACGGGTTCGCCACCACGCTGAACGACGACATCAACCGCTTCTCCGACCGGGGCGTCGGCAACGCGGCGCACCAGATCACGCGGATCCTTGACCTCGCCACCGTCAAAGCTGGTGATCACATCGCCCGCCTTCATGCCCGCATCTGCTGCCGGGCCGGGCGGCACATCGGTCACCATCGCGCCCTTGGCCTCGGACAGGCCCAGCGATTCGGCGATGTCATCGGTCACCGGCTGAATCTTGACGCCCAGCCAGCCGCGACGGGTCTCGCCGAACTCTTCAAGCTGCTCCACGACCTTGCTGACCACATTCGACGCCATCGAGAAGCCGATCCCGATCGAGCCCCCGTTCGGAGACAGGATCGCGGTGTTCACCCCGATCACCTCGCCAGCCATATTGAACAGCGGCCCACCCGAGTTGCCGCGGTTGATAGCGGCGTCGGTCTGGATAAAGTCGTCATAGGTGCCCGACAGCGCGCGATTGCGGGCCGAGACGATCCCGGTCGAGGCCGAGAACCCCTGCCCCAGCGGATTGCCAAGCGCCAGCACCCAGTCACCGACCCGCATCTTGTCGCTATCGCCGAACTTGACGAAGGGCAGCGGCTCCGGGCTTTCAACCTTGAGGACGGCGATATCGGTCTTGTCGTCCTTGCCGATCACCTTGGCCGGCAGGGTCTTGCCCGAGAAGAATTCGACTTCGATCTCATCCGCGCCGTCGATGACGTGGTTGTTGGTAACGATCAGCCCCTCGGACGAGACGACAAAACCCGAACCAAGCGCGTTCGAGCGCTGCTCGGTCTGCGGGCCGCCGTCAAAGGGGCTTTCACCCTGCGGGAAACCGGGAAAGCCGAATTCGCGGAACAGGTCGCGGAAGGGGCTGCCTTCGGGCAGTTGCAGCCCGCGGCCAAGCGGCGCCGAAACTGTTGCGGTCGTGGTGATATTCACCACCGCAGGGCTGACCTGTTCGACCAGATCGGCAAAGCTTTCCGGCATGACCCGGTCCTTGCGGGCCTGGCTGTCGGGCGCGGTCAGCGGCTGGTTTTCATTGGCGGCCTGCTGCGCAGCCTCTGCCCCGGGGGTCGCGGCCTCCTGCGCGAATGCCGGCGACAATGCCATGATCAGCGCAAGGCCGGATGCAGTCAGGAAATGGCGGGAAAAGGGTCTGTTCATCTGGATCATCTCCATTCCGTGCCGGGACGGCACATCAGGCGCCCTGGCAATATGTTCATGTTCAAGGGGATTTTCGCTCCCGGTGCAAATGAACCACGCTCGCAAAGAATGAACTGATCGTGACTTGCCCGCAATGGCAGGCGCAGACACCCGAATAAAAAAGGTTCCGCGCCCAAAAGACGCGGAACAGGTGCCATCGCAGCGATGATTCCTAGTTCAGCAGCGGCGCTTCGCCCGCGCAAAGCAGGGTTACGGTCGTCGAATTGCCGTGCATTTCAATTTCCGTCACCTCTAACGGGCGCAGGTCCATTCCGCAGCCCAGCATCTCGACCTGGGCCGGACCCTGAAAGGTCAGGTCCAGGAGCGCGAGCAGCGCATCGGCCCG
The DNA here is from genome assembly GCF_019633685.1 of Paracoccus sp. J56. Classification (NCBI taxonomy): domain Bacteria; kingdom Pseudomonadati; phylum Pseudomonadota; class Alphaproteobacteria; order Rhodobacterales; family Paracoccaceae; genus Paracoccus; species Paracoccus sp. J56. Next base: position 10,548 of record NZ_JAFL01000001.1, read on the forward strand.
CAGATCGGCCTGAAACCCGCCCGCGATGCGCCGCACGGCGGTCGGTGCGACGCGGCGGGTACCGAAGATCAGCTCAATCCCGGAAGCCGCGCCCGGTGACAGCGGACCTTTGCGGACAGGCCCGGCAGCGGATGACAGGGATACGATACGCGCCATCAGCTGCACCCGCTTGTCGCGCCGCAGGTGTTGCACTTCATGCAGGTCCCGTTGCGGACCAGCGTATAATTGCCACACTCGCCGCAGGGATCGCCCTCATAGCCCTGCATCCGCGCCTTGGTCCGCGCATCCATCGTGGCGACCCCGGCCGAGGCAATCGCCACGCCCTCGGCCGCCGTCACCGCCGTGACCGAAACACCGCTTTGCAGCATCATCAGATCCTGCGGCAGGCGCTTGCGCAGATAACCAGTCGAGCTGATCTGCTTGAGCATCTCAAGCGAGCGCGAAGCGCCTTCGCTGACCGGGGTGACGTTCGGCTGGCTTTCCGCCTCACCGCTGCCCAGATCATCAAAGCGCGCGCCCTGCGGCTTTACATGCGCCAGATCGGTACGGTCGAGATAGCTGATCGCCAGTTCGCGGAACACATAGTCAAGGATCGAGGTCGCGTTCTTGATGCTGTCATTGCCCTGCACCATCCCTGCCGGCTCGAACCGGGTAAAGGTAAAGGCGTCGACAAACTCTTCCAGCGGCACGCCATATTGCAGGCCGACCGACACGGCGATGGCGAAATTGTTCATCATCGCCCGGAAGCCCGCACCTTCCTTGTGCATGTCGATGAAGATCTCGCCCAGCTTGCCGTCGTCATATTCGCCGGTGCGCAGATAGACCTTATGCCCGCCGACAGTCGCCTTCTGGGTATAGCCCTTGCGGCGATGGGGCAGCTTTTCACGATGGCTTCGCACGGCCTCTTTGACGATGATCTTTTCGACCACCTTTTCAGCCAGAACGGCGGCCTTTTCCTGCGGATTGCCCGAGGCCAGGACCTCTTCAGCCTCCTCATCATCCTCGACCAGCGCCGAGGCCAGCGGCTGCGACAGTTTCGAACCGTCACGGTAAAGCGCATTGGCCTTGATGCCCAGGGACCAGCTCAGCTCATAGGCGGCCAGCGCATCGGCGATCGTAGCGTTGTTCGGCATGTTGATGGTCTTGGAGATCGCGCCCGAGATAAAGCTCTGCGCCGCCGCCATCATGCGGATATGGCTTTCCACCGAAAGATAACGCTGCCCCTTCTTGCCGCAGGGGTTGGCGCAGTCGAAGACCGGGTAATGTTCGGGCTTCAGATGCGGCGCACCTTCCAGCGTCATGGTGCCGCAGACATGGTCATTGGCGGCCTCGATCTGCGCACGGGTAAAGCCAAGGTGGCGCAGCAGATCAAATGTCGGATCGTTCAGCTTTTCGGCCGGAATACCCAGCGTCTCGCGGCAGAAATCCTCGCCCAGCGTCCATTGGTTAAAGACAAAGCGGATATCAAAGGCCGAGGCCAGCGCCGCGTCGATCTTTTCCAGTTCGCGCGGGCCAAAACCATGGCCGACAAGGCTGGCATGATTGATGCCGGGGCAATTGCCAAGGCTGGCATGGCCGACGGCATAGGCGATGATCTCTTCGATCTGGGCCGAGCTGTAGCCAAGCCCGTCAAGCGCCGCAGGGACCGAGCGGTTGATGATCTTGAAGTAACCGCCGCCGGCCAGCTTCTTGAACTTTACCAGCGCGAAATCGGGCTCGATGCCGGTGGTGTCGCAATCCATCACCAGACCGATGGTTCCTGTCGGGGCGATAACGGTGGCCTGCGCGTTGCGATAGCCATGGGCCTCGCCCAGGGTCAGCGCCTCATCCCAGGCACCCTGCGCCAGCGCGACCAGGCGCTGATCAGGGCAGTTCGCGGCGTCAAGTTCGACCGGGCGAACATTCACGCCGTCATAGCTGCCGGTGCCATAGGCCGCAGCGCGGTGGTTGCGGATCACCCGCAGCATGGCCGCCGAGTTCTTCTTATAGCGCGGGAACGGGCCCAGCTCTGCCGCCATCTCGGCCGAGGTGGCATAGGCTACACCGGTCATGATCGCACTCAGCGCCCCGCACAGCGCGCGGCCCTGATCGCTGTCATAGCCAAGGCCCATGTTCATCAGCAGCCCGCCGATATTGGCATAGCCAAGCCCAAGGGTGCGATAGTCATAGCTGCGCTGCGCAATCTCCTTGCTGGGGAACTGCGCCATCAGGACCGAAATTTCCAGCGTGACGGTCCACAGCCGGCTGGCATGAACATAGCCATCTGCGTCGAACTCTTTGCCGGTCCAGAAGCTCAGCAGGTTCATCGACGCCAGGTTGCAGGCCGTGTCATCCAGGAACATGTATTCGCTGCACGGGTTCGAGGCGCGGATCTGACCATCCTCGGGGCAGGTGTGCCAGGCGTTGATCGTGTCATGAAACTGCACGCCCGGATCGGCGCAGGCCCAGGCAGCATGGCCGATCTGGTCCCACAGCTCGCGCGCCGAGACGGTCTTGGCCACCTTGCCGTCGGTCCTGCGGACCAGCTCCCACGGCAGATCCTCCCGGACCGCGCGCAGGAACGCGTCAGTCACGCGCACCGAGTTGTTCGAGTTCTGGCCCGAGACGCTGATATAAGCCTCAGAGTCCCAGTCGGTGTCGTAGGTCGGAAACTCGATCGAATCAAAGCCTTGGCGGGCATATTGAAGAACCCGGTTGATATAGGTCTCCGGGATCATCACGCGCTTGGCTGAACGGATCGCCGTCTTCAGCGCGGCGTTGCGGACCGGGTCGGTCGCGTCCTCGACGCTGCCGTCCCATTCCCGGATCGCGGCAAAGATGGCGTTCAGCTTTTGCTCATGCATCTTGGAGCCAGCCACCAGAGAGGCGACCTTCTGCTCTTCGATAACCTTCCAGTTGATGAACTGCTCGATGTCGGGGTGATCCATGTCGCAGATCACCATCTTTGCCGCGCGCCGGGTCGTCCCGCCCGATTTGATTGCGCCGGCTGCGCGGTCCCCGATCTTCAGAAAGCCCATAAGCCCCGAAGATTTCCCGCCGCCCGACAGTTTCTCGCCCTCCCCTCGCAGGGACGAAAAATTGGTGCCCGTACCCGAGCCGTATTTGAACAGCCGCGCCTCGCGGACCCACAGGTCCATGATGCCGCCCTCATTCACCAGATCGTCGGCGACGGACTGGATAAAGCAGGCATGGGGCTGAGGATGTTCATAGGCGCTGTCCGACCGGACCAGCTTACCCGTCTTGTAATCAACATAGAAATGGCCCTGACCGGGACCGTCGATCCCATATGCCCAATGCAGCCCGGTGTTGAACCACTGCGGGCTGTTCGGCGCGCCCATCTGGGTCGCCAGCATATAGCGCATCTCGTCGTAATAGGCGCGTGCGTCTTCCTCGGTCGAGAAATAGCCGCCCTTCCAGCCCCAATAAGCCCAGGCACCTGCCAGACGGTCAAAGACCTGACGGGCGCTCGTCTCACCGCCAAAGCGTTCCTCGGCAGGCAGTTTCGCCAGCGCCTCTTCGTCAGGGACCGAGCGCCAAAGGAATTCCGGTACGCCCTTTTCCTTGACGCGCTTAAGCCGCGCCGGCACCCCGGCCTTGCGGAAATATTTCTGGGCGATGACGTCCGAGGCGACCTGGCTCCAGCCCTGAGGCACCTCGACCGACTCATTGCGGAAGACGACCTTGCCGTCGGGGTTGCGGATTTCGCTGGTGGTGGTGGTAAACGAAAGCGCGCCGTAAGCTCCGCTCTCGGCCGTGGTAAAGCGCCGTTCGATCCGCATGCCCTGACTGTCCCCTCGTTTCTTCGGGGATGCACGCGCGACCCTCCCATCCGGCGCGACAGCGCACCGGTCAGGCGGCCGGATCGTCCGACACCCCGAAAGTTTTGTTTCTGATCACTGTCGCTTGCGCCGAAACCCCGATTACAGGCCACAAAAGGACACTAGATCTGGTGGCGCGACCAGCTTCGAACACAAGATGACCCGAGATGCGACTCAATTCAATCAATTTTTTCTGTGGACACCGGGCCGTTTTTAGGCCTGCCCCAACGAGTCGAATCCTGCTGCGATTGCAATGTTAACAAAGGGCGGAAAACCCGTGTGACCGGTAAATTCCGAAGGAAGCTAGAGGCTTCCCGCAATCGGTTCACCTGTTTTCCACAGGGTTTTCCCCAGCAGTGCCCCCTCAGGATTACGATTTTGTTCCGTCAGGATTGACCTGTGAATTTTGCGGCTGCGGCAGAATGACACCCTGATCCGTGACGATCATATCCAGCGACTGATCGGTAGGCTCGACTGGGATCGAGCGAATCTCCTGCACCGCATAGGCCAGACCGATGGCGACCACCGGGCCGGAAGTCCGCAGAATCTCCAGCGTCCGATCATAAAATCCGCCGCCATATCCCAGCCGATGACCTTCGCGGTCAAATCCTGCCAGAGGGACGATCAGCACCTGGGGCTGCATAACAGGCGAATCAGCTGGCGGATGGCTGGTGCCAAAGGATCCGGCCTCTAACCGGCCGTCGAACGCGCGAAACTCCAATGGACGCGCCGGGCCGGTGACCACAGGCAGACAGACAGGACCGTCATGAGCCGAGATCGCAGGGCGCGGATCGGCCTCGTCCCGCATCGGCCAATAGCCAGCCAGCACTTTCCCACGGTGGGGGACCAGCACCTCTAGCAGATGACGCGTCACCGCCTCATCATCGCCACCCTGCCCGCGCGCGGCCAGCGCCTGCTGGCGCAACTGCTTTTTCAAACCAGAAACCATGAGGCCAGCCCCAGAAATGCAAAGAAACCCATCATATCGGTCATGGTGGTGACGAAAGTCCCCGAAGCCAGTGCCGGATCAAGCCCCAGCCTGCTAAGCCCCAATGGCACCAGCACACCGCCCATGGCCGCCACGATCTGGTTGGCGATCATCGCCGCACCCAGAACCAGTCCGATCTCCAGACTGCCCAAAAAGAACACGCCGGCCATGATCAGGATCACCGCAAGGCCGACACCGTTAAGCAGCCCCGCCCCCAATTCGCGGAGGATGACGCGCCGCGCATTTGCGCTGGTCAGTTCGCGCGTGGCAAGCGCCCGCACCGCCACGGCCAGGGACTGCGTTCCCGCAATCCCTCCGGTCGAGGCGACGATCGGCATCAGCGCCGCCAGAATGACCAGCTGGGCCAGCGTCGATTCAAAGCGCGAGATGACCAGCGCCGAAAGCGATGCGGTACAGAGGTTGATCACCAGCCACGGCAGGCGCTGACGCACGGTCTGGAAAGGCCCGTCTGAAACGTGGCTCTCGTCCGAGACGCGGGCCATGCGCAGAAAGTCCTCTTCATGCTCTTCGTCCAGCACCGACATGGCGTCGTCGATGGTGATGACACCAACCAGACGATCATCGTCATCGACCACCGGTGCCGAGATCAGGTGATATTTGTTGAAAGCATAGGCGACGTCACCTTCGTCCTGACGGGCCGAGATGGTGCGGAAACTATCCTCGGTAATGTCGCGCAAGGGCGTGGCCCGGCGAGAGGCCAACAGCTTACCCAGCGTGACATAACCCGTCGGATGACGGCGTGGATCGACCAGCACGACATGATAGAACTGGTCGGGCAGCCATTCTTCAGCGCGCAGAAAGTCGATGGCCTCGCCCACGGTCCAATGTTCGGGCGCAGTCACGACCTCGGATTGCATCAGACGACCGGCCGAATATTCGGGCCAGGTCAGCGAACGCTCGACTGCGGCACGGTCGGAATCGTCCAGCGCAGCAAGGATGGCCTGCTGTTCGGGCGCCTCCATGTCCTCGATCAGGTCAACGACGTCGTCGCTGTCCATTTCGCGCACGGCTTCGGTCAGTACCTCATGGGGCAGCTGCTCGATCACCTCTTCGCGGATCGATTCATCGATCTCGGACAGGATCTCGCCGTCAATCTCGCCTGAATAGAGCTGCAGGAACGCGCGCCGGCGCGCCGGCGTCAGTTGCTCAATCAGGTCGGCAACGTCGGCGGCGTGCATCGACTCAAGCAACTCGTCCAGCGCCTGCCCGTCCTGCTCATCTATCGCCCGGTTGATCGGGTCGAGATTCTGCCGGCTCAGCTGGAATTCGGCTTCCGAGGTATCGGTCTCGGTCTCGCGCGGCTCGGTCATCGGCAGACGGCCTCCTTGCTGGACTTTCGTGTGGTGACGAGGATTGGGGTCTGGTGCTGTCGGACAGCGCTATCAGTCGGCGGCACCATAGGGGCCTTGCGGCGGGGGCTCAATCACCCTTTAGAAGGGTCAGCGCCTCGGCGTGCAATTCTGCCGATCCGGCGGCAAGGATCGTGCCGCCGTTATGGGCAGGCCCACCCTGCCAATCGGTCACCACACCCCCTGCGGCCCGTATCACGGCAATCGGCGCAACAACGTCATATGGCTGAAGCCCGGCCTCGATCACCAGATCGACGTGACCGGCGGCAAGCAGCGCATAGGCGTAGCAATCAAGCCCATAGCGAACCAGACGCGCCCGCGAGGCAACGCGGGAAAATGCAGCATGTTCGGCGGGACTTCCGACCTCGGGATAGGTGCTCATCAGCGTTGCCTGCGCCAGGGCGACCCCCCGGCGCGCGCCAAGCGGGACCGAACCCGCGCGCGATATCAGTTGGGCGCGGCCAAAACCGCCCTCGAAACGCTCATCAAGATGGGGCTGATCAACAATGCCATAAATCGGCCCCCGCGCATCGCTGACGCCGATCAGGACGCCCCAGCTAGGCGCCCCGGCCATAAAGGCGCGGGTGCCATCTATGGGGTCCAGCACCCAGGTCAGACCGCTTTGCCCGCTTTGCCCGCCATATTCTTCGCCCAAAATGCCATCTTCTGGACACTCGGCGGCCAGAATGGCACGCATGGCACGCTCGCTTGCGCGGTCAGCCTGGGTCACCGGATCAAAGCCGGTGGTGGATTTATTGTCAGGTCGCAGCAACGGGCTGCGAAACAGGCTCAGCGTCTCGGTCCGGGCAGCATCGGCAAGACGATGCGCCAAGGCCATGATCCGTTCAGCCCGCTCAGGAGTGATCTCGTTCGCACTCGTCATGGCCTGCCCCCGTGGTAATGCCTTGGGCGCAGGTTTAGCCGCAGAGTTCTTTGAACGAAAGCCTTGGAGCTACGACCTGCCGTTGTCAGGCCGCGTCCGACAGGACACGGGCGAGTTCAAAGATCTGGCGACGCTGCGCTTCGGGCATGGCGTAATATGCACGCACCAGTTGCAGCGCCTCTTTATCGGCCAGAATATCCCCCTCGATCGTGCTGTGGGTGTGGCCATCTTCGAGACCCTCGAAGAAAAAGCTGACCGGCACCTCTACCGCCTGCGCGATATCCCAAAGCCGGGACGCCGAAACACGGTTCATCCCGGTTTCATATTTTTGAATTTGTTGAAACTTGATACCAACTTTTTCAGCAAGCTGTTGCTGCGTCATACCGATCATCCAACGGCGATGGCGGATGCGCTTACCAACGTGAACGTCTACATTATGCTTCATAGTAACAACCTCACTCAATCTGAACGGGCGCTACAACAGATTGTCGTATTTTTCGAGTTCCATGTTATCCACTTGTCCAAAAAGACAATCGTTTGCAGTGGGCAATAATCACTCGAAGACAGCCCTCATGATCAACAGAAAAAACGCGCGCAATGACATGATGCAATTGGGAGGAAATGTGCAAAAACGCTGGAAAACAATGCAAATCAAGAAAATACCCGGCACCCCCGTTCCTGCCGATGTGACACTTGCGCCACCAGGTCCGGGTGATGTGCTGGTAAGGCTGCGGGCCGCAGCGCTGAATTTCGCCGATTTGCTTATGACGCAAGGTCACTATCAGGAAACGCCCTCTCCGCCCTTCATTCCGGGCCTCGAAGGCGCCGGAGAGGTGATTGCGACCGGCCCGGATGTATTGATTCCCCCCGGTACCCGCGTTGCGGTATTGAGCCAGGGCACTGTAGCGCAGGCGAACCTGTTTCCCGCCGCAAGCTGCCACCCGATCCCCAATGGGATGAGCTTTGAAGAGGCCGCCGGTTTTCTGATCGCCTATGGCACCAGCCATTTTGCCCTGACCCGGCGTGCCGGGTTGCGGCAGGGTGAAACGCTGGCGGTTCTGGGCGCGGCAGGCGGTGTCGGACTAACTGCTGTCGAAATCGGCGCGGCCCTTGGGGCGCGAGTCATTGCCGTGGCGCGGGGCGAGGACAAACTTACTGTCGCCCGGGCGGCCGGGGCCACCGATTGCATCGACAGTGCCGCCTGCCCTGATCTCAGGGCCGCACTGCGTGAGCTGGGCGGTGCCGATATCGTCTATGACCCGGTCGGCGACAAACCGGGCGAGGCTGCCTTTGGCGCGCTGAGACCGGGCGGACGCTTTCTCATCATCGGCTTCGCGGGGGGCCGGCCTCCGGCGTTGCCGCTGAACCACGCGCTGGTCAAGAACATCGCAATCCACGGGTTCTACTGGGGGGGTTATCAGAAGCTCGACCCCGCGCTTTTGCGCCAGGATATCGCCGCCCTTTTTGCACTATATGACCAAGGCAGGCTGCGCCCACATGTCGGCGCCACCCTTCCGCTGGAGCGGCTGGACGAAGGATATGAGCTGTTGCGCAGCCGCCGCTCGACCGGGAAAGTCATCATCAGTTTATGAAATTTATGTCAGATTGGCGAGAAACCGTTCGCTTTGCATTGAAAAAACCTCAGTTATCGCCAATATCTTCCCCGATGGTGGGCCGTCCGGGCCGCACCGCGATTTCTGACCGGGGAGAACTTATGGCAGATCACTATTCTATCCGCACGGCCGGGACCGCGACGCGCTCGGCTGCCGTGGATGAGGGCCTGCGCGCCTATATGAACAAGGTCTATGGCCTGATGGCCGTGGGCATGCTGGTGACCGCTGGCGCTGCCTGGGGTATGGCCGGGCTGACCCTGTCCGACACCCCCACGCAATGGATGCTGGGCAACGGCAAATACCTGACCGATCTTGGCAAGACCCTGTATCTGTCGCCGGTGAAATGGGCAGTAACCTTTGCGCCGCTGCTGATGGTGTTTGCCTTTGGCGCCGCGCTGAATCGCCTGTCGGTGCAGGGTGCGACGACGCTGTTCTACGCCTTCGCCGCGGTGATGGGCGTATCAATCAGCTGGATTTTTGCCGCCTACACCTCTTTCTCGATCGTGCAGACCTTCCTGATCACCGCGATCGCCTTTGCCGGGCTGTCGCTCTGGGGCTACACCACCAAGCGTAACCTCTCGGGGATGGGCACTTTCCTGATGATGGGCCTGATCGGCCTGATCGTCGCGTCGATCGTGAACATTTTCCTGAAATCCGGCGCCATGCAATTCGCCATCTCGGCGATCGGCGTGCTGATCTTTGCCGGGCTGACTGCCTTTGACACGCAGAACATCAAGAACACCTATCTGCAACTGGCAGAGTCGGATCAGGAATTCCTGGGCAAATCCGCGATCATGGGTGCGCTGCAGCTGTATCTGGACTTCCTGAACCTGTTCATGTTCCTGCTGCAGTTCCTTGGCAACCGCGAGTGATCGCTCAATAACCAAGGCAAACACAAAGGGCCGGGCCATTCGCCCGGCCCTTTCGTTTTTCCGATCAGTCAGACCGGCAGGATTGGCTGTCTGAGAGTTGATTATCGAATGGCTCACGGCGATTTTTCGCAGACATCACAATCGATCCGGGCATTTCGCTCTTTCATGTGATGCAATAGGCGTCTGCTTTGTTGCACCCGGATATTCCGGGAATATCTGCCGCCAATTCGCCGCCGTGGCAGGCGCCATAGCAGCATCCGAATCATTTGGGTTTTTGTCGGGTTGATCCGGGCTTTACGACACAAGAAAAGCCCAGAAACACCACACAACTATTCGTCAGTACCGATCTGCACTGCGGCTTGCCATCGCAGTAACCAGGATGCCCGGAATCAGCTTAACACATTGAATTCATTGGCGGGCCCGGAAGGGCTCGAACCCTCAACCTTGGACTTAGAAGGTCCCTGCTCTATCCAGTTGAGCTACGGGCCCGCACGGCCGCAGTCATGGCGCAGGATTGCGGCTGAATCAACCGTTCAATCCCGATCTGAAAGCGCAATTGTCATGAAGACACTGTTCGGATCGGGCTGGTAGTCGCCAAAGGGCAGGCATTCGACGAAACCCGCCCGCGCATAAAGCCCGCGCGCAGCGATAAAGGTCGGCTGTACCCCGGTCTCAAGGCTGAGCCGCGCCATGCCCTCTGCCCGGGCGTAGGCAATCAGCGCCTCAAGCATGCGCCGCGAATGGCCACGGCCACGCGCCTCGGTCAGCACATGCATGGATTTGATTTCGCCATGATCTGGACCGATGCGCTTGACCGCACCCATGGCCAGCGGCACCCCCCCTTCGCGCAGCACAAAAAAGGCGATCTCTGGCCGCTCAAGCTCGGCGCGGGGCAACATATGGATCGATTCCGGCGGGGTATCAGCGTGCATATCCGCGGTGTGCCGCTCAAAAAGCAGCGCCAGATCTTCGCCCAACGGGCTTTCCTGACCGATCACCGGATCGCCGACACTCATGGTTTTGCTTCCCTTTTGCACTGCGCGGCGGGCTTAGCAGCACCTGTGCAGGTTGCAAAGCGTCGGTGCAGCAGGCCGCATGAAAAATAAGGAAGAATGCGCTTGGCAGCAGGCCAGAGGCCGGATGCTTTCCGCCCGCAGGCGACAGGACGGGAACCAATGAGCTTTGGCCCCGGCAGGCGTGGGAAAACGTTCGCGACAGCCCAAGGTGTCAAGGGCTTGCGCCGCTTGTCCGGTCCCCAGCCGACCGCTACCTCTGCTTTTGAAACGGAGGCGCCCATGTCCATCGTCATCGAGCACATGACCAAAAGCTTCGACGGCACATCGGTGCTGCGGGGCATCGACCTGACCATCGAATCGGGCGAGCTGGTGGCATTGCTGGGCCCCTCGGGGTCGGGCAAGACGACGCTGCTAAAGATCATCGCCGGGCTTGACTGGCCCGATGCCGGGGGCTTGCGCGTTCATGGTGCCGACTGGCTGCATCTGGCGGCACAGGACCGCCGCATCGGCTTTGTCTTTCAGCATTATGCGCTGTTTCCGCACATGACCGTGCGCGACAACATCGCTTTTGGCCTGACCGTGCGCCCGCGGGCCGAACGACCGGGCAAGGCGGTGATTGCAGCCAAGGTGAACCAGCTGCTTGAGTTCCTGCAGATCGGCCACCTGGGCGACCGCTATCCGACACAGCTGTCGGGCGGACAGCGCCAGCGTGTCGCACTTGGCCGGGCGTTGGCCATTGAACCGACGGTGCTGCTGCTTGATGAGCCCTTTGGCGCGCTCGACGCTGCGGTGCGCCGCGACCTGCGCGCCTGGCTGCGCGAGGTGCATGACGAAACCGGCTCGACCACCATCTTTGTCACCCACGATCAGGAAGAGGCTTTCGAGCTTGCAGATCGCGTCGTGGTGATGGGCGAAGGCCGGATTGAACAGATCGGCAATGCCGACCAGATCCACGACCATCCTGCCAGTCCCTTTGTCGCCCGGTTCATGGGCGCGACGATCGAGCTGCCGGTAATGCTGAACGCCGGCCGGACCGAGGCACAGGGACTCGACGCCAGTCGTCTGCAGCGCCGCGCCCTGCCCGACGGGCCCGGAACCCTGTTTCTGCGCCCTGCCGATGTCACGCCGCTCGCCGATCCCTCGGGACGCTGGCAGATCGTACGGCGCACCAGCAATGGTGCGCTGTTGCGGCTTGAGCTGACAGATGGAGCGCAGCACTTTGGCATCGACCTGCCCCGACGTGCACCCGAGGCACAGGGTCTCTCCCCCGGTGCGCGCGTGAACCTGCGCCCCGAGGCAGGCACGATCTTTCCCGGCCCCCGCACCAGCCAGCCGCAGACCGCCACAACCGAATTCCCCCGCAAGGAGAAAAGCCTATGATTATCCGCAAGCTTCACGTCGCCGCATTGGCGCTGCTTCTGGGCGCAGGCCCGGCGCTGGCTCAGGACAAGATCCTGAACGTCAGCTATGATATCGCCCGCGAACTGTTCGAGGCGCTGAACCCCGAGTTTCAGGCCTACTGGAAGGACAAAACCGGCCGCGACGTGACTGTCGACCAAAGCCACGGCGGTTCATCGAAACAGGCCCGCGCCATTCTTGAAGGGCTGCCGGCGGATGTGGTGACCTTCAACCAGGAAACCGATGTGGACGTGCTGGCCAAGAACGGCCTCGTGGCCGAGGACTGGCGCGAGGCGCTGCCGAACGGCGCGTCGCCCTATTACTCGCTGCCCGCCTTCCTGGTGCGCAAGGGCAACCCGAAAGGCATCAAGGACTGGTCCGATCTTGCCCGGGACGACGTGCAGGCGGTGTTCCCTAACCCCAAGACCAGCGGCAATGGCCGTTATACCTATCTGGCCGCCTATGCCTATGCGCTGACCCAAGAGGGCGGCTCGCCCGAAAAGGCGCAGGAATTCGTCGGCAAGATCTTTGCCAATGTGCCGGTCTTTGACACCGGTGGCCGCGCAGCCACCCAGACCTTTGCCGAACGCGGCATCGGCGATGTGCTGATCACCTTTGAGGCTGAAACCAAGGGTATCGCCCGCCAATATGAGGCGGAGGGTTTTGAGGCCGTGACCCCGGCAACCAGCCTGTTTGCCGCCTTCCCGGTGGCGGTGGTCACCGAAAACGCCGAAAAGAACGGCTCGACCGAGGTTTCGACCGAATACCTCAAGTGGCTTTACACGCCCGAGGCCCAGGAAACCCTGGCCGGGAACCACTATCGCGTCACCGATCAAGAGGTCGCGGCCAAACACGCCGCCGACTTCCCCGAGGTCAAGTTGCTGACCGTGGACGAAGTCTTTGGCGGCTGGGACAAGATCAATACCGAGCATCTGGCCGAGGGCGGGATTCTCGACAAGGTCTTTGTTAACCAATGACGGCGGCTGCGGCCATCAAGCCGAAACGGGTTCTGCCGGGGTTCTCTCTGAGCCTCGGCACGACCCTGCTTTATGTCGCCCTGGTGATCCTGATCCCGGTGATTGCACTGATCCTCAAAGGGGCCGAGATCGGCCCCGCACGGTTCTGGGCCATCATCGCCGCGCCGCGTACGCTGGCGGCGCTGCGGGTGACGCTGACCGCTGCGGCACTGGCCACCGTATTCAACGCTTTCTACGGGTTGCTCATGGCATGGGTCCTGACCCGCTATGACTTTCCGGGCAAGCGCATTCTTGATGCGCTGATGGATATTCCCTTTGCGCTGCCGACGGCGGTGGCCGGTATCTCGCTGACCGCGCTTTATTCGGCGAACGGCTGGTTCGGCGCACCCCTGACCGGTGCGGGGATCAATGTCGTCTATACGCTGGGCGGCGTGATCCTTGCCATGACCTTCACCTCGATCCCTTTCGTGGTGCGCGCGATCCAGCCGGTGCTGGAGGATCTGGACCCGGCGATGGAGCAGGCCGCGATGACACTGGGGGCGCGGCCCTTTGCGATCTTCCGCCGGGTCGTCCTGCCCGCGATCCTGCCTGCATGGCTTGCCGGCTCGACGGTCGCCTTTGCCCGCTCTTTGGGTGAGTTCGGGGCAGTGGTGTTCATCGCCGGCAACCTGCCGTTCAAGACCGAAATCGCGGCACTGCTCGCCTTTATCCGGCTTGAGGAATACGATTATCAGGGCGCAGCCGCCATTGCGCTGGTGCTGTTGCTGTTCGCGCTGATCCTGCTCATGATCTCAAACCTGATCCAGTTCCGCGCCGCCCGCCATCTGGAGGCCCGGTAATGTCCACGCTCGCGCTTTCCCATGCACCCGGCCAAAGCCGCCGCATGCCGCAGTTGTTGATCGGGCTTGCCTTTGTGCTGACGGCGATTTTTGTCGTGGCACCGCTGGCCTTTATCTTCTGGCGCGCCTTTGCCGGGGGCTGGGCGGTTTACCTGGCCAATATCACCGACCCGCTGGTCCTGCATGCGATCTGGCTGACGACGCTGGTCGCAGTGATTGTTGTGCCGGTGAACGTCGCTTTTGGAATCGCCGCCGCCTGGGCCATTGCCCGGTTTCGCTTTCCCGGGCGCAAGCTGCTGATGGTGCTGATCGAGATTCCCTTTTCGATCTCGCCGATCATCGCGGGGATCTGCTATCTGCTGCTCTATGGTCGGCAAGGCCTGCTGGGACCGTGGCTTGCCGCGCATGATCTGAAAATCATGTTCGCCCTGCCCGGTATTCTGCTTGTCACCATGTTCGTGACCGCACCTTTCGTCGCGCGTGAGGTTCTGCCGCTGATGCAGGCGCAGGGCTCGGAACAAGAGCAGGCGGCAGTCACGCTGGGCGCGCGCGGCTGGCAGGTCTTTTCCCGCGTCACGCTGCCGAATATCCGCTGGGCGCTGCTTTACGGCGCAGTGCTGTGCACCGCACGTGCGGTCGGGGAATTCGGCGGGGTTTCGGTCGTTTCAGGTTCGATCCGGGGCCAAACGAACACCTTGCCCCTGCAAATCGAGCTGATGTTCAACGATCTTAACACCACAGGCGCATTCGCCGCAGCCTCGACCCTGACCGTTATCGCGCTGGTCGTGCTGGTCATCAAGGCCGTGTTGGAAAGCCGCAGGTAACACATTGTAACTGGCAGGAATGTCAGTGGACTTGGGCTCTCGCCCCCCATAGGCTGCAGGCCATGGAAGCCGCGATCAAAGATCAGAAACACTGCTGCCCCGAACTGCCAAAGCCGCGCAGCTTTTGGCAGCGCATCGCCGACCGGCTGGCGGCGCTGGTCGCCACACACCGACCGGCGACCCCACCCGAGAAATCGGTTGCTTTCACCATCGCGGTGATCGCGCTGGGGGCGAAACTTGCCAAGGCCGACGGCACGGTCGCGCGATCCGAAGTGGCGGCCTTTCGTCGCGTCTTTATCATTCCGCGATCCGAGGAAAAGAACGCCGCCCGGGTCTTTGATCTTGCGCGACAGGATGTGGCCGGGTTCGACGCCTGGGCACGGCGGATCGCCCGCATGTTCCCGCCCGGTGACCCGGTGCTGGCCGATGTGGTCGAGGGGCTGTTCATCATCGCCGTCGCCGATACCGACCTGCACGAGGCCGAAATCGTCTTTATTGACGAGGTCGCGCGTATCTTTGGCCTGCCGCCCGAACAGGTGGCGACAATCCGTGCCCGCCACGACCGCAGGCAGGGTTGCCCCTCTTGCGAAGTGCTGGGGATCACGCCCGACACGCCTTTGCCCGAGGCACGGCGGCGATGGCGCGAGCTGGTGCGCGAAAATCACCCGGATCGCGCCCTGGCCCGCGGCCTGCCGCCCGAGGCGATCCGTCTGGCCGAGGCCCGCACCCGCGCACTGAACGAGGCTTGGGATAATTTTCGCAATATGCACAAGGCGTACCCGGCCTGATGGAACCCGGGCGCCGCCCTTCCCGTTTTCTTTCAGAACAGCCAAAGGACCGGGCCATGCGCATCATTATTATTCCCTCGATCATGTGGATGCTGGCCGCACCCGTTGCCCTTGCGCAGGGTTACGAGCCCCCGCTGGCTGACAACCCAGCACCCGAGACCACGCCAGAAGAGGCCCCCCGCACGCTGGAGGAGGGGCTGGAAAACTTTATGCGCAACATGCTGAACGACGCTGAGCCGCTGCTGGATCAGCTGGGCCGGGATATGGGCGATACGTTAAGTGCGGTCACCCCGGTTCTGAAAGATATCGGCAAGCTGATGGATGACGTGCGCAACTATCAGGCCCCCGAACGGCTTGAGAATGGCGATATTCTGATCCGCCGCCGCGCTGATGCGCCGCCGCCTCCGCCAGTTGGCGACGCCCTGCGCGACATGCTGCGCCCCGCGCCCGAAAACGATCCGCGCCTGAACCCGCGCGGCGATGATCCCTTGCGCGCGCCCGAGGTTCCGCCTTTTCCCGAACTGAACCCCGACAGCGAAATCTCGCTTTAAGGCGCGAAGCTCTCGACCCAGTCGATCAGTGCCGGCAGGCTGTGGCGGTGCAGGTCGTAGCCTTGCAAGATCGTCTTGCGCGCCGCTATCTTCAGCCGTTCTGCCTCGGGGTCACCGGCAAGACCGCGGATCAGCGCCGCCTCAAGCGCGGGTTGATCAAAGAAGGGCACCAATCGGCCATTCTCGCCATCACGGATCAGTTCACGCACCGGTTCGGTATCCGAACCGACGATATAACAGCCCGCCGACATCGCTTCGGTCAACGACCAGCTAAGCACAAAGGGATAGGTCAGGTAGCAATGTACCCGGCTGACCTGCAACAGCGCCAGATATTGCAGATAGGGCACGCGGCCAAGAAAATGGATGCGGCTAAGATCAAGCTGGCCATCAAGCTCGGCCAGCAGCTTTTCCTTCCACCCGGGCGCGTCCTTGGGCAGGCCACCGTAGCTGACACCATCCCCACCGACCAGCAGCACCTGCGCCTCGGGGCGCGCGCGCATCACCTCGGGCAGCGTCCGCATAAAGCGGTGAAAGCCACGATACGGCTCAAGCGAGCGGGACACATAGGTCAGCACCTCGTCACCCGCCCGCAGTTCGCGCCCATCAGGCAGCCGGAATTTCGCCTGCGGATCGGGGCGAACCTTCTCCGTGTTGATACCGTCGTGGATCACCTGCAATTTCTGGCGCAGCTCGGGCGGGAATGAGTTGGCCTGATATTCGGTCGGCGACAGCCCCGCATCCGCCTGCACCAACCCCTGAATCAGATGGGCAGAGCGCGCAATCGTGGTCACCCGGCCTTCATCGCTGCCTGGGCTGATTTCAGGATCAAAGCCGACATCATGGCCACGGGTGCGATACAACAGCTCGGCATAGACAAGCAGTTTGGTTTCGGGCCAGATCTCACGCAGAAACAACGTCTCACCCCAACCGCTGTGGCCGAATATCACATCGGGGGTATAGTGGTGCTGATCCCGCAGCGCCCGGCAGGCGCGCGCGGTCAGCCAGCCGCGATCGGCCATCTCACTGAAGGTCCGGCCCAGCATGGGGGGCAATTTCAAGTCGGCCGGCGCCTTGTAGCGCACAACCTTGACCGGAGAAGCTCGCTGGTTCTTTTCATCCGTCAGGGCCAGCACATGATGGCCACGCGCCGCCAGCGCCGGCGCAAGGTGCAAAAACTGGCCCGGAAAGTTCTGATGGATGAACAGGATTTTCATGCAAGCGCTCTCAGAAAGGCGGCATCAATCAGACGGCGCGTATACTCGTTATGCGGGTTATCAAACACCGCCTCGGTCGTACCCTGTTCGATCACCTCACCGGCGCGCATGACCATGATCTGATGGGACATCGCACGCACAACACGCAAATCATGACTGATAAACAGGTAAGCAAGCCCATGCTTGCGCTGAAGACGGCGCAAAAGCTCGACGATCTGCACCTGCACGGTCATGTCCAGCGCGCTGGTCGGCTCGTCCAGCACCACAAGCTTGGGATTGAGGATCATGGCGCGGGCAATCGCAATCCGCTGACGCTGCCCGCCGCTGAATTCATGCGGATAGCGATGCATGGTCGCGGGGTCCAGCCCGACCTCTCGCATGATGGCGTCCACCATCTCGCGCCTGTCGCGGCCCGGCTCGATTCCGTGAACGCCCAGCCCCTCAGAGATGATCTGCTCGATCGTCATCCGGGGCGAAAGACTGCCAAAGGGATCCTGGAACACGATCTGCATGTCGCGACGCAGGCCCCGCAGCGCCCGGCCCGGTAAGGCAGAAATATCGCGCCCCATGTAAAGGATCGGCCCATCGCTTTCGATCAGCCGCATGATTGCCAGCGCAAGCGTGGTCTTGCCGCTGCCCGATTCACCGACGATCCCCAGCGTTTCGCCCGCACGAACCGACAGGGTAGCACCGTTCACCGCCTTCACGTGCCCGACGGTGCGGCGCAGGAAACCACGCTGGATCGGGAACCAGACCTTAAGATCACGGGTCGCCACCACCTCGGGCGGGTCCCCGACCAAAGGCTCGGCCCGGCCCTGAGGCTCGGCCGCAAGCAGCATGCGGGTATATTCGTGCTGGGGATTGGCAAAGATTTCCTCGACCGGCCCCTGCTCGACAATCTCGCCGCCCTTCATCACGCAAACCCGGTCAGCGATGCGGCGCACAAGGCCGAGATCATGGCTGATGAACAGCATCGACAGCCCTTCGGCCGCCTTGAGCTCGGCCAACAGCTCCATGATCTGGGCCTGGATCGTCACGTCCAGCGCCGTGGTCGGTTCATCAGCTATCAAAAGTTCGGGGCCATTCGCCAAGGCCATGGCGATCATCACCCGCTGACGTTGCCCACCTGAAAGCTGATGCGGATAATCGGCAAGCCGGGTTTCGGGGTCACGAATGCCAACCCGGGTCAAAAGCTCGATGATCCGCGCGCGCGCTTCGGCCCCTTTCAGGCTCTGGTGCAGCGCCAGACTTTCTCCAAGCTGCCGCTCAAGCGTATGCAGCGGGTTCAGCGAGGTCATCGGCTCTTGGAAAACAAAGCTGATGTCATTGCCCCGCACCCGGCGCAGCTCAGCCTCAGAAGCGCCCAGCAGCTCGCGTCCCTCATAACGGACCGAACCCGCGACCTCGGCCGCGTCACCAAGCAACCGCACCGTCGAAAGCGCTGTCACCGACTTGCCCGAACCGGATTCGCCGACCAGCGCGACCGTCTCGCCCCGGTTGACGGTAAAGCTCACGCCCTTGACGGCGGGGGTCAGTTGCCCGTCCTGCCGGAATCCCACCCGCAGATCTGTGACTTCCAGAACCGGGGTCATCGGAAGGTCTTTCTTGGGTCAAAGGCGTCGCGCACGCCCTCAAAGATGAACACCAGCAGCGAAAGCATGATCGCAAAGCTGAAAAAGGCGGTAAAACCCAGCCACGGCGCCTGCAGGTTCTGTTTGGCCTGCAAGGCCAGTTCGCCCAGTGAGGGGGCGGAAGTCGGCAGCCCGTAGCCAAGATAGTCGAGCGCGGCCAGAGACGAGATCGTACCAGTGACGACAAAGGGCATCATCGTCAGCGTCGCCACCATGGCATTGGGCAGGATATGGCGGAACATGATCGTGCGGTCATTGACCCCCAACGCCCGCGCCGCCCGGACATATTCAAAGTTGCGCGCCCGCAGAAACTCGGCCCGGACCACGCCGACCAACGCCGGCCAGCCAAACAGGATCGAGACAAAAACCAAAAGCCAGAAGCTGCGCCCAAGGATCGCAAACAGAATAATAATCACGTAAAGCGAAGGCGTTGAACTCCATATTTCAAGTAATCTCTGAAATACGAGGTCCGTACGCCCACCAAAATATCCCTGCACCGCCCCCGCAGCGATTCCCAAAAGTGAGGCGACGACGGTCACGATCATCGTGAACAGGATCGACAGGCGGAAACCATATATGACCCGCGCCAGGACATCGCGCGAGGTGTCATCCGTACCAAGCCAATGCTCGGCATCGGGCGCGCTTGGGGCGGTGCCGACATTGTTGATGGTGCGGTAATGATAGGGGATCAGCGGCCACAACATCCAGCCACGTTCGATCGCCTCACCGGCAACTTGCCCGGTTTCGCGGGCCTCTTTCTCGGTCGCCTCGGGATCGTCCCAGCACTCTTGTCGCCCACCGGTCCGGATCAGGCATTGCACCCCCGGATCGGTATAGATCGCTTCGGTCCCGAAATCGCCGCCAAAAGCGGTCTCGGGGTAAAAGCGATAGACCGGGAAATACAGCCCGCCCTTGTAGCTGACGAGGATCGGCTTGTCGTTGGCGATAAGCTCAGCAAAAAGCGAGGCCACAAACAGCACTGTAAAGATGATCAGCGACCAGAAAGCGCGTGAATTGCGGCGGAAATTGCGCAGGCGGCGACGGGTCAGTTCAGTCATTGCCATCAGCCGGCCCTCCGCTCGAAGTCGATACGCGGATCAACCAGCACATACATCAGGTCCGACAGGATACCGACCAGAAGGCCCAGCATGCCAAAGACATAAAGCGTGCCAAAGATCACCGGATAATCGCGTTGCACAGCAGCCTCGAACCCCAGCCGCCCGAGCCCATCGAGCGAGAAGATCGTCTCGATCAGGATTGAAGAGCCAAAGAACACACCCAGAAACATCGCGGGAAAGCCGGCGATCACGATCAGCATGGCATTGCGAAAGACATGGCCGTAAAGAACGCGCCCCTCGGTCAGGCCCTTGGCACGGGCGGTCATCACATATTGCTTGTTGATCTCATCCAGAAAGCTGTTCTTGGTCAGCAGCGTCAGCGTGGCAAAGCTTGAGATCGTCGTTGCCGTCACCGGTAGCGCGATGTGCCACAGGTAATCCTTGACCTTGCCCCACAAGCTCAGATCCGCCCAGTTGTCCGAGGTCAGCCCGCGCAGAGGGAATATCTGCCAGTAGCTGCCGCCCGCGAACAGGACCATCAACAACACTGCGAACAAAAAGGCCGGGATGGCATAGCCGACGATGATCGCGCCCGATGTCCATGTGTCGAAAGGCGTGCCGTTGCGGACCGCCTTGCGGATACCCAGCGGGATCGAGATCAGATAGGCGATCAGCGTCGACCATAGCCCCAGCGTGATCGAGACCGGCATTTTTTCCAGCACCAGATCAATCACCGAGATTGAGCGGAAAAAACTGGTCCCGAAATCAAACCGGACATAATTGCCCATCATCACCAGAAAGCGTTCGGCCGCCCCGATCTTTTCTTTGCTGCATTCGGGGGATTTCAGATCCGGTTCGCCCTGATGGGCCGGCGAGCAGGTGATACGGGCAAAGCCCATCTGAACCTCAAGCTGGTCCAAAAGCTCGGGCGGGATACCGCGGGCACCAGCATATTCGCTGCTTTGCGCTGCCTCACCCCCGCCGCCGGTAATGTTGCGCAGCGCATCGCCCTCGCCCTGAACGCGGGCAATGATCTGTTCGATCGGGCCGCCCGGAACGAATTGCGTCAGGGTAAAGTTGACCAGCATGATGCCGATCAGCGTGGGTATGATCAGCAACAAGCGCCGCAGGATATAGGCTGCCATCCGTCCCCTTGCTCCGCCTGATCCGCGCCAGCCCTTGCGGGCCCTAGCGCAGCACGCCGGATTGTTTCAGCTTTGCTGCCTTATCCGCGTCATACCACCAGAAATCAAGCTCACCCAACGCATGGGGCGGCAGGGTGTCGGGGTGACCAAAGATATCATAATAGGCGACGGTATGGGCAGCCTTGTACCATTGCGGCACCCAAAAGCGCAACGCGCGCAGGCTGCGGTCCAGCGCATGGGCGACGGTGATCATCTCGTCCTGCGTGGTCGCCTCGATCCCTTTCTGGATCAGCGTATCTATGGCCGGGTTGGCCAGCCCCATCAGGTTGAACACATCGCCCACGTTTTCCGAACCAAAGGTCTGCTCGGTATCGCCGCTAAGAAAATAGCCCTGCGCCATATGGGTGGTCGCAAGGTCAAAGTCATGGCTGCGGGTACGCGCCGTCAGCTGGGCGTCATCAACACGCAGGTTCACCGCATCAATGCCGATGGCGCGCAGGTTCCGGACATAGGGGTTGATCACGCGGTCAAAGGTGGCGCTGTCGTTCAGGAACTCAAGCCGCAGCACCTCGCCCTTGGCATTGCGTCGCATTCCGTCGCTGCCGACCGTCCAGCCAGCCTCATCCAGCAGCTTTGCCGCCTGCCGCATGTTCCTGCGGTCAAGCTGGGTCTTACCCGAAACCGGCTGGACCACCGCATCATCGGTCAGCACGCCAGGCGGCAGGTCCTTGGCCAGTGGCTCAAGCAGCGCCAGTTCGGCAGGAGCAGGCTTGCCCTGCGCCATCAATGGGCTGTTGTCCCAAGGCGAGTTCACCCGCGTGTAAAGCCCGTAGAACAGCGTCTCATTCGACCATTCAAAATTGAACATCAGCGCGATGGCCTCACGCACGCGGATGTCCTGAAACTTGGGTCGACGCAGGTTAAAGACCCACCCCTGACCGTTGGAGATATCGCCGTTCGCCAGTTCTTCCTTTTTGACAGCCCCGGACTGAAAGTTCGGAAAATCATAGCGCGTCGCCCAGTGGATCGAGCTTGCCTCGTTGCGGAAAGTATAGACCCCGGCCTTGAATGCCTCAAAGGCGCTGTCGTAATCGCTGAAGTATTCGATGCGGATGCGGTCAAAGTTGTGCCGCCCGACATTGATCGGCAGGTCTTTGCCCCAATAGTCAGGATTGCGCCTGAAGGTGATTGAGCGCCCCATATCCGCCCGGTCGAACATATAGGGGCCCGAGCCGACAAAGGGGATGGTGCTCGACTGTTCGATGTCGCGCTTGTTCTTGCGGAAATCCTCGCGCGAAAAGACGATCTGACCGCCGACCGACTGGATCACGTCACGGCGCGGATAGCCGGGCTGAAAGATGAACTTGATCGTGTGATCGTCAATCACCTCGGCCTTGGCGACGATCTTGGCGATGACCGTGCGATAAGATGACAGGCCCTTGTCGCGCAACAGTTCGAACGAAAACAGCACGTCATGGGCGGTCAAAGGCGTACCGTCGGAAAATTTGGCCTCGGGTCGCAGATGAAAGATCACCCAGTCGCGGCTTTCGGGATATTCGATCGTCTCGCAAAGCAGGCAATAGGCGGTGCCGATCTCATCCGCCACGCCCTCCATCAACGGCTCCAGCATGGCGTTCGACAAAAGCGCCGCCCGGCCGCGATGGGTATAGGGGTTGTAACTGTCAAACCCGCCCGAGAACCATTCCGAGATCTCGCCCCCCTTGGGCGCATCCGGGTTCACATAACGCAGATGCTTGAAATCGGCAGGAAGCTCGGGCTCACCGAAAACCGAAATGCCGTGCGAAACGATGGTTCCAGAGGCCTGCGGCTCTTGGGCAAGGGACCAGCCGGGCATCAGCGCCAGGGCCAGTGCAACCATCGGGGCATGTCGCAGAATGGGCATTTTCATCGGGTCTTGGTGATCCTTGTTTTGGCTTGCTCGGGCATGTCGCCACCTTTGCACCAAGGCTAGCAGTCCGCGTGCACGGTTCAACATGCAAATGCGTGAGCGGGCGACCATATGCCGCAACAGGCAAGCAAAAAGGGCGCCCCGCGGGACGCCCTGCACTGTGATCCAGCTTGTCTGACGCTTACTGCTGGGACTGCAGATAGGCAATCAGGTTGGCGCGATCCTGAACCTTGGGCAGACCGGCGAAAGCCATCTTGGTGCCTTTGACTACCGATTTGGGGTTGGTCAGGAATTCCTGCAACGCCTCGGGGGTCCAGTCCCCGCCATGCGCCTTCATCCCGTCCGAATAGTTAAAGCCCGAGATGCTGGCCACCGCACGACCAACCACACCGTTCAGGTGCGGGCCGGTGCCATCGGTGCCGTCGAGCTTGTGGCAGGCCTTGCATTTGCCAAAGACCTTTTCACCAGCCGCAGCATCGGCCGAGGCCAGAACGGTTGCGAAATCGGGACCTTCCTCGGCTGCCGGCTCGGATTCGCCGCCGGTCTCTTCAACGGGGATAGTATAGGCCTGAGCGTGCTCCCCTTCACCACCGTGACCCGAGGACGCGATGTTATAGATGCTCGAAGCCGCCCAGTTCATCAGCAAAAGGAACAGAAGAGCGCCGATGAGCGCACCGGCGGCCTTGGTGACGGTCATGGTATCGAACATGTCTGCGGATCCCTTGGGTCTGTCCGTGGATTTGGGCGTATCTACCCGCTTTTGTTTCGCCGGTTCAAGGTATAGTTGTCGCTTGCGCAGCACAAATCAGGCGGAATGACCGCCCGGACACAGGGTCCACGCGACGGCCCTGCAAGCGAAGGTGTGACAGATGACCCAGGCAACAACCCAGAACGTAATCGCATTCCAGGGCGAGCCGGGCGCCTATAGCCATCAGGCTTGCCGCCATTATCGCCCGCAGATGGAGGCACTTCCCTGCCGCACCTTTGAGGACACGATCGAGGCGGTACGCAGCGGCCGCGCCGAACTGGCGATGCTGCCGGTCGAGAACTCGACCTATGGCCGGGTCGCAGACATCCATCACCTGCTGCCCGAAAGCGGGCTGCATATCATCGACGAAGGCTTTGTTCGGGTGCAGATCAGCCTGCTGGCGGTGCCGGGCACGAAGCTTGCCCAGGTCACCGATGCGATGAGCCATCCGGTTCTGCTGGGCCAATGCCGTGGATTTCTGCGTCGTCACAGCATCCATGGTGTGGTCGGCGCTGATACCGCAGGCTCGGCCCATGAGGTCGCGCGCCGGGGAGAGCCCTCGCTTGCCGCGCTCGCCTCGCCGCTCGCAGGCGAAATCTACGGGCTTGAAGAGCTGGCCTCGGGAATCGAAGACCGCCAGAACAACACCACCCGCTTTCTGATCATGTCGCGCTCACCCGATTTCTCCCGCCGCGCGAACAGCCAGGGCGGGACAACCATGGTCACCAGCTTTGTCTTTCGGGTGCGCAACATCCCCGCCGCGCTTTACAAAGCTCTTGGCGGCTTTGCGACCAACGGCGTCAACATGACCAAGCTGGAAAGCTATATGGTGGACGGCATTTTCACCGCCACCCAGTTCTACGCAGATATCGAAGGGCACCCCGAGGATCCGCCTGTCGCCCGCGCGCTGGAAGAGCTTGATTATTTTACCTCCAGCCTGAACATCCTTGGGGTCTATCCTGCCGATCCGTTGCGCGCGACACAGACTCAAGCGGCTGAGTGACCGCGCCTAAGCGAGCCCAAAGCAGGGCCGGCAGATTCAGCCGACCCTAGGTATTCGCGATCAGATAGGTGACCAGATCGCCCACATGACGGGCGAATTTGCGATCCAGCTGAGACTTGCCCAGCTTGGCGGTTTGCAACAGGATGCGCGCCTTCATGCCACGCGGCTGGGCCTCGGTTTCAAACAGCAGCCGTGACTTTGTCCGGGTCAACGCCACGACTGTCATGCGGATGGACAGGTTGAACTGATCCGAGCTCCCCTCAAGTGTCAGCGCTTCAGGCGGATCAAACTGCGTCAGTTCAAGCACCATCTCGCGGTGATGGGCGCGCCAGTCGAACCCCAGTTGCCAGCGCATGCCAACAGCCGTCCCGGCAAGCCTGTCCTGCCGACGCAGATCAACGCCACGACGAACCAAAAGCCGCTCGATGGCCTTGAAGTTGCTGACGGCGCGAAACAGATCCTCCGCAGCAAGGTCCATGTCTTGTCGGGTAGAAAATTTCATTGGCGATCCGGTCAGGCAGCTGGAATGTTGCTAACAGATTCATTCCATGCTGCGCCATGGCATGCAAGACCACCCAATGGGACATCCGTTTAAATTTATTACAATCTTAGGTTGTATTAATTTGATATTGTCTACATCCATGCGGCATGACGCGCCACAGCCCCCCACCCGATCCACCGCCTGCCACCGGTACCATATCCGTGCGCGTGATGGCGACGACGGATCTGCATATGCACCTGTTCGGATACGATTATTTAGCTGATCGTCCCTCGGGCAAGATCGGGCTTTCCCGGGTTGCGGCGCTGATCTGGCAAGCTCGGCGTGAAGCGGCCAATTGTCTGCTTTTCGACAATGGCGACAGCCTGCAAGGTAACCCGCTGGGCGATTATCTGGCCGAGACCGGAACGATCAGCCCACGTCACCTTCACCCTGCTATCGAAACGCTCAATGCGCTGCAATATGACGCGGCGACACTTGGCAATCACGACTTCGCCTTTGGCACCGATTTCCTGCGCCGCGTGCTTGAGGGCGCCAGTTTCCCCTTTGTCGCCAGCAATATGCGGGCGAGGCGAGCCCTGCCGATTCTCCCCCACCTTTTGCTGAACCGCAGCTTTCGCGATGACTTGGGCAAGCTGCACCAACTGCGCATAGGGGTCCTGGGCTTTCTGCCACCGCAAACCGTCGCATGGGAACCGGCGCTGCAATCGGAAATCACTGTCGAGGATATCCTGACAGCAGCCCAATCGGGCACTGCCGTGCTGCAGCAGCAAGGCGCGGATCTGATCGTGGCGCTGGCGCACAGCGGTATCGGCGCGCTGGCACCAAATCCGATGATGGAGAATGCGGCCACCGCACTCGCTGCCATGCCAGGAATAGATGTGGTGATCGCGGGGCATACGCATCGCGTTTTTCCCTCACCCGATCATCCGCAGGGGCCGGGGATCGATAGCGTCAGGGGCACGCTTGCCGGAAAGCCTGCTGTCATGCCGGGCTTTTGGGGTTCGCATCTGGGGCTGATTGATTTGCGGCTGAAACGCTGTGATCAGGGCTGGCACATCGCCGATTTCACCTGCCACGCCCAGCCGGTCGGACCAGAGGATGATCATCACTCTGTCACTGCGCCTGCACTGTCGGCCCATCACCAGACCCTGCGCCACCTGCACCGCCGCATCGGCCGCACCAGCCAACCGCTCAGCAGCTACTTTGCCCTGATCGGAGAGGACCCCGGCCTGCGTCTTGTCACCATGGCACAGCGCTGGCATGTGCGCCGTGCGCTTGCCGGTACGCCATGGCAGGATCTGCCGATCCTGTCAGCGGCCGCACCCTTTCGCGCCGGTGGTCGGGGCGGGCCACAGCATTACACCGATGTTCCGGCAGGACAGCTGACCCTGCGCAGCATTGCTGATCTATATCTGTTTCCGAATCGGATCTGCGCGCTCAGGCTGACCGGGGCCGAACTTATCGACTGGCTGGAACGTTCGGCGAGCCTTTTCCTGCAGGTCCAGCCGGGATTGCCGGACCAGCCACTGATCGACCCTGATTTCCCTAGCTATAATTTCGATGTCGTCGACGGGCTCGACTGGCAGATCGATCTGAGCCAGCCGCCTCGCTACGCGCCGGACGGCCGGCTTGCCCATCCCGATTCGCAGCGCATCTCGGGGCTGCGTCATCGTGGCCAGCCGGTTGCGCCCGACCAGCCGTTCATTCTGGCGACGAACAGCTTTCGACTGTCGGATTGCGGGCTTTTCGCCGGGGTGGCAGCGGGACGGCCGGTGTTGCTGGACAGCGGCGCACGCACCCGCGAGGTGCTGCGCCGCTATGTCGCGCTGCAAAAGGTGCTGACGCTTGACCCGCAAAACGGGTGGAGCTTTCGCGCCCTGCCCGGCACCTCGGTCCTGTTCGAGACAGGCCCCGCTGCCGCGCAACATCTGGACGGACTGTCACGGCAGGTCGAGATTGTGGGATTGGGTCCTGATGGTTTCCTGCAGCTGCGCCTGCACCTTTGACTGGCAAGCCGCTTGCATCCCGCCGCGCCCGCGCCTATCTAGGCGGCGAGAGGTTGGCGCGGGCGAGCGCCTCGCCAACCCGGTCAGGTCCGGAAGGAAGCAGCCGTAACGAGTCCCGCTTGGGTCGCTGTCCAGCCTCTCACCCTCTTTCCCCTTCCCCCGCAAGTCGTTAGCTTCCGCCGCGCAACTGTCCGAAGGCCGGCCCATGACCATCCCCCCCCGCATTCTTTGCCTCGGCGCGATGCTGTGGGATGTGATCGGCCATAGTGCCACCAGAATTGAGCCGGGCGACGACCTGCCCGGCCGGATCACCCGACAGCCGGGCGGCGTGGCGCTGAATGTGGCGCTGGCGCTGGCGCGGCAAGGGCTAGCCCCCGCCATGCTGGCCGCCATCGGCCGGGATGCGCCCGGCGATGCACTGATCGTTGAGGCACAAGAGCGCGGTGTCGACACACGCTGGCTTTACCGCGATGATGGCTTTGAAACCGATAGCTATATCGCCATTGAAAGCCCCGACGGGCTGGTCGCGGCGATTGCCGATGCCCGCGCGCTTGAGACTGCGGGCGGTGCTATTCTTGCCCCTCTGCGCGATGGCCGGCTGGGCGATGTCGCACGGCCATGGCAGGGAACATTGGTCATTGACGGCAATCTGACTGCCGAGATTCTGGCCGGGATCGCAGATGATCGCTGCCTCGCCGGGGCCGATCTGCGCATCGTGCCAGCAAGCCCCGACAAAGCCCCAAGATTGCAACAGCTGATCACCCATCCGCGTGTCACCTTCCATCTGAACCGCGCCGAAGCCGAGATGCTGGCCGGACGTACCTTTGACCATGCACTGGATGCAGCCGAAGCCGTCGTCGCGCTGGGTGCGCGTCGCGTGCTCGTCACCGATGGCCCCCGTCCCGCCGCCGATGCCACTCGCGGGGAACCGGGTCTTAGCAAGGCCCCGCCCCCGCTTGCCACCCGCCGCGTTACCGGCGCAGGCGACACATTTCTTGCCGCCCATCTGGCCGCTGAATTGCGCGGCGCCGACCGGGCCAAAGCCCTGGAGTGCGCGCTATCCGCCGCCTCTGCCCATGTTTCAGGAAAGGACCTGCCATGAAGTCGCTGATCGCGCTTTCTCCCGAAGTTTCGCAAGCTCTGGCCGACAACCGCCCGATCGTCGCGCTGGAATCGACCATCATCACCCATGGCATGCCCTATCCGCAAAACCTTGAGGTCGCGCAGAAGGTCGAGGCCGTGGTGCGCGAATCGGGCGCCGTACCCGCCACCATCGCAGTGATGGGCGGGCGCATCCGCATCGGACTGGATGCCGAGGCGCTGGAGGCGCTGGCCTCGACCCCGTCGGCCGATGTGATGAAACTGTCCCGCGCTGATCTGGCCGCCTGCCTTGCGCTGGGACGGACCGGTGCGACCACCGTGGCCGCGACGATGATCTGCGCCCATCTTGCAGGAATTCGCGTCTTTGCCACCGGCGGCATCGGCGGGGTCCATCGCGGTGCCGAAAGCAGCTTTGACATCTCGGCAGACCTGCAAGAACTGGCGCAAAGCCCGGTCACAGTCGTCGCCGCAGGGGCAAAGGCCATCCTTGATCTGCCCAAAACGCTGGAGGTTCTTGAAACCCTGGGCGTGCCGGTCATCGCTTATGGCCAAGATCAGCTTCCAGCGTTCTGGTCGCGCGAATCGGGACTGGCTGCACCACTGCGCATCGACGACCCCGCCCAGATCGCCGCGGCCGCCCGTCTGCGCGGTGAACTGGGCCTTGACGGCGGTCAGCTGGTCGTGAACCCGATCCCTGCCGAAGCAGAGATCCCGCGCGCCGAAATGATTCCCGTCGTCGAACAGGCCCTTGCCGAAGCCGAGACCCAGGGCATCGCCGCCAAAGAGGTCACGCCCTTCCTGCTGCAACGCATTTTTGAGCTGACCGATGGCCGGTCGCTTGACGCAAATATTGCGCTGGTGCTGAATAACGCGCGGCTGGCCTCGCAAATCGCCGCGGCCATGGCCGGCTAACGGCGACCGAAAATCTGAGACAGATCGTAAGAGTCGCGCTCGCCAATACAGGCCGCATCGCTGGCAAGAAAGCGATCGGCCGCCTGAACCCCGGCGTCATGCAATTGCTGCAAGAGGCCGGGCTGCGGGATCAGCTTGGTACTCGCGGACAGCGAATTCATCAGCTCTTCGTCCATGATGCTATGCAACAGGACGTTCTTCATCGGGCGTCCGGTCAGCCGGTCCTCAGCGAACAGACGCTTGACGAAGTTGATCGCGCGCAGCTCGGCCAATAGCGAGGCGTTAAAGCTGATCTCGTTCACACGGTCCTGAATCTCGGCAGGTGTCTTGGGGATCGCATCACGCAGCATGGGATTGATATTAACGATGACAATGTCGCGCGGCAGGTCCGGGCGATAAAGCGGGAACAGCGCCGGATTACCCGAATAGCCGCCGTCCCAATAGGCTTCGCGCCGGCCAGTAGCGGGGTCGTCAATCTCGACCGCGCGGAACAGTTCAGGCAGACAGGCCGAGGCCAAAATCGTCTGCACCGTCACCTCGGCCCCGCCAAAGACCCGCACCAGACCCGTGCGCACATTGGTGGCGGTGACAAAGAACGCGGGGCCCTCTTCGCGTCCCAGACGGGGGTGGGGCATGCCGCACAGGATGGATTCAAGCGGGTTGGAATAGAACGGCCCGCTGTCATAGGGGCTGAATACCCGTGTCAGAGACTCAAGCCAGGCGATGGGCGAGAAAAGCTCGGTCAGCCGCTGCCATGCACGCGGGACGGGGAACATCGAATAAAGCCAGCGCACCATCGAGTTGTCGCTGACCTGCGCGACCTGCGACCAGACATAGGCAAGGTTTTGCCGCGCCGCCTCGCGTCCGCGTTTGCCCGGACCACAGGACAGCCCCGCAGCCAGCGCCGCACCGTTCAGCGCCCCGGCCGAAGTGCCGCTGATGCCACGAATCTCGATCCCCGGCTCATCCAGTAGCCGGTCGAGTACGCCCCAGGAAAAAGCACCGTGTGCGCCGCCACCCTGTAGCGCAAGATTAATCCGCTTAACGTCCATCTTTACCCCACATTCCATGCCCGCAGCAGATCATGCCGCAGCGCAGCACCAGACTGCGGCATTTCCGGGCAGAAAGAAAGCCTGGGGCGTGGAGCGCGGGAATGCGCGGCTTGCAGGTGGTTATCGGGCCAGGCCGGGCGGGTCAGTCGTCAGCCTGAGCCTGAGCCCGCGATTTACCCGCCACATCCAGCGCCAGCGTAGCCGCCATGAAGGCGTCCAGATCACCGTCAAGCACCCCTTGCGTATCCGAGGTCTCGTAACTGGTGCGCAGATCTTTCACCATCTGATAGGGATGCAGCACATAAGAGCGGATCTGGTTGCCCCAGCCCGCATCCCCCTTTGCCTCGTGCTGGGCGTTGATCGCGGCGTTGCGCTTATCAAGTTCAAGCTGATACAGCCGCGCCTTCAGGGCCGCCATGGCATTGGCGCGGTTCTGGTGTTGCGACTTTTCCGAGCTGGTCACAACGATGCCCGTCGGCAGGTGGGTGATACGCACCGCCGAATCGGTGGTGTTGACGTGCTGACCACCGGCCCCGGAGGACCGATAGGTGTCGATGCGGATTTCGTTATCGGGAATCACGATCTCGATATTGTCATCGACTACCGGATAAACCCAGACCGAGCTGAACGAGGTATGCCGCCGTGCCGCCGAATCATAGGGCGAAATGCGCACAAGCCGGTGCACACCCGATTCCGACTTGAGCCAGCCATAGGCATTCGGTCCTGAGATCTTATAAGCAGCCGAACGAATGCCCGCCTCTTCGCCAGGCGTTTCGGACAAAAGCTCGACGTTATAGCCTTTCTTCTCGGCCCAGCGGACATACATCCGTGCCAGCATCGAGGCCCAGTCCGCGCTCTCGGTGCCGCCTGCCCCGGCGTTGATTTCCAGGAAGGTATCGTTGCCGTCAGCCTCACCGTTCAGCAGCGCCTCAAGTTCTTTCTGCTGGGCCAGTTCGACCAGCTCTTTCAGCGCGGTTTCGGCGTCCGTGACAACCTCGGTATCGCCCTCGGCCTCGCCAAGTTCGATCAGTTCGATGTTGTCCTTAAGCTCGGTCTCGATACAGCGATAGGTCTCGACCGCGTCAGACAGCATCTGGCGGTCACGCATGAGCTTTTGCGCACGGGCGGGGTCGGACCAGATATCGCCCGCCTCGATCATGGCGTTCAGCTCTTCCAGCCGATGTGGCGCGGTCTCCCAGTCCATACGCTGACCTAGCAGTTTCAGCGATTTGCGGATCGCCTCGATGGTGGCTTGGGTTTCGGCGCGCATCAGCACTCTCTGGGTTCGGTTTTCAGGTCAGGGCAGGACAAATAACGCGGGCAGCGTCCGGCGGCAAGCACCGGACCTAATAGAGCCCGCCCGAGGACAGCGTGCCGAAATCGGCTTTTTTCGGGATCACCTTTTTCTTGCCGGTCGAGGTGGTCACCGCCTGCCCGCTGTCGCGGCCAGAGGTAAAGAGCGGCAGCGTGGCCGGGTCGGCGCGACCAAAGCCGCCGTCGATCATGGCGATGCCGGTCAGGTCCTGACCATCGCGGAAATATTCGGCAATCACGTTGTCGCCCTTGGCATCCGGGCCAAGGATCGCACCGGTGAAGCGGTCGATGTTGACGAAGTGGCCGCCCGGAGGAACCTTGAAGGCGGTGCCGCCAAATTCCTTGACCGCCTCTTTCATGAACTCGTTGAAGACTGGCACGCAAAGCGTACCGCCATAGGCATTCGAACCCAGCGTACGCGGCTGGTCATAGCCAAGGTAGCAGCCGGCAACGATGTTCGAGGTAAAGCCAATAAACCACACATCCTTGGCGTCATTGGTGGTCCCGGTCTTGCCCGCAACCGGCACCGGCAGGCTGACGCCACGCCCCGAACCGCGCTTGACGACGCCTTCCAGCATCGAGGTCAGCTGATAGGCGGTAATCGCGTCCATCACCCGTTCGCGGTTCGACCGGATCTCGGGCGCCGCACCCGGAGGCAGGTTCGGCTGGCCACAGGTCACGCATTCGCGGTGATCATGGCGATAAATCGTGCGACCGCGACGGTCCTGCACACGGTCGACCAGCGTCGGCTCCACCCGCTCACCACCGTTAGCGAACATGGCATAGGCGGCAACCATCTTGAACAGAGTCGTTTCCTGCGCGCCAAGGCTGTTGGCAAGAAAATGACCAAGGTGGTCATAGACCCCGAATTTCTCGGCATATTTCGCCACCGTATCCATCCCGATATCCTGGGCGATACGGATGGTCATCAGGTTGCGCGACTGTTCGATCCCGGTGCGCATCGGCGTCGGGCCATAGAACCTGCCACTGGCGTTCTTGGGCGTCCACAGACCTTGCGGCGTGTTCACGGTGATCGGCTCGTCCACGACGATGGTCGCGGGGTTGAACCCCGAATCCAGCGCCGCCGCATAGACAAAAGGCTTAAAGCTTGACCCCGGCTGGCGCAGTGCCTGCGTGGCACGGTTAAAGACCGAACTTTGATAGCTGAAGCCACCCTGCATCGCGATAACGCGGCCGGTATTGACGTCCATGGCCATGAAACCGCCCTGCACCTCGGGCACCTGCCGCAGGGTCCAGCGGATAAAGCTGCCATCGCTGTCGCTGGTCATCTGGCGGACCAGCACCACATCGCCAACCTCAAGCAGGTCCGAGGCGACCCGCGCCTTTGGCCCCAGCTTGCCGTCCGCCAGCCGCTTGCGCGCCCATTGGACGTCCTTGGCGGGAATGGTGGCCGTGCCCTCGTGATCCTCGATGCCGATCGTGGCGTCGGTATCGCCCAAAGACAGGACAACGGCGGGGAACCAGCCCTCAATATCGCGCGGCACGCGGGCATCACCCAAAGCCTCGCGCCATTGCTGTTCGCTGCCCAACTGCCCGGCCGGGATCCTGACGCGGGTGCCGCGCCAGACGCCGCGGCCACGGTCGTATTTCTCAAGCGCCTGCTGCAGCGCACGTGCAGCTACCTTTTGCAGCCTGGGATCGACGGTTGCCCGGATGGCCAGACCGCCGCCAAAAAACTCATCCTCACCGAATTGCGCAGAAAGCTGGCGGCGAATCTCGTCGGTGAAATAATCCCGCGACGGCAATTGCTGCTGGAAGGCCGGGAAATCACCGTTCTGAACCGAGCGCAACGGCAGTTTCGATTCCGATTCGTAAGTCGCTTGATCTATATAGCCGTTCTGCCACATCTCGCGCAGGACATAGTTGCGCCGCTCGGTAAGCGCCTCTTTGGCACGGACAGGATGATAGCGTCCGGGCGCCTTGGGCATAGCAGCAAGCGTCGCCGCCTCATGCGGGGCAAGCTCGGTAAGGGGCTTGTTGAAATAGCTTTGCGCCGCCGCCGCGACACCAAAGCTGTTCTGGCCCAGAAAGATCTCGTTCAGATAAAGCTCAAGGATCTGGTCCTTGGTCAGCGTCGATTCCAGCCGCGTGGCGAGAATCAGCTCCTTGATCTTGCGCTCGACGCTGCGGTCGCTGGAAAGCAGAAAGTTCTTCATCACCTGCTGGGTGATGGTCGAGGCGCCGCGCAGGTTGCGCCCGCCCGAGCTGATCGCATCCAGCAAAGCCTTGCCCATCCCCATCGGGTCAAAGCCGTGATGGCTATAGAAATGTTTGTCCTCGGCACTGATGAAGGCCTGCTTCACCAGCGACGGAATCTCGTCAATCGGCACAAAGATGCGGCGTTCTTCGGCGAATTCGTCGATCAGCCTGCCCTCGGCGGAATAAATCCGGCTGATGGTCTTGGGCGCATATTGCGCCAATTGCTCATGACTCGGCAGGTCGCGGGAATACATCCAGAACACCGCCCCGACAGTCAGGGCGATGAAGAAAACGGCGGTCACGAGCCAGGAAAAGATCGCACCGATAAAAGACAGCAGGAAGCGCAGCAATGGGCAAGCCTCTGGGGATAACGAGCGTCTCTATAGACAGGCGGGCCGCGCCCGTCAAAGCAACCTTGCGCTATTGACGCGACAGCGCGGCACGGGCGGCATCATCTTGCGCCCACAGCCCGACCGCGCGGGCCAAAGCCTGCGCCGTGCGCGCACGCCAGTCCGGGTCAAACAGATTGGCACGGTCACCCGCATCGGTCAGAAACCCCAGTTCGACCAGAACCGAGGGAATATCGGGTGATTTCAGTACCGAAAATGCCGCCCCCCGCACCGGACGGCGGTGCATGGCGATGCCCGCGCGGTTCAGTTCCGAGACAGCGAATTTCGCAAAAGCTTCTGATCGCGGATGGGTTTCGGTCCGCGCCAGATCCATCAGCACAGCGGCAACCTGATCATCGGTCCCAGCCAGATCCAGCCCCGCCAGCAGATCGGTGCGGTCATGCCGCATCGCCAATTCGCGCGATGCGCGATCATCGGCCTGCGGGTTCCAGGTATAAATCGACAGCCCCGCCGCCTCGCCCGCCGGCAGCGCATCGGCATGAAGCGAGATGAACAGATCGGCCTGTGCCGCCCGGGCCAGCGTCATGCGCCTCTCCAGCGGAATGAAACTGTCGTCCTGCCGCGTAGCGACCACCTCAAATCCGGCACGGGTCAGGATCTCGGTCAGTTCGCGCGCAAAGCTCAGCATCAGAGCCGCCTCGCTGATCGCACCGACCTGAGCGCCGGGGTCATGGCCGCCGTGGCCGGGATCAAGCGCCACCCGCAACGGCTTGTCGCCCGTCCGGCGCGGTGGCAGCGGCGTCACCGCAGCGGGGGCAGGCAAGTCCCAAAGTGCGGAAAGCGCGTTGCCACGAGTGACGAAATCCTTTTGTCCGACCGGTTCGATGCGCAATTGAACCAACGCACCCCTGGCCCCACCCTCGGCCGGGCGCTGAATGGCAGTGCGCAGCGCGTAGGGGCCGGGCAGTTCCATCACCAGCCGCGACCAGCCCGGGCGAAAACGCCCCCAGCGCAGCGCAGGCACCAGTTCACGCCCCGGCAGATCCCCGGCCCGGGTGCCGGAAAAGTCGATCTCGCGAAAATCAACTACCAGTCGCGGCGGCCCGTCGAGAAAATAGACCCGATAAGGCACCGGCTGGCTGATGGTCAGCCTCAGGTCCATGGGTCGCGGTCGCCCGCGATCCCGCCCTTCGGCCGACAGCGCGGAATGTGCCAGATCGACCGTGGCCAGCGCCGAACGCTGACCGTCTTCGGCCAGTGCCGGCAGTGCCAGCAGAAACAGCAAAAGGACCCAAAGCCGTCTCATCGTGCCGCCATAAAGGCCGCCAGCCGGTCCAGCCCCTCAGCGATCTCGGCCGTTGAGGCGGCATAGCTAAACCGCAGGGTCTGCGCCCCGCGATGGGGGTCGAAATCAAGCCCCGGCGTTACCGCAACGCCAGCTTTTTCAAGAATTTCCGCCGCAAAGTTCAGGCTGTTTCCAGTTAATTCAGAGACGTCGGCATAGATATAAAACGCCCCTTCGGGCGGTGCGATACGGTCAAACCCGATCCTGGGCAGCCGTTCAAGCATCAGCCGGCGGTTCTCGGCATAGACGGCAAGATTGGCCTCGGCCTCATCGACACAATCAAGCGCCGCCAGAGCCGCAACCTGGCTTGCGTGCGGGGGGCAGATGAACATGTTCTGCGCGATCCGCTCGACAGTGCGAATCATATCCTCGGGCACCACCATCCAGCCAACGCGCCAGCCGGTCATGCTGAAATATTTCGAGAAGCTGTTGATGACAAAGACATCATCCGTCACCTCCAGCGCCGAATGGAACCCGGCACCGTAGTCTAACCCGTGATAGATCTCGTCCGAGATGACGTTCATACCCAGTTCGGCAGCCTTTGCCGTCAACCCAGCCAGTTCCTCACGCCGCAAAACGGTACCTGACGGGTTGCCGGGCGAGGCAAGGATCAACCCCTGCGCATCGGCTGGCAGATCCTGCGGGCGGGGCTGATAGCGATCATCGACCCGGGTCTGGATGCCAACCGGCGTCAGCGACATCGCACGCAGGATCTGGCGATAGCTGGGATAGCCCGGCTCGCCCAAAGCGACGCGGTCTCCTGCGTCAAACAGAGCTGAAAAAGCCAGGATAAAGGCCCCTGACGAGCCCGGCGTCACCACCACCCGAGCAGGATCAAGGTCGATACCGTACCAGCGCTGATAAAGCGCGGCGATGCCCTGACGCAGCTCGGGCAGTCCCAGCGCCACGGTATAGCCCAGCGGCCGGTCCAGAGCGGCCGCAAGCGCCCGGCGCGCGCCCTCGGGTGCGGGGGTCGAGGGTTGACCGACCTCCATATGGATGATGTGCCACCCCTTCGCTTCTGCCTTGCGGGCGGCCTCCATGACGTCCATCACGATGAAGGGATCGACCTGCCCACGGCGGGATTGTCTCATGTCTGCCTGCCTCATGGTTATGGCCGGGGTATCACGCCTGTGGCGGGGCCGGTCAAGCCCACGTGAGACGGGGGCCGATAGCTTGCAACGGCTGGCGAGACGGGCCAAGCTGCCTGCAACTGGAAAGGACCCCTGTATGAAAGCCCTTCTGACCGCCGCCGTCCTGACGGCGACCGCCCTGCCCGCCGCCCCGGTCCTTGCCTTTGACCTGGCCAATATGACCGAGGACGAAAAGGCTGCCTTCGGCGAGGCTGTCCGCGAATATCTGATGGAAAATCCCGAGGTTCTGATCGAATCGATCAACGTCCTTGAGGAACGCCGCGCCGCCGATGAGGTCAAGAACGACCAGTTGCTGGTCGAGAATAACCGCGAGGCTATCTTCAACGACGGCCACAGCTGGATCGGCGGCAACCCCGAAGGCGACGTCACGCTGGTCGAATTCATCGACTATCGCTGCGGCGTCTGCAAACGCGTCAACCCGGATCTGGAAAAGCTGATCTCGGCTGACGGCAACATCCGCTGGATCCTCAAAGAATTCCCGATTCTGACGCAGGAAAGCGATATGGCCGCGCGCTTTGCCATCTCGGTCCAGCAGATCGCGGGGGCCGATGCCTATAAAAAGGCCCATGACATACTGATGGAATCGCGCGGCCCGGTCAATCTGGAAAGCCTGACCAAGCTTGCCGGTGATCTGGGTGTTGACAGTGAACAGGTCATCACCCGCATGAACACCGAGGAGGTGTCGTCCGTGCTGCGCAAAAACCAGCAGCTGGCCGAACAGATGCGCATCATGGGCACGCCCACCTTTATCATCAACGGCGAGATGCTGCGGGGCGTACCCGCTGATGGGCTAGAGGGTGCAGTCGCCCGCGCCCGCGCCGCCAAGGGCTAAAGCCAGCGCCCGCAACGCGGCGATGGTCGGCGTTGCGGGCTTATTCTGCGGCAGAGGGCGTAGCCTCGATCTCGGCCGCGCGCTTTTCGACCAGTTCGACGATATGGTCGATCATCTGATCATTCGACATCTTATGATTCTGCTTGCCAGCCAGATAGACCATCCCGGACCCGGCACCGCCGCCGGTAAAGCCGATATCGGTCATCAGCGCCTCACCCGGACCATTCACCACACAGCCGATGATCGACAGGCTCATCGGGGTCTTGATGTGCTCAAGCCGCTTTTCAAGGATCTCGACCGTCTTGATGACGTCAAAGCCCTGACGCGCGCAGCTGGGGCATGAGATGATCTGTACGCCACGGGTGCGCAGGCCCAGAGACTTGAGTATCTCGAATCCGACCTTCACCTCCTCGACCGGATCGGCCGAGAGGCTGACGCGGATCGTGTCGCCGATCCCCATCCATAATAGGTTGCCAAGGCCGATAGCGGATTTGACCGTGCCAGACATCAGCCCGCCGGCCTCGGTAATGCCCAGATGGATCGGCGCATCGGTCGCCTCGGCCAGTTGCTGATAGGCGGCAGCAGCCAGAAAGACGTCGCTGGCCTTTACGCTGATCTTGAATTCGTGAAAATCGTTGTCCTGAAGGATGCGGATGTGATCCAGCCCGGATTCCACCATCGCATCGGGACAAGGTTCACCATATTTCTCAAGCAAATGCTTCTCAAGGCTGCCTGCGTTCACACCGATACGGATCGAACATCCGTGATCGCGCGCAGCCTTGATAACCTCGCGCACGCGATTGGCATCACCGATGTTGCCGGGGTTGATGCGCAGGCATGCTGCCCCTGCCTCGGCCGCTTCAATGGCGCGGCGATAGTGGAAATGGATATCTGCCACGATCGGCACCGGACTTTCCCGGCAGATTTCGCGCAGCGCCCGGGTCGAGGCCTCGTCCGGGGTCGAGACGCGCACGATATCAGCACCGACATCCGCCGCACGGATGATCTGGTCCAGCGTCGCGCGCACGTCCGAAGTGTCCGTATTGGTCATGGTCTGGACGCTGATCGGTGCATCACCCCCGACCGGCACATTCCCAACCATGATCCGGCGCGACTTACGCCGGTCAATATTGCGCCACGGGCGAATCGGATTATGCGACATGGCTAAAGCCTTTTCCTGCGCAGAGGGCGGATTGACCCGTCACAGATAGGCCGATGCGGCCGGACGGACAAGCCGTCCGCCCCCTGCCCGGTCCAAGATGCCGGATCCGTGACCGGCATCCTGCGTCTGGGTTACTCCTGTTCAGCGGGTTTTTCTGGCTGATCAGCCGAAGCCAAAGATACCATTTCGGCCAGCCTCGGATCCTTGGCCAGATCGGCTGCGGCGAATTTGGCTGTTACCGCCGTCGGCGACAGCTCGACATTCTTGACCACCTTGGCACCCGGCGCGGCGGGGCCATAGGTGCGGCCGTTAACTGCGAAATAGACCGCGCCAGAGTTGCCCGCGCGCAAGATCGGCGGGGCCTCAAGCTTAGGCAGCGCGAAACGTTCGCCCGCGTCCATGATCTTTTCAAGCAGCACCGTACCGTCAGCCGAGGTGACGCGCACCCAGGCCGGCTGGGTAACAAGGATCTCGACCTCGGGCGCATCGGGTGCAACGGTGCGTACCGCTGCCTGCTCTTGCGGCATGGGGGGGCCATAGACCTGCTGATCCTGAACCGATGCGGTGCGCACAACAGCCTCGCCATCGTCGGGCTGCATCGCCGGCGCATCCAGACCCGGATCAATCGCGGCAATCGGCCCGTCACGGGCAACCAGCACCGGCACCTCCAGCGCCTGCGGGCGATAGGTACGGTCCAGCCCTTCGGGCCGCGGCAGGTTAACCTGAGCCGATTCAATCGTCTCAGGCTCGGCCGCTTCCTGCACCGGATCAAGCGCCGCGATCACGCCCGGCGCCTGATCGCCGGGCGTCAGGTTGACCTTTTGCACCTCCTGCAGCACCGCCCAGCCACCGTAGCCGAGGCCACAGGCCAGGACGATCATCACAAAGAGCGAACCGATGGCGCGCGGCTCGAACGAACTCCAGATGCTTTCCTGCTTGGGCAGAAAGATCGGATGCGGATTAGCCAGAGCCTCGG
The DNA here is from genome assembly GCF_019633685.1 of Paracoccus sp. J56. Classification (NCBI taxonomy): domain Bacteria; kingdom Pseudomonadati; phylum Pseudomonadota; class Alphaproteobacteria; order Rhodobacterales; family Paracoccaceae; genus Paracoccus; species Paracoccus sp. J56. The sequence continues at coordinate 50,119 of NZ_JAFL01000001.1, forward strand.
CCGGATCCGCAGGCCGCCGCTGAGGCTTTGGCCCCGAGGCGGCGGGTGCCATGCCATGCGGGGGCTGAAAGCCCGACTCAAGACAAAAACGGCGGAAGGTCCATTCCGGGTCCATACCCAGATAACGGGCATAAGAGCGCACATAGCCAGCGATAAAGCTGGGCGTATCAAAAGCAGAGGTATCGCAATTCTCGATCGCCGCAACGTAAGATGCGCGAATGCGCAACTCGCGCTGAACATCCAGCAGCGACTTGCCCAGCGTGGCGCGTTCGCCCCGCATCAGGTCGCCAAGACGAATGTCCGGATCGTCAAAGCCCGGCGGCAAAGCCACCGGCTCATCATGCGACGGAGGATTCCCCCTCAGCCCGATCATCGCGCCTGCCTCATTCTTGCTGCTCGCCCTCCCGAATCGGAAGAAACTACAAATTGATTAAAGCAAGGTTATCACGGGTGCGAGAGGTCTTCACCCCGAAACCGTTCAGGCAGCAGAAGTAGAACGGTTCAGTTTACATTGCGACCACAGGTTATCCATGGCGCGCACGAGGTGATCAATCTGCCGGGAATCATGCACCGGAGAAGGGGTAAAGCGCAGCCGCTCGGTCCCACGCGGAACGGTGGGGAAGTTAATCGGCTGCACATAGATGCCAAAGTCGCGCAGCAACATATCCGACAAGGCCTTGCAATGTACGGGATTTCCGACATGCACGGGCACGATATGGCTGCCGTGATCCATGATCGGCATGCCCAGGCCGCGCAGGCGCATCTTAAGGATACGGGCATTGAGCTGCTGACGGTCGCGCAGCAACTGCCCCTCGGCCGTCTTCAGGAAGGCAATCGAGGCAGCCGCCCCTGCCGCCACCGCAGGCGGCAGCGAGGTGGTGAAAATAAAGCCTGGCGCATACGAGCGAATCGCATCCACCATCTTGGCAGTCGCAGCGATATAGCCGCCAAAGACACCAAAGGCTTTGCCAAGCGTGCCGTTAAAGATGTCGATGCGATCCATCAGCCCGTCGCGCTCAGCGACACCGCCGCCGCGGGGACCGTACATGCCAACCGCATGAACCTCATCAAGGTAGGTCAGCGCATTGAATTCATCGGCCAGATCACAAATCGCGGCGATGGGGCCAAAATCGCCATCCATCGAATAGATTGATTCAAAGGCGATCAGTTTCGGGGCGGAGGGATCGTCAGCCTCAAGCAATTCGCGCAGATGCGCGACATCATTGTGGCGGAAAATGCGCTTGGCACCGTCGAAACGCTTGATCCCCTCGATCATCGAGGCGTGGTTCAGTTGATCCGAATAGATGATCAGCCCCGGAAACAGCTTGCGCAGGGTCGAAAGCGTCGCGTCATTGGCGATATAGGCGCTGGAAAAAACCAGTGCCGCCTCTTTGCCGTGCAGATCGGCCAGCTCGACCTCAAGCTGTTTGTGATAGATCGTGGTGCCCGAGATATTGCGCGTGCCGCCTGAACCGGCACCGGTCGCATCCAGCGCCTCATGCATCGCGGCCAGGACGACGGGATGCTGCCCCATGCCAAGATAGTCGTTGCCGCACCAGACGGTGATCTCGGTCTCGCTGCCATCGGGACGGGTCCAGACCGCCTGCGGATAGGCCCCCTTGCGGCGTTCGATGTCGATGAAGGTCCGATAACGGCCTTCCTCGTGCAGCTTGCCGATGGCCTGATCGAGGGCGGCTGAATAGTCCATTACAGATCCCTTGCCTTGCTTGAACTTGCTCGCTTGGGGGATCATGTTGCGATCCCGCGGGTGACCCTTTGATAAGTGCCGGAACCGGGAAAATACAGCGTAAAAATGTCGCACCACTACTAAGATAGCAGGGATTTTCTCTGAGGAAATCAATCAGGAAAGGCGAAAAATGGCGGACAATTCCAAAATCGACGAAGTACTTTCAACCCTTGATGAAAATCTGCCGCAATCGCTGGACCGGCTGATGGAATTCCTGCGCATTCCGTCGATTTCGACCGACCCGGCCTATAAAGACCGCGTCCGGCAGGCGGCGGACTGGCTGTGCGCGGAACTGGCATCTTTGGGCTTCGAAGCCTCGGTGCGCGACACGCCCAGCCATCCTATGGTTGTGGCTCATTCGCAAAAAGGCGACCGCCGACCGGCGCTGTTTTACGGACATTACGACGTTCAACCCGTCGATCCGCTGGAGCTGTGGGATCGCCCGCCCTTTGAACCCGAAATTCAGGACACGCCTAATGGCAAGGTGATCCGCGGTCGCGGTTCGTCCGACGACAAGGGCCAGCTTATGACCTTTGTCGAGGCAGCACGCGCCTGGAAAGAGATCCATGGCAGCCTGCCCTCGGATCTGGTGCTGCTGTTTGAGGGTGAAGAGGAATCCGGTTCTCCGAGCTTGCGTCCCTTTCTGCGTGAAAATGCCGCAGAGCTGCGCGCCGGGATCGCGATGATCTGCGACACCAGCCTGTATGCCGATGGCCGCCCGGCCATCACCACCCAGCTGCGCGGCCTGTACGGGGATGAGATCATCCTGCGCGGCGCGGACCGCGACCTGCATTCGGGCGGCTTTGGCGGGCTTGCGGCCAACCCGCTGCAAGTGCTGGTCGATATCCTGTCGGGCATCAAGGACGCTGATGGGCGTATCACCCTGCCCGGCTTTTACGACGGGGTCGAGGAACTGACCGAAGGGCTGCGCGCCGATTGGGAGGCGCTTGGCTTCGACGCCGGCGAATTCCTCTCGCGCGTTGGGCTGAAACATCCGATCGGAGAGCGTGGACGTACCGGGCTTGAGATGGTCTGGAACCGCCCCACCTTCGAGATCAATGGCATCACCGGCGGCTATACCGGCGAAGGCTTCAAAACCGTTCTGCCGGCCGAGGCCCGCGCCAAAGTCAGCTTTCGCCTGACCGGCGCCCAGAACCCCGGAAAAATCCGCGACAGCTTCCGCGCCTATGTGCGCGCCCGTGTGCCTGCCGATTGCGCGGTCGAGTTCCAGGATCACGGCGCAAGTCCCGCAAGCCGCATGGATATCTCGGACCCGGCTTTTGCAGCAGCCAAGGCGGCCCTGACAGAGGAATGGGGGCGCGAGGCGGCCTATATCGGTGCCGGAGGCTCGATTCCGATCGCCGGGGATTTCAAAGAAATCCTGGGCATGGATACCATGCTGATCGGCTTTGCCCGCGATGACGACCGCATCCACTCCCCGAACGAGAAATATGACCTGGAAAGCTTTGCCAAAGGGGCGCGCAGTTGGGTGCGCATCCTTGCCGCACTGTCATAAGGCCAGCGCCGGGCGGCAGTGCTGCCCGGCACGCTTTGGCGGAAATGAAAAAGGGCGCCCGGTCGGGCGCCCTTTTTCATGACATATGCTTGCGCTTAGGCTGCGCGGGCAGTCAGGACCGCATCGACCTTTTTCTGCGCGCCTGCTTCGTCCATGCCGCTGACGGCGGCGACTTCGCGGGTCAGACGGTCCAGAGCGGCTTCGTAAAGCTGACGCTCGGAATAGGATTGCTCGCGCTGATCGTCGTTGCGATGCAGGTCGCGAACCACTTCGGCAATCGACATCAGATCGCCCGAGTTGATCTTTTGCTCATATTCCTGCGCACGGCGCGACCACATCGCGCGCTTGACGCGGGCCTTGCCCTTAAGAGTGTCCAAAGCACGCTCGACCAGGTCGGGGGTCGAAAGGCCCCTCATGCCAATCTCGGTCGCACGGGCGGTCGGCACACGCAGGGTCATCTTGTCCTTTTCAAAGGAGATGACGAACATTTCGAGTCGCAGCCCTGCGACTTCCTGCTCTTCAATTGATACGATCCGACCCACGCCGTGAGTCGGATACACCACAAAATCATCGGGGCGGAATTCGGTCTTCTTGGCTTTCGACATTGGGCTTCCTTCGCAGTTGCGCCACGGCGCGGCACAAAAGGCCCAAAAGGAGGGAGAGTCCCTCCTTACAGGCCGGGATTATTATTCTTGCGCTTCCGATCGGGCAGACGATCAGGACAGGCAGCGGCGCCGGACGGGCTACGAAAAGCAACCCATCCGGCGCGGGATGGCCGCACCATAACACATAATTCGCCTTGTTTCAAAGGCTCGCTGCAAAGCAGCGTCCGACCTGTTCGATGCGAAAAAACCTTGGAAACTCAGATACTCGCAACCCAACACACCAAAAGGGCCGGGACATGATCCAAGACGAATCATCTGCGCCCATCACGAGACTGAACTAGCCCTTCGACCTGGATGTTGCCAGCACGACACAGGTGAAAAGCCCCATTGGTGCATAATGATCACAGTCGCCAAGCACCGCAAACGGACAACATGCCCCAAAAAACGGGCATCAATCGCCTTCGCCAGGGGCTTCCGAAAAATATTTTTCCAGCTTGCCGGCCTGACCATCCATTTCCTGATAGCCGGGCATCGGGTCTTTCTTGCGGGTAATCACCGGCCAGAGTTCGGCATATTTGCGGTTGAACTCGACCCAGGTTTCCATCCCCGGCTCGGTATCGGGGCGGATGGCGTCGGCCGGGCATTCAGGTTCGCAAACACCGCAGTCGATGCATTCGTCGGGATGGATGACCAGCGTATTTTCGCCCTCATAGAAACAGTCTACCGGGCAAACCTCGACGCAGTCGGTGTATTTGCACATGATGCAGTTTTCGGTAACGACATAGGTCATGGCGCGATATTCCTGTTTCCTGATCGGCTAGTTACGCCCGCGGCCGGCATCAATCAAGGCCGGGACTAAGGAAAAGACGGGGATACAGCCCGGGACCGGCCGGCACGGGATGTCATTCCGTCACGGGCCGCAGGGGCAGAACCGGGTTCCTGACCGCCCCACCCCAAGGCAAACGGCTAGGATTCGATTTCCTCATATAACAGCGCGGCCTCGCTTGCCGGGCCGCGCCGCTCACCCAAAAGCAGGACCCGCAGCACCCGCACCCGCCCATGGGCCGAGACGGTGACAGTGTCACCGCCCCGCACCACCTGCGCCGGTTTACGGCAAGGCTGGCCATTCACCCGGATGCCGCCCGCGCCGATTGCATCGGCAGCGAGCGTCCGGGTACGAAACAGCCGCGCATGGTGCAGCCAACGGTCAAGCCGGATTGCTCCGCTGTCGCCTGCGCTCACGTTTTATTCTTGAGCGCGGCCAGAATGGCGAAGGGGCTGTCGGGATCGGCCTGCTTTTCAGCGCGCGGAGGACGCGCCTCAAAATTCTTGGGCCCATCGTGGCGCGGCTTGCCCCGAGGCTTACCCTTGGGTCCACGTTCACCCGACTCGCCGCGACGCTTACCCTCAAAGGGCTTACCCTCACGCTTGCCACCCTCGGCCCCGTTCTCACGGTCACGGCGCGGGCCACGCTCACCTTGCGGACGGCCCTGCCCTTGCTGACCCTGCGGCCGCTCACCCCGCTCAGGGCGGCGATTGCGCGGACGCGGAGCCCAGGTGAAGGTATAAAACACCTCAACCTCAGCCTCTTCGCCAGAAGCAGCAGGTTCAGCCCCTTCAGCGCCCGAGGCTGCCTCTTCCTCGGCCTTGCGGGCGGCCTGCTCGGCCTCCCACTGCGCGCGGGTTTCAGCTGCGAGAACGCTTTCCTCTTCGGTCAGCGGGTTGGCATGCTCTCCGGCCTCGGGCGCGGGATCAGCCACCGGCTCGGCCGCAGCGCGAACCTTGGGACGTTCACCACGCTCGGCGCGATAGCCCAAACCACGCATCAGGCCCGAGAACTGCTCTAGCGTCATGCCGGTGATCGACAGCATGTCCGGCGTCGCCTCAAAACCGCCACGGCTGTCCTGAGTGCGCAGCATATCAGCCAGCCGTTCGAGCATGTCGATACGGATCGCCCGTTCGCCCGCCGGATGATAGCCCGAAAGCGTGTAATAGCCCTTGGGCACATCGGGCAGGTTCGGAATGGTCACAAGGCCCGGAGGCGGGTTTTCAGGAAATTCGCTCAGCCCCTGATCAAGGCCCCAGAGCACCAGCCGCAGCCGCGTAGGCGCCGGTTTCAGCAGGGCTGGCTGGAAGATGGTGAACTGGCCAAAGCGCACGCCATGTTTGCGCAACATCCCGCGCGCGTCCTGGTCAAGCTCCTTGACCTCAGATGCGACGCCTTCGCGCGGCAGAACGCCCAGTGCCTCGACAAGGCGGAAGGCAAAGCCGCGGGCAAGGCCCGACAGCGTTTCGTCATTACGCAACGCCAGCAGCGGCTCAAACAGCGTCGCGATCTTGCGGTCGATGAAATGCTGCAGACGGCGGCGCACCTTTTCGGTGATCTCGGGGCCTGCTTCTTCGTCAACGAAGGCTTCGACTCCCGGTTTCAGCGCCTCGCCCCCCTTGACGAGCTTGCCCACCGCCGAGCTGCCCCACATCAGGCCGCCCTGTTCGGTGAAGTCCAGCTCGGTATCCGGCGCGTTGTAGAACCGGTCGGCGCGCAGATGGAACTCGGGCCGCAGCGCCTCATAGGCAGCACGCTGCAGCATCCGCGCCTCGTCTCCGGTCGCGTTTGGATCGGCGTGGAAGCGGAAGCCCTCCAGACGGCCGGCAAATTCGCCCTCAACCGTCACTTCGCCCTTGTCATTCACCTCGGCCAAAAGGCTCTCCTTCTGTTTGAGCCGGCGCAGCAGCACTGATGTGCGCCGGTCCACGAATCTTTGTGTCAGGGCCGCGTGTAACGCGTCCGACAATCGATCTTCTACCGCGCGCGTCTCGGCACGCCAATGACTTTCATCCGAAACCCAGCCGGATCGTTGGGCAACATAAGTCCAGGTCCGGATATATGCCAAGCGTTTCGACAATGTGTCGATATCGCCTTGTGCGCGATCTATGCGCCGGATCTGGCCGGCCAGCCAGTCCCCGGGCACGCCACCTTCACGCAGGAAACCAAAGATGCGCGCCAGCAAGGTCGCATGCTCTGCCGGAGAAATGGCGCGAAAATCGGGAATACGACAGACGTCCCACAATAGCCGCACATCGCGGGGATGCGTCACCTTGTCGCGAATCTCGGGCATCGCGGAAAGCGCCTTCAGCGCCCGCAGGTCGTCAGCTTCGCGCCCCCGCACCAGCCATTCCGATTGCGAGGATGCCTCAAGGCTTTGCTGCAACCGCTCGACCGAACCATATTCAAGCGCCCCGTTGCGCCAGCTTAGCCTTTGAATCGGGGCGAACCGGTGGTTCTCGATAGCCTCGATCAACCCTTCTTCCAAAGGGGCGGCATCGCCGGTGACGCCAAAAGTCCCCGGCTCGGTATGGCGACCGGCGCGGCCAGCGATCTGGCCAAGCTCATGGGGGAAAAGCTGGCGAAAGCGGCGGCCGTCGAATTTCTCGGTCGCTGAAAAGGCGATATGGCGGATGTCGAGGTTCAGCCCCATACCGATGGCATCGGTGGCGACCAGATAATCCACCTCGCCATTCTGATACATGGCGACCTGAGCGTTGCGGGTGCGCGGGCTCAAGGCCCCCATGACCACTGCGCAGCCGCCCTTTTGACGGCGGATCAGTTCAGCCGTGGCATAAACCTCATCGACCGAGAAACAGACGATAGCCGAGCGTGGCGGCATACGGCTGATCTTTTTCGAGCCAGCCCAGGACAGGGTCGAGAATCGTTCACGCCGCATGAACTGTGTCTGCGGCACCAGCGCGGCAATCGCCGGACGCATGGTGTCACTGCCTAAAAGCAGCGTCTCGTGCAGGCCGCGCATGTGCAAAAGCCGGTCGGTAAAGACATGCCCACGCTCAGGGTCGGCACAAAGCTGGATCTCGTCGATGGCAACGAAATCAGCCCCGACCTCGGGCATGGCCTCGGTGGTGGCGACCCAATATTGCACCCGCTCGGGCACGATGCGCTCTTCGCCCGTGACCAGCGCCACGACCGAAGGACCCCGCGCCTTGACGATGCGGTCATAGACCTCGCGCGCAAGCAGCCGCAGCGGCAGGCCGATGACCCCCGTGCGATGTGCGAGCATCCGTTCTATGGCGTAATGGGTCTTGCCGGTATTAGTCGGGCCAAGGACGGCCGTGACCCGGGATTTATCGTTCATCAGGCGTCCATGCCTTGCAATTTCTGTTCAAGCCGCCGGACCGCGTCCTGCGCATCCTGCTGATGGGGGTGGATCTGCAGGCTGCGGCGATAGGCGGCGAGCGCCTTTCCGTCATCGCCCAGCTCTTCCAGAATCGTGCCAAGCTGGGTCAGAGCGTTGAAATGGCGCGGTTCAAGGCGCAGCACCTGCTCAAGATCGGCAAGGGCAGGCCCGAAATCCGCATCAAGATAAAGCGCGACCGAACGCAGATACCAGCCCGCGGCGAAATCCGGTGCGTGATCGGTCAGCGCCGTCAGGTGGCCGATAGCGGTGACCGTGTCGCCTGCGTCCAGCGCCGCCTCACCGCGCTTGTAAAGCAAATCCATCGCTGCCGAGCCCGAACGGGACCATATCCGCAGGATATCGGTTTCTGCGCGCGCCCAGGTCTCGCCCTCGGGCTGGGCCAGTTCGACGAAAAGCAGGTCCAGATCCTCACGCTCGCGCAAGCGTGCCTCGGATGTGGGCTCGGCTGGTGCAGCGGGTTCGGACAGTGGCTCCGCAGCACCCGAATCGCTTTCATTTTCAGGAGAATTTTCTTGCGGGGCCACTCCCTGTACGGGTATCTGATGAACCGGCAACCCTGGGGCCTGCCAGGCATACGAACTGCCCGCCAGCCCCAGAAGAAGCACTGTCGCTACGGCACGGTGGAAATGAGGGACTGGCGCAAGCATACTCACCATGTAACTTTCCCTACCGTCTAATTCCAGACACGAGAACAGGAGATCGAGAATGAGCAAAGTGGTCGATGCTGCCGTGGCCGCACTGGACGAAAAGGCCAAAGGCTTCGACGGCACCGCGAAATTCGTCATCGAGGGCGAAGGCTCGGTCTATATCGACACCAATGGCGCCCGCGCCGCCGATGACGAAGCCGATGTGACACTGACCGCCAGCCGCGAAACCTTTGAAGGGCTGCTTGCGGGCGATGTGAACCCAACCACCGCCTTTATGACCGGCAAGCTGCGGGTCGATGGCTCGATGGGCACGGCGATGAAACTGGGGGCCCTGCTCTCCTGAAACATGAAGCCTGCGCCCTTTAACACCCTGCCCGGCGATCCCCTTCCCACGGCCCGCCCCTTCTGGGTCCGCGCCGAGGATGGGGTACGCCTCAGACTGGCACATTGGGCAGCGGGCAACGCCCTGGGAACAGTGCTGCTGTTCCCGGGCCGCACCGAATATATCGAGAAATATGCCGAAGTTGCCGCTGATCTGAATGCGGCAGGCTTTGACGTACTGGCCATAGACTGGCGCGGACAGGGCATGTCCGACCGGCTGCAGCCAGACAAACGGCCCGGCCATATCGAGGATTTCGCCGATTACCAGCGCGACGTGGTCGAAATGGTTGTCGCCGCGCAGGAACTGGACCTGCCGCAGCCCTGGCATCTGTTGGCTCACTCCATGGGCGGCACCATCGGCCTTGCCGCACTTGAAGCCGGGCTGCCGGTGCAAACAGTGGTCTTCTCGGCCCCGATGTGGGGTATCAATCTGCGCCGCGTGCCGGAGCCTTTGGCGCTGGCGCTTGCCGGCCTTGCCCGCCGTCTGGGCCGCGGCGAACGCCCGGCCCCTGCCACAGGTGGTGACGAAAACTTCGTCCTTCTCGATTCCTTCCGCCGCAATCTGCTGACCGGGGACGGACGCCGCTGGGGCCGGCTGGTCGCCGAAGCCGCGACCTGGCCTGATATCGCTATCGGCGGGCCAAGCTACAGCTGGCTGCGCGCAGCAATCCTGGAATGCCGCCGCCTTGCCGCCCGACCTTTGCCGGCGCTGCCCGCGCTGATCGCGCTTGGCGCCCGCGAAGGGATCGTTTCGCCCCGCGCCATCCGCAGCCGCACCGCCGATTGGCCCGGAGCCACCCTGCTGGAACTGACCGACAGCCTCCACGAACCGATGATGGAGCGTGACGCCATCCGCAATCGTTTTCTTGGGGCAGCCATCGCCCATTTCCACGCCGCCGCCACAGTTTGACACCGGTGGAATTGATGCGGGACGGGTTGCAGCCCGGCCATTCAGAGGTCACATCTTGGTCATACGAAAGGACCGAAAATGATGATATCAGCCTGCACCTTCGTGAACCGTATCCTGCCGCGTGACGAGAATGCCCTGCCTGTCGCAGCCGAGGCCCCTGACCTGGGCAAGCTGCCGGAATGGGACCTGAGCGACCTCTACCCCGCTCCGGACTCACCCGAACTCGCCCGCGATCTTGAGACGGTGGAACAGGCCTGCAGCGACTTTGCCCACGATTACGAAGGCAAGCTGGCCTCGCTTGATGCCGAAAAGATGCTTGACTGTATCGAACGGTATCAGCAGATCGACATCCTCGCCGGCCGGATCATGTCCTATGCGGGGTTGCGCTATTATCAGAACACCACTGATTCCGAACGCGCCAAGCTGATGGGCGACCTGCAGGATCGCATCACGACGGCGACGACAAGGCTCGTGTTCTTCAGCCTCGAATTCAACAGCATTCCCGACACCTGCTATGAGGACATCTTTGCCGCGCCAAACGGTCCTGCACGCTACAAGCCGGTGTTTGACCGCATGCGCGCTATGCGCCCCTATCAACTGTCAAATGAGCTTGAACGTTTCCTTCACGACAATTCCGTCGTCGGGGCAGCGGCCTGGAACCGGCTTTTTGACGAAACCACCGCAGCTCTGACCTTCCAGGTGGATGGCGAGGAACTGGGGCTCGAAGCGACGCTGAACCTGCTTACCGACCACGACCGTGCACGACGCGAAGCCGGTGCCCGTGCGTTGGCCGAGGTCTTTGGCCGAAATATCAAGCTCTTTACCCGCATCCACAACACGCTGGCCAAGGAAAAGGCCATCGAGGATAAATGGCGCAAGATGCCAACGCCGCAAACAGCGCGGCACTTGTCGAACCATGTCGAACCCGAGGTGGTCGAGGCGCTGCGCAACGCCGTGACCGCCGCCTATCCGCGCCTGTCGCATCGCTATTACCGGCTTAAGGCGCGCTGGCTCGGCCTCGACAAATTGCAGATATGGGACCGCAACGCGCCGCTACCCTCGGAAAGCCCGCGACTGATCACATGGGGCGAGGCCCGCGATACGGTCCTTGGCGCCTATGCCGGTTTCTCACCGAAACTGGCCGATCTCGCCCAGCCCTTTTTCGATCGCGGCTGGATCGACGCTGGCGTCAAGCCCGGCAAGGCCCCCGGTGCCTTCGCGCACCCGACCGTCACCACGGTTCACCCCTATGTGCTGCTGAACTATCTTGGCAAACCACGCGATGTCATGACCCTTGCCCATGAACTGGGTCACGGCGTCCACCAACGGCTTGCAGCTGCGCAGGGGGAGTTGCTGGCCTCAACCCCGTTGACGCTTGCTGAAACCGCCTCGGTCTTTGGCGAAATGCTGACCTTCCGCGCACTTCTGACCAAGACTACGGACAAGGCGCAGCGCAAGGCACTTCTGGCTGGCAAGGTCGAGGACATGATCAACACGGTCGTCCGCCAGATCGCCTTCTATGACTTCGAATGCAAACTGCACGCCGCCCGTGCCAAAGGTGAACTGACGCCCGAGGATATCAACGCCCTGTGGATGTCGGTACAGGCGGAGTCGCTGGGCGATGCCTTCGAATTCATGCCGGGCTATGAAAGTTTCTGGACCTATGTGCCGCATTTCGTCCACTCGCCCTTCTATGTCTACGCCTATGCATTCGGCGATGGGCTGGTGAACGCACTCTACGCCGCCTATGAGGATGGCCTGCCAGACTTCCAGGCAAAGTATTTCGACATGCTGGCAGCCGGGGGATCGCGCCACCACAAGGAACTGCTCGCCCCCTTTGGCCTCGACGCCTCAGACCCCGCGTTCTGGGACAAGGGCCTGTCGATGATCGAAGGTTTCATCGACGAACTTGAGGCGATGGAGGCCTGATCCGACCCCCCGGGGTCACACGAAACAAGCTCTAACCCCTTCTTTCGTGTTAAAATATCCCGGGGAATCCCGAAGGGATGGGGCAGAGCCCCTTCCCCGGCGGCAGCCGGGACAGTTTTTCATCGCCTGTCCCGGACACCTGTCCTATGCTGCCCGCAAACAAGGAAAGGGGACAGCATGATCCGCAGACTTCGGCGCATCATCCTTTGGCTTCTGGCGCTGGCGGCTCTCGCAGCCACTGCCGTGGCAATCTGGGGCCCGGCCTTTGTCGAACAAAGACTGAACCCGATCACCATGCCCGAGGCCGGCTGGCCGGTGACGCCACAAGCCGAGGCCCTGCATCAAAAGCTTGTCATCGGCGACTGGCATTCCGACGCGCTTCTGTGGGACCGTGACCTGCTCGAACGCGTTGACCGCGGCCATGTCGACATTCCCCGGCTGATCGAAGGCAATGTCGCGGTACAGGTTTTTACTACTGTTACCAAAAGCCCGCGCGGCCAGAACTACAGCCAGAACTCGGCTGAAGCCCCCGATAACATTACCCCCCTTTTTATCGGCCAGCTCCGCCCCCTGCCCAGCTGGTTCAGCCTTAAGGAACGGGCGCTCGTTCAGGCGGCGGCTCTGCGCGATGCCGCCGAACGCGCACCTGATCAGGTCATGCTGATCCGCTCGGCCGAGGATCTCCAGACCCTGCTCGAAGCGCGGCAGAACGGCGCAAAAACCGTCGGCGCCATCCTCGGGACCGAAGGTGCCCATCCCCTCGAAGGCAATATCGGCAATCTGCAGGTGCTTTATGGTGCGGGCTTCCGCCTGGTCGGGCTGACGCATTTCTTTGACAACGAACTCGGCGGCAGCCTGCATGGACAAGGCAATGACAACTCGGGGCTGACCCCATTTGGCCGCCAGGTTGTCGAAGAGATGATCGCCAAACGCATGATAGTCGATCTTGCCCACGCAAGCCCACAGGTGGTGCGCGACGTGCTGACCATTCCCGGCGTGCGGCCGATCCTGTCTCATACCGGGATCCATGGCCAATGCCCGAGCCCGCGCAACCTTGATGACGAATTGCTGCAAAAGATCGCGGAAAAGGGCGGCCTGATCGGCATCGGCTACTGGGCCGATGTTGTCTGCGGCCGCACCCCGGCCGACATTGCCAATGCAATCACGGCGGCAATCAAGCTTGTGGGCGAAGATCACGTCTCACTCGGATCGGATTACGACGGCTCGGTCGATGCTCCATTTGATGCGGCTCATCTGGTTGCGCTGACCCAGGCGCTGATGGATGCTGACCTGAACGACGAACAGATAGCTAAGGTCATGGGCGGAAATATGATGCGCTATCTTGCGCAGGTGCTTTAACCGCGCAACACCAAAGCCATGATCAGGAGAAACCCATGCTGACCATCCATGGCGTCACCCGCTCGCGTGCCTCGCGCATCATCTGGCTTTGTCATGAACTTGACCTGCCCTTCAAACAGGTGCCGGTGATTCAGGCCTATCGCCTGGCAAATCCCGATGCGCCTGATGCGCCCCTGAACACTCATTCGGAAAGCTTTCTGAAACTGTCCCCCGCAGGGGCAATCCCGGTGCTGCAAGATGGCGATCTGGTGCTGTCTGAATCCTTTGCCTGCACGCTGCATCTGGCGCGCAAATACGGTCAGCCCCTTGGCCCCGGAGATGCGATCGAGGATGCGCTGATCCTGCAATGGAGCTTTTACGCCGCCACCTCGATCGAAGAAGACGCATTGACGATTCTGTCCAACCTCGGCAAAGGCTCGCCACGGCCACCCGAGGCCGAGAAGGCGATTTCCCAGGCTGCCGAACGCCTGCTGCGCCCGTTCAAGGTGCTTGACGACCACATTGCCCGCCACGGCCATATGGTCGGCGGCCGCTTTACCGTCGCCGATCTGAACCTGGCCGAGGTGGTCCGCTATGCTCAGGGACATGCCGGGCTGATGGGCCGTTTCCCTGCCCTGAAGGTCTGGCTTGAGGCTTGCCAGTCCCGTCCGGCTTTTCAGAAAATGTGGCAGGCGCGGCTGGATGAGCCCGCTTGAAATGCCATCTGATCGGGGCCCGGAAACGACAATCCCTAGCGGGCAGCCGCCCCGCGATCCACTTTCCCTTGCCCCCGGACCGCAGGACATGAGATAACGCCTGCTCAGAAGAACAAGACGAGCAGGTGCCATGGCTGACGATCTCTTTCCCGCCGCGGATAAGGCTGCCGAAAGCTATTCGGCCTCCTCCATCGAGGTGCTCGAAGGACTCGAGCCGGTGCGCAAACGCCCGGGCATGTATATTGGCGGCACCGACGAACGGGCGCTGCACCATCTGGTGGCTGAAATCCTAGACAACTCGATGGACGAGGCTGTTGCTGGTCACGCCAGCCGTATCGAGGTCGAGCTTCTGGCCGATTACTCGGTCACAATCCGCGACAACGGCCGCGGCATTCCAATTGACCCGCATCCGAAATTCCCCGGAAAATCGGCGCTTGAGGTGATCCTTTGCACGCTGCATGCCGGTGGCAAATTCTCAGGCGACGCCTATCAGACATCGGGGGGCCTGCATGGCGTCGGTGCCTCGGTCGTCAACGCGCTTTCTGACAGCATGGTGGTGCAGGTCGCCCGCAACCGGGAACTTTACGAACAACGCTTCTCGCGCGGCTTGCCGTTGGGTCCGGTCGAAAAGGTGGGTGCGGCACCGAACCGGCGCGGCACCACCGTAACCTTCCACCCGGATGAGCAGATCTTCGGGCACCACCGCTTCAAACCGGCGCGGCTGGTTCGCATGGTTAAATCCAAGGCCTATTTGTTCTCAGGCGTCGAAATCCGCTGGAAATCAGAAATCGACGACGGTGAAACGCCGCTGGAGGCGACCTTTCACTTCCCGGGTGGCCTTGCCGATTACCTCACCGAGGTGCTGGGCAATTCCTCGACCTATGCCGACCGTCCCTTTTCGGGCAGCGTCGATTTCAAGGAAAAATTCAACACCCCCGGCAAGGTCGATTGGGCAATCAACTGGACGCCCTCGCGCGATGGTTTCATCCAGTCCTATTGTAACACCGTGCCTACGCCCGAGGGTGGCACCCATGAGGCTGGCTTCTGGTCCGCAATCCTGCGCGGCATCCGCGCCTATGGCGAGCGGGTGAGCAACAAGAAGGCGGCGCAGATCACCCGCGACGACCTTCTGACCGGCGGCTGCGCGCTGGTGTCCTGTTTTATCCGAGAGCCGGAATTTGTCGGCCAGACCAAGGACCGCCTTGCCACGACCGAAGCGCAGCGACTGGTCGAAGGCGCGGTGCGCGACCATTTCGATAACTGGCTGGCGTCTGACACGAAATCAGCGGGCGCGATCCTTGATTTTCTGGTGCTGCGTGCCGAGGAACGGCTGCGCCGCAGGCAGGAAAAGGAAACCGCCCGCAAATCGGCCACGAAAAAACTGCGCCTGCCCGGCAAGCTGGTCGACTGCTCGGCCACCAACCGCGAGGGGACCGAGCTGTTCATCGTCGAAGGCGACTCGGCCGGCGGCAGCGCCAAGATGGCGCGTGAACGCACCACTCAGGCACTGTTGCCCCTGCGCGGCAAGATCCTGAACGTGCTGGGCGCAGCTTCGTCCAAGCTGGGCTCGAACCAGGAAATCGCCGATCTTTGCCAGGCGCTTGGGGTCGGCATGGGCTCGCGGTTCAACATCGACGATCTGCGCTATGACAAGATCATCATCATGACGGATGCCGATGTGGATGGGGCTCATATCGCCAGCCTGTTGATGACCTTTTTCTTTACTCAGATGCGGCCGCTGATCGACAAGGGGCATCTTTATCTGGCCTGCCCGCCGCTTTACCGGCTGACGCAAGGTGCATATCGCATCTATGTCGCCGATGACGCCGAGAAAGAGCACTGGCTTGCCAAGGGTCTGGGCGGCAAGGGAAAAATCGACGTGCAGCGTTTCAAGGGTCTGGGCGAGATGGACGCCAAGGACCTGAAAGACACCACCATGAACCCCAAGACCCGCAAGCTGATCCGTGTCTCGATCGACGAGGACGAAGGCGGTGAGACTGGCGATCTGGTCGAACGGCTGATGGGCAAAAAACCCGAGCTGCGCTTTCAGTTCATTCAGGAAAACGCGCAGTTCGCGGACACTGAAGAGCTGGACGTGTGACGCTGGCTGCGCCGATTGCGCTGTACGTTCTTGCGGCGCTGGCCGAGATCGCGGGCTGTTTTGCTTTCTGGGGATGGCTAAGGCTGGGCAAGTCCCCTTTGTGGCTGGTGCCGGGCGTGATCTCGCTGGCTCTGTTTGCCTGGCTGCTGACACGGGTGGACACGGATTTCGCCGGCCGCGCCTATGCGGCCTATGGCGGGATCTATGTCATCGCCTCGCTCGGCTGGCTTTGGCTGACCGAAGGGCAGGTGCCGACGCGCTGGGATCTGATTGGCGGGACGCTTTGCGTTCTGGGCGCAATCATGATCCTGGTCGGATCACGGGCAGCCTAGGCGCAACGGCCCCCTGCCCCGCACCTGGCAGGTCGAAGGCACACCCCTTTGCCACGACTTTCTGCCAGTCCGCGCCAAGCGTTTCCGGCGCCGAAAGGGCATTCCCAGCCTCGGGCGAGCCATCTGAGACCATTCTGATCACCATTCCCCGGGAATAGTTTTGTTGGAATCCGACAATGATATCGCCCTGCCCCGCGCGGTCACTTTGATCGCCGAGGACGACGAATTTGTCGCCGCCCTTGCGGATCACCTCGATCGCAGCGGATTTGAAGGCGACGTTACGCGCGCCTGCCGGACCACAGGCCGGGGCAGCATGGGTCGCAACCTTGAACGTATCCTTGCTCATCGGCTGGATCTGAGTCTGGGCGCAGGCTGCAAGCATAAGCAGCAGCGCCGTCATTCCCGACATGACAAAAACCCCATCTGAAACCCCGCCTGAAGAACGCCCGCCCCGCTTACACAAAGCAGGCGTGGACCCTCGAATGGGGTTATCCTGGCGCTAAAACCTTGAGAAATGATTGATCAGAACCGCATGCCGACAGAAAAACTGGCACCTTCGCTGCCGATGCCAAAGCTGGCTGCACCAAAGCTGAATCCGACAAGCGCCCCGGTCCAGACCTGCTCGGGCGTATGCTCTCCGGCGTGAACCCTGCTCCAGCCGGTCAGGCCGGCGGCACCGTAGGCCAGCGCACCAGCCTCGGGTTGGTCATCGAAACATTTCCCGGCAAGATCCGCAGCGCCGAAAAAGGCGGCAGCGGTATGACCCGAGGGGAAGCCTTTCCCCTCACCCGAGGGCCGGCGCGAGATTGGCTGGCCGTCAAAGAACTCTTTCATTCCCCAGACCAGCGCAGCTTGCAGCAGCCCCCGGACAGCGAAATCCTCAAACCGGCCCTGATCGGCGGCGCAGACAGCGGCGGCTAGCGGCAGGCCATATTTCATGGCCGTCCCGAATTGTTCGAACGGATCGGCTGCCACTGGTGCAGAAACCGCCAGGGAACAGGCGCAAAGCGCAGCCGCCAATCTCATGAGCACCTCCTTTGCCTCAACCGCCCAGACGGATTACCCGATCCATGCGCTGTGCGAGGTCAAGGTTATGGGTGGCGATCAGTGCCGCAAGGCCCGTCTCGCGCACCAAAGCCATCAGCACGTCAAAAACCTTGTCCGAGGTCGCCGGATCAAGGTTCCCCGTCGGCTCATCCCCCAACAGCAGCGATGGCTGGTTTGCCAGTGCCCGGCAGAAAGCAACGCGCTGCTGTTCGCCCCCCGAAAGCTGCGCCGGACGATGATCAGCGCGATGGCTCAGCCCGACGCGGCCCAACAGATCCAGCGCCCGGGCGCGCGCGGCCCCTTCGGCCACACCATTCGCAAGCTGCGGCAGGATGACGTTTTCCGCCGCCGAGAACTCGGGCAGCAGATGGTGGAACTGATAAACAAATCCCAACTGTTCACGCCGGGCCTCGGTCCGGGTCCGGTCGTTCTGCCCGCTCATGTCGCGGCCATTTAGCAGCACGCGACCACTGTCGGCGGTATCAAGCAGCCCCGCGATATGCAAAAGCGTCGATTTCCCGGCCCCCGAGGGCGCGACCAGCGCCACCACCTCGCCCTGCGCGACCGACAGTGACAGGTCCGACAGCACCGGAACCGGGGCGGGCCCGGCCAGTCCGTAAGTTTTTGAGATGCCTTCCAGAACCAGAACGTCACTCATAGCGCAGCGCCTCGACCGGGTTCATGCGCGCGGCGCGGCGCGCAGGAAAGATGGTGACGATGAAAGACAGGCCTAGCGACAGAACCGCAGCACGGAAAATGTCCCAGGCCCTCAGATCGGCAGTAAGCTGGTAGATGCCGCGCACCTCGGGCTGCCATGCGCCGCCCCCGGTCAGTGCGTTCAGCGCCGCCATGATGTGATCGACGTTCAGCGACAGGACCACCCCCAGCACGACCCCGGCAATGGTGCCGATTACGCCGGTGAACGCCCCGCAAAGGAAAAAGACCCGCAGCACCGCACCTTCGGTCAGGCCCATGGTGCGCAGGATACCGATGTCACGCCCCTTGTTCTTGACCAGCATGATCAGGCCCGACGTGATATTCATCGAAGCGATCAGCACGAGGATCGAGAGGATGAGGAACATCACGTCATCCTCCATATCAAGCGCGGCAAGAAACGAACCTGAGGCATCGCGCCAGGTCCAGACCTGCGACCGCTCACCTGCCACCTGCAGCAAAGGCAGCGTCCAGTCGTCGATCCGTTCGGGGTTATCCACAAAGACCCCGATTTCGTCCGCCACACCCTCGCGGTTGAAAAAGCTCTGCGCCTCGGCAAGTGGCATATAGATCCGCGTCTGGTCCACATCGTAGCGGCCGGCCGAAAAGATAAAGACCACCTCAAAGGATTCCACCCGCGGCGTAGTGCCAAAAGGCGTCCTGGCACCGTCGGGGGCCACAAGCTGCAACCGGTCGCCCAGCCCGATGCCAAGGTCGCGTGCCATGCCGATACCAATGGCGATGCCCTGATCAAAGGCATCAATGTCACCTGCC
Organism: Paracoccus sp. J56; assembly: GCF_019633685.1. Lineage (NCBI taxonomy): Bacteria > Pseudomonadati > Pseudomonadota > Alphaproteobacteria > Rhodobacterales > Paracoccaceae > Paracoccus > Paracoccus sp. J56. Next base: position 69,087 of record NZ_JAFL01000001.1, read on the forward strand.
GATCGTTCGGAATCAACGATCCCGGACATCGCCTTGAGCGACTCGGCCGTCACGCCATAGACATCGCCCAAGGCGGCCGCATCGCCCTGCCGCGCCATGACCTGCGCCCGCACCGCCGGGACCGCGCGGGTCACGCCGGGGATCTGGGCGATGCTGGCGGCGACGGCCTCATAATCCTCGACCCGGCCGGGGGTGACATAGGTTTCCTCGGTCAGCTCATTATAGATCTGTGTCGGCGCGTAATAGACCGTGCTATGTGCATTGGCACCCAGGATCGTATCGACGAAATCGGACCTGAACCCGGCGCGCACCGCAAGGGTGGTGATCAGCGCCATCACCCCAAGGGTAATGCCGATCAGGCTGATCCAGGTCATCACGCTGACCCCGCCCTCGGCGCGGCGTGCGCGCAGATAGCGCCAGGCAATCAGGAATTCATATCGAGAAAACGGGGCGGGACTGGCCATCGCTCACCTGTCTGTTGGCTCGCGTCTGATTGACCTGTCCCCGCCCGCAATGCAAGCCAACAAGGCCGTGACCGGCAAACGATGCATCAGGGCTTGGGCCGGTCGTCCCATTCGGTGCTGAGGATCCGCTCGGCGTCGCCCTTTGGGTCCTCATATTGCCGGCCGCGCAGCGCCCAGATGAAGGCAATAAGCCCCAGCCCGCCAAGCGCGAGCGAGACCGGGATCAAAAGGCCAAGAATCTCCATCCCGTTCCCCTTTCCTCAGCGCCGCAGCCGCAGCGCGTTCAGCGTCACGCTGATCGAGCTCAGCGACATGGCAAGCGCCGCCATCAGCGGGGTGGCAAAACCGGCAATGGCAATGGGCACAGCGACGATATTGTAAAGAAACGAGATGGCGAAATTCTCTTTGATGCGCGAACGCGCCTGCCGGGCCAGCGTCAGTGACTGTGCAACCGGGGAAAGGTCGCTGCCGACCAGCACGATATCCGAGGCGGTACGCGCCGCATCAAGCGCCGAGGCGGGTGAGATCGAAACATGCGCCTCGGTCAGTGCGGCGGTATCATTGAGCCCATCGCCGACCATCAGCACATGCAGCCCCTGTTCGCGCAGATCATGCACGGCCGTGGCCTTTTCGACCGGAGTAACGCCAGCCCGCCATTCGGCGATGCCAAGACGGGTCGCCAGATCCTCGACCACCGGCGCGGCATCGCCGGACAGCAGGAGCACTCGCCGCCCCGAGGCAAGGATCGCCGAGACGCATTCCCCGGCCCCCGGACGCAGCCTGTCCGAAAACTCCAGCCGGATCGGCGCACCCTGACCAAGCGACAGCCAGCTGGCCGAAAGACGGGCATCGCCATGTTCGGCACCTAGCCAGTCGGCACGGCCAAGCCGGACCTCGCGCCCCTGCCAGTTGCCCGCAATACCATAGCCCGGCACTTCACGCAGATCAGCAAGGGGTGCAGGTACAGTACCCGCCCCAACCAGTGCCTGCGCCAGCGCCTGTGACAGCGGATGGCCCGAGCCCTGCGCCAGCGCCAGCGCGACAGGCCGCGCCTCAACCGGGATGACATTGATCGAAACAAGCTGCGGCACACCCATGGTCAGGGTACCGGTCTTGTCGAAAACCACGGTATCGACATCAGCCAGCCGCTCAAGCGCAGTGCCCTCTTTGATCAGCATGCAGCGGCGGAACAGCCGCCCCGACGCTGTGGTGATCACTGCCGGGACAGCAAGGCCAAGCGCACAGGGGCAGGTGATGATCAGGACCGCCGCCGCGATGTTTACCGCCAGCCGCAGGTCATGGGTGGCCAGATACCAGCCAAGAAAGCTGCAAAAGGCCATAAGGTGCACCAGCGGCGAATATAGCCGCGAGGCGCGGTCGGCAAGACTGGTATAATGGCCGCGCGCCGATTCAGCCGCGGCGACCAGTGCCGTCAGCCGCGCCAGTGAGCTGTCGCGCCCGGCTGCCGTCACCCGCAGGACCAGGGGACCGGTCAGGTTCACCTCGCCCGCCGAAAGCGCAAGGCCCGGGGCGGCGGCGACCGGAATGCTCTCGCCCGTTAAAAGCGAGCGGTCGATTTCGCTCATCCCGTCGATGATCTCTCCATCGGCGGGGACGCGGGCGCCGGGGCGGATGCGGATCAGATCGCCCGGTACGAGTTCGGATACCGGCACGGGCTCATCGCCGGCAGCAGTGATACGAAAGGCGCGCGGCACCTCAAGCGCGGTCAGCTCTTCGGCAGCAGAACGGGCGACGGCGCGGGTGCGATAGTCCAGATAGCGCCCGATCAGCAGAAAGAAGCACAGCATCACCGCCGCATCGAAATAGGCGTGCCGGCCCGAGTTCAGCGTTTCATAGACCGAGATGGAACTTGCCAGGATCAGCGCCAGCGAGATCGGCACATCCATCCCCAGCCGCCCATGGCTGATCGCCCGCCAGGCGCTGGAAAAGAAAGGCCGGCCAGCAAAGGCAACAGTCGGCAGGGCAATGGCCCCGGAAATCCAGTGGAACATGTCCCGCGTCGCGGCCTCGGCCCCTGACCAGACTGCAACCGACAGGATCATGATATTCATCATCGCAAAACCCGATACGCCAATGCGCATCAGGATATCGCGGCCCTGCCGGTCGGCGGCGCTGGCGCTAAGCGCAGCGGGGTCAAGCTCATGCGCCTCATAGCCGATGCTTTCAACGACGGGAATCAGCTCTTCGGCACTCATGCCCGGCGCGTCCACGGTGACGCGGCGCAGGGTCAGGTTAACCCGCGCGGCCTTGACCCCGGGATGACGGTTCAGCACCCCCTCAACATCGGTGATACAGGTTGCGCAATGGATGGTCGGCAGCGACAGGATGATATCCGCCTGCGCCCCTTTGGCCGACGCAATGCGCGAAGCCAGCGGCGCAGCATCGCAAGCCGGACAAGCCGAAAGCCGGGCGTCGTGGTCGTGCAGCGTGGCGTCCGACATCTCACTGCACCCGGTTGCCGTTGTAGTGGTCGATACGCTGGCGGAACACTGTGCCGTCTGGCGCGGTGGCGGTCAGGTGGATGTTCCATTGTCCCGGCGCAAGAACAAGCGGCGCGCGAAAGAGGCCGCCAGAGTAAGTGAACTCGGGCCGCTGGTCGTCGCGCACATGGGTGGGGCGACCAACGGTGACCTCAAGCGTGCTGACAGGTGCGGGATTGCCCTGACCGTCACGGATCACCAGCACCATTTCGCGCCCGTCATAATCCGGGGTCACGGTCCAGTTCAGCGCCTCTTGTGCATTGCGATCACGGTCAAAGCGTTGCGAGGCAACATAGCTGTTCTTGACCTCAAGCCCAGGAAAGGTGCCGACGGCTTTCACGGCCATAAAGACATTGACCGCGATGATAATGCCAAAGGCCCCCAGGGTGATCAGCAACACATGGCGGCCAGTCAGTTCGCGCGGCATCACTCACTCCTTCCATGGAAGACCGTGCCGATCCGGGACTTGTTCCCATCGGTGGCATCTTCGACCCACAGCGTCAACTCGCTTTGCTCACTGCCGGCAAGGGCCGAGCCCTTTTCGGCGGTGATATAGACGCGTTGGGTATGGGTACTATTCGCAGATACGCTGACGCGGGTGTCAGGCAGACCCTCAAGCGTCACGGTGACGCCCTGCGGCAGGGTACCATCTGCGCCAAGGACCGAAACGGTAAATTCACGCTCGTCCCCCTGCTTGTTGCGCAGGCGCAGCGCATAGGTGTTGCGGATCGCACCATCGGCCATGGTGACGTAAAGCGGGTTCCTGACCGGTGTCACGTTCAGATCGAACGGAGAGCGCAGGAACAGCGCAACCAGCAGCGCAACCCCGATCCCGGCCCAGAGCGTAAAGTACAGCACCGTGCGCGGACGCAGGATATGTTTCAGCAGCGGTTTCGGGGTCTCGCCCGCACGCTCGGCTGCCTCGTCCCGCAGCGCCATATAGTCGATCAGGCCGCGCGGTTTGCCGATCTTGCCCATCACCTCGTCGCAGGCGTCGATGCACAGCGCGCAGGTGATGCACTCCAGCTGCTGGCCGTCACGAATGTCGATGCCCATGGGGCAAACGTTCACGCAAGCCATGCAGTCGATGCAATCACCCTTGGGGCCGCCTTCGGATCTGGTCGCCTCCCCCCGGTGCAGTTTGCCACGCGGCTCACCCCGCCATTCGCGATAGGCGACGGTCAGGGTATCCTCATCCATCATCGCGGCCTGAATGCGCGGCCATGGGCAGGCATAAATACAGATCTGCTCACGCGCGAAACCGCCAAACAGGAAGGTCGTCGCGGTCAGAATCCCCATGGTGATATAGGCGACCGGATGGGCGTCCCCGGTAAAGAGATTGCGAAGCAGCGTCGGCGCGTCGGTGAAATAAAAGATCCAGGCCCCGCCCGTCGCCACGGCGATCAGCAGCCAGATCGCCCATTTCGTCAGTCGCAGCCTCAGCTTGCGGGCATCCCACGGCGCGTTCCACAGCCGGACACGAGCGTTCCGGTCGCCCTCGACCCAACGCTCTGTCAGGATGAAAAGATCGGTCCATACCGTCTGCGGGCAGGCATAGCCGCACCAGACCCGCCCCAGCGCCGAGGTGAACAGAAACAACCCCAGCCCCGCCATGACCAAAAGGCCGGCAACGAAATAGAATTCATGCGGCCAGATCTCGATCCAGAAGAAATAGAAGCGGCGGTTGGCCAGATCGATCAGCACCGCCTGATCGGGCAGGCTTGGTCCCCGGTCCCAGCGGATCCACGGCGTGATGTAATAGATCGCCAGCGTTACCGCCATGATGATCCATTTCAGGTTGCGAAACCAGCCATGGACACGGCGGGGAAAGATCGGCTCTCGGGCGGCATATAGACGTGGCGGGTCGATGTCGGGGTTCGACATGATTAGCTCCTGTTGCGCGTGGCCCGATCATAGCGGGCCGGGCCGCACCGGCGCATTGATCTGCATCAAGCGCGGGTCCGCTGGCTTATAGCGATGGAACAAGGTGCGGGGCATGGGCCGCTTTGTCGCATGCGCCAAAGACCTGCCTCGGAGAAAAACACGCGAACCGGCTTGCGCCGGCCGCAGGGATTGACGTTTGATAAGCGCACCGGCCCCCTTGGAAACGCGCGAACAGGACAGGGGGCCGGTGCCTCCCCGGCCGGTTACCCGGCCAGGGATCCCGGTGTTTTGTTATTCGCCGCCGCCAAGGCTGTGGACATAGGCGGCAACGGCGCGAATGTCGGCCTCGGACAGACGGCCCGTCCAGGCGGGCATGACGCCAAAGGGTCCGTCATGCACAATACGTGTGATCGTTGCCGGGTCCGAACCATATAGCCAGACCGCATCCGTCAGGTCCGGGGCACCCTGGCTGCGGTCGCCGGTGCCGTCCTCGCCATGGCACGAGACGCAGTTATCGGCAAAGACCGCCTCACCTTCGGTCGCCAGCGCCGCGTCATGCGGCAGGCCGCCAAGCGCAAGCACATGGTTTACGACCTGACGGATCTGAGTGTTGTCCAACATCTCGTCCGTGCCAAAACGCGGCATTTCCGAATAGCGTGTATCATCGTTCTGCGGATCGCGGATACCGTGGGTCACGGTGGTGTGGATATCCTCCAGCGAGCCGCCCCACAGCCAGTCATTATCCAGCAGCGAAGGGTAGCCCGTCGCACCGCCCGCCCCGGAACCGTGACACTGCGCACACCAGGTGCGGAAGATCGCGGCACCGGCATTGGCGGTATAGTTCGCCAGTTCCGGATCGGCGGCGATTTCCTCAAGCGGGGTTTCTACCAGCTTGGCCTGGATGGGCGCATTCGCGTCCTTGAATCGCTGGATCTCGGCCGCCACGTCCGAGCGATAGTTCTGGCCCAGCACCCCTTGTGTCGATCCGTTCAAAAGCGGGATCGCAGGATAGGCGATGACATAGGCCACCGACCAGATGATGGTGGCGTAAAAGGTCCACAGCCACCAGCGCGGCAGCGGATTGTCATATTCCTCGATCCCGTCCCAGGAATGCCCGGTCGAGGGCACCTCGATCACCCGGCGCGCGCCCTTGCGGTCGCGCACGACCCGGGTTGCACCGGGGCGCGGGCTGACCGGCTGACCCTCGGAGGATTGGGCAAGGGTCTGGTCCTTCTGAGCCTTGTCGGCGGCCTGGCGTTCCAGCTCGGCCCGGTTATCGGGGCTCTGCGGGCTGGTGTGCTCGTCGTCGGTATCGGCCATCACTCGACCTCCTTCTCGCCCGCCGGGGCGGGCCTCATCTCATTGCGGAAGATGCTTTCGGCTGCGTCACGGTGCATCGGCCGCGAACCCGGCCTGAAGGCAAAGACCACCACGCCCAGAAAAAAGATCACCAGCGCCAGAAGCACCCAGCTATCGGCCAGTTCGCGCAGGAAAGAATATCTGTCCATGACGCACCTCAGCGATTTGGATCAGGTTCGAAGGTCGAGAAATCGACCATCGTGCCCAGCACCTGCAAATAGGCCACCAGAGCATCCATTTCAGACACGCCGGGGCGGCGGTCGAAATTGCGCTGCTGGGCACCCGGATAGCGTTCCTCAAGGCCCGAGGCATCCGCATCAGGATCGGCCTGCGCCAGGAAGTCGGCCCGACCGGCGGCGATCATCTCGTCGCTATAGGGCACGCCGACCAGCGCATCGGTGCGCAAGCGTTGCTCGATGTTCGAGGGGTCGATCTTGCGATCCAGAAGGAAGCCGTATTTCGGCATGATCGATTCCGGCACCACCCCTTGCGGGTTCACCAGGTGGTCGATGTGCCATTCGTCCGAATAGCGTCCCCCGACCCGGGCAAGGTCCGGCCCGGTACGTTTCGAGCCCCACTGGAACGGATGATCATACATCGACTCGGCAGCAAGGCTGTAATGGCCATAACGCTCGACCTCGTCGCGCATCGGGCGGATCATCTGGCTATGGCAGACATAGCAGCCTTCGCGCACATAGATGTCGCGCCCCTTCAGTTCCAGCGGCGTATAGGGCCGCATCCCCTCGACCTTCTCAATGGTGTTCTGCAGATAGAACAACGGCGCAATCTCAACGATGCCCCCGATGGTCACCACCAGAAAGGAAAAGACCAGCAGCAGCGTTGCGTTCTTTTCCAGAACCTTATGCTTATCAAGAATTGCCATGATCCGTCCTCACTCTGCCGGGACCGCAATAGTGGTCGGCTGGGTCTTGGGCTGGCGCGCGACCGTGGCCCAAAGGTTGTAGCACATGATCAGCGCACCGCCGAGGTACAGCACCCCACCAAGCGCACGCACCACGTTCATCGGGAACTTCGCGGCAACCGTGTCGGCGAAGGCGTTGACCAGGAAGCCCTGGGAATCGACCTCGCGCCACATCAGCCCTTCCATGATGCCCGAGACCCACATCGAGGCGGCGTAAAGCACCAGGCCGATGGTCGCGAGCCAGAAGTGCCAGCTGACCAGAGAGAGCGAATAGAGCCGTTCACGACCCCACAGACGCGGCACCAGATAGTAAAGCGCGCCAAAGGTGATCATGCCGTTCCAGCCCAAAGCGCCGGAGTGGACGTGACCGATGGTCCAGTCAGTATAGTGCGACAGCGAGTTCACGGCCTTGATCGACATCATCGGACCTTCAAAGGTCGCCATGCCGTAGAAGCCGACCGCAACAACCATCATGCGGATGATGGGATCGGTGCGCAGCTTGTCCCATGCGCCAGAAAGCGTCATCAGACCGTTGATCATACCGCCCCAGGAAGGCATCCACAGCATGATCGAGAACACCATGCCCAGCGTCGAGGCCCAGTCGGGCAGCGCGGTATAGTGCAGGTGGTGCGGACCGGCCCAGATGTACAGAAAGATCAGCGCCCAGAAGTGGATGATCGACAGCTTGTAGCTATAGACCGGACGCTCGGCCTGTTTGGGGATGAAGTAATACATCATCCCCAGGAAGCCGGCGGTCAGGAAAAAGCCCACGGCGTTATGTCCGTACCACCATTGCGTCATCGCATCCTGCACGCCCGAGAACAGCTGCACCGACTTTGAGCCGAATACGCTGACCGGGATCGCCAGGTTGTTGACGATATGCAGCATGGCGATGGTGACGATGAAGGACAGATAGAACCAGTTCGCCACATAGATATGCGGCTCTTTCCGCTTCAGGATCGTGCCCAGGAACACGGCCAGATAGACGACCCAGACCAGCGTCAGCCACCAGTCAACGTACCATTCGGGTTCAGCGTATTCCTTGGACTGCGTGGCACCAAGAATATAGCCGGTCGCGGCCAGAACGATGAAAAGCTGATAGCCCCAGAACACGAACCAGGCCGCATTGCCGCCCCAAAGCCGTGCGGCCGAGGTGCGCTGCACGACATAGAACGACGTGGCGATCAGCGCGTTGCCACCAAAGGCAAAGATCACCGCCGAGGTATGCAGCGGGCGCAGCTTGCCAAAGTTCGTATAGCCCATGGTGATGTCGCTGAGGTTCAGCACCGGAAAGGCCAGCTGCAGGGCGATGACCACCCCGACCAGAAAGCCCACGGCCCCCCAGAATGCGGTGGCGATGACGCCGGCCCGCACCACCCCGTCCATATATTCGGTCTCAGGGTGGGGCTCGAGGGAGGGTTGCTCGTTCCCCATCTGGCGCAGCACCCGCACGAACATGACACCCGCCACCAGCATGACGATCAAGGCGTTCACTAGGTAGGCGGGATCATCGGGCCGCGCATAGTTGGCCGCGATCGCGGCCAGAACCGCAATCGAGCCAAGCGCGATCAGCTTGATGGTGTCCAACATGAATTTCTGTCCTTCATCCAGCGGCGAGACCACCCGGGACATCAAAAGACGCTGCCGGGTGGGGCTTCGACAGATCCTTTTATCTCTGCACAGTTTCGTGAGACTTTGATCTGCATCAATCAGGATACACGGGACAGGTGTAAAATCGTTAAATATCCGGACAGGATGTCGCAGTTGGCTAAGGCGAGCGATTGCGATTCCCCCCGGAAAGGGGCAAGAATCGCCCTGAACCGTGAAAGGAGAGCCCATGGGCTACAAGACAATCCTGACCGTTCTTACCAACACCAATCAGCACAAGCAGCTTGATTCGGCCATCGCCATGGCCCGGCGCGAGGATGCGCATCTTGATGTATTCTGCCTTGGTGTCGATCACACCCAAAGCGGATATTACTACGCCGGTGCCTCGGCCTATGTGTTCCAGGAATCCATCGACAAGGCCATGGCCGCAGCAAGCGAGCTTGAAGAAAAGGTCCGCGAGCGGCTGAACCCCGAGGATATCCGCTGGTCGGTCGATTCGGCCGTGGCACAGGTCGGCGGGCTGTCAACGCTGGTCGGGATGCGCGCGCGTTATGCCGATCTTGTGGTGCTGAGCCGCCCCTATTGCGAAGGCGCGCCCACCGACGCCGAGGCAGTGACCGAGGCCGCCTTGTTCGAGGGCACCGCCCCGGTTCTGATCGTCCCCGAAGAGCTGAAATCGCCCTTTGGCAAAAAGATCATGATCGCCTGGAACCAGTCGAACGAGGCGATGGCCGCCGTTCGGCGCGCGCTGCCCCTGCTGATCGCAGCGGATAGTGTCGAAATCACCATCATCGCTCCCTCGCCCACCGGCCCCGAGCGTTCGGACCCCGGCGGTGCGCTATGCCAGATGCTCACTCGCCATGGCGTCAAGGCCGAGATCGCGGTTCTGGCCAAGACGCAGCCATTGGTCAGCGATATTTTGAATCGTCGCGCGACCGAGATCGGCGCCGATATGCTGGTCATGGGCGCCTATGGCCATTCGCGTTTCCGCGAGGCAATCCTGGGCGGGGCCACCCGCAACATGCTGGAAAAGGCGCAGGTCCCTGTGCTGATGACGCACTGATCAGACATGAAAAACCCCGCGGCGAATGCCGCGGGGCATAACCCGGGACAGGCAGGCTGCCCGATTGGCTTTAGCTCAACGGTCCGCCATCGGAATCATCTCCGCTTTCCAGCACCAGGTCCTGGAACGAAGGCACGATCACCCGGCGCTTGCCTTCAAGCTCGATCACCCCTTCACGCTTCAGCGCGCTCATCTGCCGGCTGACGGTTTCCAGCGTCAGGCCAAGATAATCTGCCATCGCTTCACGCGTCAGCGGTAGTTCGACGGCAATGCGCCCCTCGGGCCGACGCTTGATCAGTGCCGCCTCGCGCCGGGCAAGGATAACCAGCAGCGAGGCGATCTTTTCACGCGCCGATTTGCGCCCAAGCAGCAAAAGCCAGTCGCGCACGGCGTCCAGTTCGTCCAGCGTCATCTCAAGCAGGCGGCTTGCGATGCGGGGATTGTCAATGAGCAACCGCTCAAAGGGCTTGCGACGAAAGCAGCACAGCAACAGATCGCTGGTCGCGGTGACGGTATAGGCGGCTGACTCACGACCCGGCCGGCCCAGAAAATCGCTGGGCAGCAACAGGCCGACCATCTGGGTGCGCCCATCCTCAAGCTGCTGGGTCAGCCCCGCCATGCCAGCCACGACCGAGGCCACGAAATCCATCCGGTCGCCAGCCCAGACCACCACCTGCCCCGCCTCAAACCGGCGATAGAATTTCATGCTTTCCAGTTCAGCCAGTTCATCGCCTTCGCAATGTGCACAAACAGCCCGATAGCGGATGGGACAGATTTCGCAGGGCTGCTGCGTCGCGCAAAGGGCGGCATCATGTGGCATTTGATTTGTATCAAGGTCCTGGCGCGAGTTAGGCCAATAATAGCAGTATGGAACAGCAATCGCAACTTGAGCGCCTGGGATTGTTTGACGCACGTGTGCCGCGTTACACGAGCTATCCCACCGCGCCGCATTTCACCGCCGCAATAGGTGAGCCCGTCTTTCGCGAATGGCTGGGCGCGATCCCGGCGGGCGCCTCGATCTCATTGTACATGCATGTGCCCTTCTGCCGGCGGCTATGCTGGTTCTGCGCCTGCCGCACCCAGGGTACGCAATCCGAGGAACCGGTCCGCGCTTATGCCGAGGCCCTTCTGACCGAACTTGAGATGCTGAAGGCCGCTCTTGCACCGGGCGTCCGGTTGTCGCGACTGCATTGGGGCGGCGGCACACCGACCTTGATGCCGGCCGAGATGATGCGCCGCGTTGCGGGTGCCGTACTTGATACCTTCCCGCTGGCTGAAGGCGCGGAATTCTCGGTCGAGATCGACCCCAATGAGATCGATGATGCACGGATGGACGCGCTGGCCGATGCGGGGTTGAACCGTGCCTCGATAGGCGTGCAGGACTTTGACCCCGAAATCCAAAAGATCATCGGCCGCGAGCAAAGCTTTGAAACTACCCGGCGCGCTGTCGACATGATCCGCGACCGCGGCATTGCCAGTCTCAACACCGACATTCTTTACGGCCTGCCCGATCAGACCCCCCATCGCATCTCGGAATCGGTGCAAAAGCTCTTGGCGCTATCGCCCGACCGGGTCGCCCTTTACGGTTATGCCCATGTGCCATGGATGGCCAAGCGCCAGGTAATGCTGCCGTCTGACCGGTTGCCTGACCCCCATGGGCGGCTGAAGCTGTTTGAGACTGCGCGTGCCCTGTTTCTGGCCGACGGCTACGAAGAAATCGGCATCGACCATTTCGCCCGTCCGGGAGACGGGCTTGCGCAGGCACAAAAGACGGGCCTTTTGCGGCGCAATTTCCAGGGCTACACCGACGACCGGGCCGAAGTGCTGATCGGGCTTGGCGCCTCGTCAATCTCGCGTTTCCCACAGGGCTATGCGCAGAACGCACCTGCGACCGGCGCACATCTGGGCCATATCCGCGAAGGCCGCTTTTCGACCGTGCGCGGCCACAGGTTCAGTGCCGAGGACAAATGGCGCGCCCGCATGATCGAGGCGCTGATGTGCGATTTCGAGATCCGCGCCGAAGAATTCACCCGCGACTATGGCTTTGACGCAGAAAGCCTTGATCAGCTATTTGCACCCGTCAGAGCCCATTTCGGTGAGATGGTCGAATGCGACAGCACGGGCCTGCGCATCACCACGCAGGGCCGGCCGCTGACCCGGATGATCGCACGGATGTTTGACGGCTATGACATGGCTGCCTCGGGACATTCGGCCGCGATCTAGTGATGGTGATCGTGGCTACCGTGATCGTCATGGCCATGGTGATGACGGGAGTCACTACAGGGTGCGCCCTCGCGCTCGGTCTCGATAGTGGCATGATCAATGCCGAAATCTTGCCGCAGTAGCGCCTTGACACGCTGAACGGCCAGACCCTGATCGGCGCCATCGCGCATCACCAGATGGGCGGACAGCGCGTTGCGACGCTCATCAATCTGCCACAGATGCAGATGATGGGCGCTGGCAACGCCCTCGACCCCGGTAACCGTACGGATCAGGGCCTGATGGTCGATACCCGGGGGCGCGGCAAGCATCAGCATACGCATGACCGGCCCGATCTCTTGCCCGACATGCCACAGGATGACGGCCGAGATCAGCAGCGTCAGCAGCGGGTCGGCGATCTGCCAGCCAAAGGCCCAGATCAGCAGCCCGCCAAGGATCACCGCCAACGAGACCGCCGCATCTGCAAGGTTGTGCAGGAAAGCCGCGCGGATATTGACGCTTTCGCGCGATGCCCGCCAGACCAGCGCCGCCGTGGCGATATCGACGATCAGGGCAAAGCCCGCCAGTGCCATCACCAGCCCGGCCCCGACCTGAGGGGGTGAGGCCAGCCTGCCCAGCGCCTCGATCGCAAGCCAGACCGAAATGGCAATCAGCGCCACATAATTGACAAAGGCCGCGACGATCTCGGCCCTACCCCACCCATAGCTCATCTCAGGGGTGGCGGGCCGGCGGGCAAGACGCCGCGCGCCAAAGGCCAGCACCAGCGCCAAAGCGTCCGAAAGATTATGCACCCCGTCCGCGATCAGAGCGGTTGAGTCGGCGATATAGCCACCAAGGATCTGCGCCCCGGTCAGCGCAAGGTTGACCACCACCGCGACCAGAATGGTGCCATCCCCCGCCCCGCCCGGCAGATGCGAATGACCGTGCCCGTCATGGATGTGCGAATGGCCCATTACACCCTCTCATTGCCTGGTGCTGCTGACCGGAGACATGCCCGCTTAATGCGCCTCGGCCCAGTTCAGGCCCTGCCCCGCCTCGACGATCAGCGGCACATCCAGCTGAACAGCGGGATCTGCCGCGCCCTGCATCACATCGCGCGCCACCTCGATCAGTTCGGGCACCGCTGTTTCCTCAACCTCAAAGACCAGTTCGTCATGCACCTGCAGCAGCATCCGGGCCGGCAAATGCCTGATTGCATCGGGCATACGGATCATGGCGCGACGGATGATATCGGCGGCCGCACCCTGAATTGGCGCATTGATCGCCGCGCGACGCGCCCCGCCCGCTGCCGGACCGGACTGGTTGATGCCAGGTGTCATGATCCGGCGCCCAAAGAGGGTGCGCACGAAACCGTCCTGCTTGGCCTCGGCCACCACGCGATCCATATAGGCGCGGATTTCGGGAAAGCGCTCAAAATAGGTGTCGATAAAGCTTTGCGCCTCGGCGCGCGGAATGCGCAGGTTGCGCGCCAGACCAAAGCCAGAGATGCCATAGATCACGCCAAAGTTGATCGCCTTGGCGCGGCGGCGGATCATCGGGTCCATCCCCTCGACCGGCACGCCGAACATCTGGCTTGCGGTCATGGCGTGAATGTCGATCCCGTCGCGGAACGCCTGTTTCAACGCCGGGATCCGGGCGACATGGGCAAGGATGCGCAACTCGATCTGGCTGTAGTCAAGGCTGACAAGCCGCATCCCCGGCCCGGCAATAAAGGCTTCGCGGATACGGCGCCCCTCTTCGGTCCTGACCGGGATGTTTTGCAGGTTGGGATCGGTCGAGGCCAGCCGTCCGGTCTGCGCCCCGGCAATCGAATAGCTGGTGTGGACGCGGCCGGTTTCGGGGTTCACGTGCTGAGGCAGCGCATCGGTATAGGTCGACTTCAGTTTGGACAGCGCCCGCCAGTCCAGCACCCGCGCAGGAAGCTCATGCCCCTCGGCGGCAAGATCCTCAAGCACCTCGGCGCTGGTCGAAAACGCCCCGGTCTTGCCCTGCTTGCCGCCTTGCAGGCCCATACGTTCAAACAGGATTTCACCCAGCTGCTTGGGGCTGCCGACGTTGAAAGGGCCGCCGGCGAGGGTATGAATTTCTGCTTCCAGCGCCGCCATCTTCTGCGCAAAGGCGCTGGACATCCTCCGCAGATGTTCAGCGTCGATGCGGATGCCCGTCATCTCCATATCAGCAAGGACGGGCACCATGGGACGTTCCAGCCTCTCATAGGCGGTAGTGACATGGTTAGGGGCAAGTTTCGGACGTAAATGGTCCCAAAGCCGCCATGTCACCTCGGCATCCTCGGCGGCATATTCACTGGCCTTGTCAACCGGCACCTCGGCAAAGCTGATCTGGGTCCGGCCCGTCCCGATCAACTCTTTGATCGGCACGCAGCGATGGCCAAGATACAGCTCGGCCAGTTCATCCATGCCGTGGTTATGCGCCCCGGCATTCTGCGCATAAGACAGCAACATGGTGTCGTCGATGGGCACCATCCGGATGCCGTGGCGGGCCAGAACCTTCCAGTCATATTTGATGTTCTGGCCGATCTTCAGCACCGCCGGGTCCTCAAGCACCGGCTTGAGCAATTCAAGCGCACGCTCGACCGGCATCTGCCCCTCGACCAATGCACCAGAACCCAAAAGGTCGGCCGTGCCCTCGACATGGCCAAGCGGCAGATAGGCGGCCCGCCCCGGTCCGGTGCAGAGCGAAATCCCGACCAGCCCGGCCTGCATCTCATCAAGGCCGGTCGTTTCGGTATCAATGGCGACAATGCCTTTCTCGGCAATCTCGGTCAGCCATTCAGCCAACACCGCCTCATCGCGGATGGTGACGTAAAGGCTGCGGTCGATGGGTGGCAGTTCGGCAACCGGCGCGGCGGGACTGGCGGCAGCAGTGATCGGGGCCGAGGGCTGTTCGCTAACCACAGGAGGCTCAACCTCGAAACGGTCGGCAACCCGCCGGGCAAGGGTGCGCAACTCAAGCCGGGTCAGAAACTCCAGCAGCGGCTCAGGCTCGGGTTCGCGGATCGAGAGGCTTTGAAGCTCCATCTCCAGAGGAGTCTCGCAGTCAAGTTCGACCAGCCGTTTCGAGATGCGGATCTGTTCGGCATTGTCGATCAGCGTCTGGCGACGCTTGGGCTGCTTGATCTCTTCGGCCCGGGCAAGCAGCGTTTCCAGATCGCCGTATTCCTGAATAAGCTGGGCGGCGGTCTTGATGCCAATGCCGGGCGCACCGGGCACGTTATCGACGGAATCGCCTGCAAGCGCCTGCACATCAACCACCCGCTCGGGGCCGACGCCGAATTTCTCGAACACTTCGTCGGGGCCGATGGGCTTGTTCTTGATCGGGTCCATCATTTCGACCCCGCCGCCGACAAGCTGCATCAGGTCCTTGTCCGAACTGATGATGGTCACACGCCCGCCCGCATCCCGCGCCCGACAAGCCAGAGTGGCAATGATATCGTCAGCCTCATACCCCTCGGTCTCGATACAGGCGATGTTGAAGGCTCGGGTCGCCTCACGCGTCAGCGGGAATTGCGGGCGCAGATCTTCGGGCGGCTCGGGGCGGTTGGCCTTGTAGAGAGGATAGATCTCGTTGCGGAACGTGCGCGACGAATGGTCAAAGATCACCGCCGCATGGGTCGGCTGGTCCGAACCCTTGCCGTCCTGCAGATATTTCCACAGCATATTGCAAAAGCCGGCAACCGCGCCCATCGGCAGCCCGTCACTGCGCCGGGTCAGCGGCGGCAGCGCGTGATAGGCGCGAAAGATAAAGGCCGAGCCGTCGATCAGATGCAGGTGGTGGCCTTTGCCGAAAGCCTCATTGTCGGTTGCCTCACCCATCTGCGCATCCTCCTGCCTGTCGTTTCGGCCTTCTTACTGCCACGAAGCGCCCGGCGGGCCAAGAGCAAGCACCGGCCCCCAGCCTGCCCGCAGCGTCCGCCACGCATAGGCCATCAGGCGGCAGGCATGATGCCGCCGCCCTGTCATTTCAGGCTAAAGCCAGGATCAGTGGTCGTCGTGCGCGTGTTCGCGGTCGATGACGAAACGCTTGTCGCAATAGCCGCATTCGACCCAGCCGGTATCCCGCGGGATGGCCAGCCAGACGCGCGGATGACCCAATCCCCGCTTTTCGTCTCCGTCGCAGGCAATCTTCCAGGAGGTGACGGTTTGTATCTCGGGGGCCGGAATGGTCATGGCGGTTCCTTGAGCTCTGACAACAAACAGGTTTAAACCGGTCGCGATATTAATGAACGTGGTGAGCCGATGCCAGCCCCCGCAAGCAATCCCAACGCTATCGAAATCAGCGGTCTGACCAAGACCTATGCCGGGGCGGGCAAACAGCCGGAAAAGCACGCTCTGAAAGGGCTGGATCTGGCGATTCCTGCCGGATCGATCTTTGGCCTTCTGGGGCCAAACGGGGCGGGAAAGTCGACCACGATCAACATCCTTGCCGGTCTGGTGCGCAAAACCTCGGGCAAGGTGACGATCTGGGGCTTTGATCAGGACGTAAACCCGCGCCAGTCCCGCGCCGCCATCGGTGTGATGCCGCAAGAGTTGAACATCGACCCGTTCCTGACCCCGCGTGCCAGCCTTGAGGTGCAGGCGGGCCTGTACGGCGTACCCAGACGTGAACGCTGGACCGATGAGCTGTTAGCGCTTGTGGGGCTGACCGAACAGGCCGAAAGCTATTCTCGCCACCTATCAGGCGGAATGAAGCGTCGCCTGTTGCTTGCCAAGGCGCTGGTCCACCGCCCCCAGATCCTGGTTCTGGACGAGCCGACGGCAGGCGTCGATATCCAGCTGCGTGAAATGTTATGGCGTAACGTCCGGCGGCTAAACGAACAGGGGATGACCATCATCCTGACCACCCACTATCTGGAAGAAGCCGAAGAGATGTGCGACCGCATCGCCATCATCGACCACGGCGAGCTGGTGCTTTGCGAGGATACCTCGGCCCTGCTTGGCCGCGCGGATTCCAAAACGTTGGTTGTCGATACGGGGGATGCCCGTACCCTGCCCCACTTGCCCGAGGCAGCCCGTGCCGAACGGCGCGCAGATGGCCGTCTTGCACTCAGCTATGCGCCCTCACGGGTAACGGCGGACCGGCTGATCGACGCGCTGCGCGCAGCGGGCCTGCCGATCCGCGATGTCACGGTCGAGGCGCCCGATCTTGAGGATGTCTTTGTCCAGCTGACCGCGCGCCCGCGCCCCTAATCGGGCTGAACCATCCGCCCCATCGGGCGACCGCCAAGGATGTGCAGGTGGAAATGCGGAACCTCCTGCACGCCATGGGCACCGGCATTGGTAATGGCACGGAAACCCTGTCCGCTGTCCAGCGACACACCCAGATCGCGCGTCACCCGCGCCACCGCCCGGTGGAAATCCACGATCTCGGCATCCGAGGCATTGGCCGAAAAGTCGTCATAGCTGACATAGGCGCCTTTTGGGATCACCAGCACATGCACCGGCGCCTGCGGACGGATGTCACGAAAGACCAGCGTATGTCCGGTCTCCAGCACGGTGTCGTTCGGGATCTCTCCACGCAGGATGCGGGCAAATATGTTGTTGTCGTCATAGGCGGGCATCCGCTCTCTCCTCAGTCACTGAACAGGTCCGGGGTTCTGGCAAGCATCAGCGCCGTTCTGGCCGGAACTTCAAGGAAGCGCGCAAGCTGCGCGGCATTCTCTTCGGCCGAGCGCCAGGGCGCAATGGCATGGAAAGCAGCGAATTCCATATCACGCAACCGCTCGGCCTCATGCTCAAGATCCGCGCGCACCAGAGGCAGCAGCCGATCGACCACGCCGGGCGCAGTCTCGGCCCCGGCCAGCCCCACGCGGGCGATATGGCCACGCAGGTAGTCGTCGTCAAACTGCGAATCAATCATCAGGACGCGCGTATCCGCCTTGTCCGAGGTCAGGTCCTGAATCAGATAAAGCTCGGACGGGTCCAGACACAGGATCAACCGGTTCGATTCAAAGTGTTGAAACAGCAGCCGGATCAGCGCGCGCCGGTGACGGTGACGCTTTTCGACCGTAGTTTCGACCCCGCCAAGATCAGGCAACCCCGCCTCAAGTTCGTTAAAGGCGAAATCGACTGCCGGGATCTTGGTATGCTGCCGAATCGAGGCCGTCAGCCGTTTCGCGACATGCCATTTCTTGGAAGCCACCAGAAGCAATGTGTTTGAGCGGCCAAGACTGCCCTCGGCCTCCCAGAAACGCTGGCCAAAGCGCCGCCCGACCCGGCCCCGCCCGGTCAGAAAACGAAACAGCCCCGTTGCCTCGTTCGAGATCGGAAAATGCACATCTTTGGCTGTCCAAAGCGCGCCAAGCCGCTCACGCAGGCGGATCGCCTCGGGGCTGATCTTGCGGGCAAACAGGTAGTTCTGCCCCATGAGCAGATCATAGTGGTCGTTGTAAAAGGTGACCGGCATGCCGTAATCGGTAAAGATCAGATAGGTCAGCGTGCGCGCCCGGATCTCTTTTCCCGGCACGACGTGGGGCACGATGGTCTGAAAGAAGGTCTCGTCCGGAATCCATGTGGTGGCGAAAAAGCGCATTACGTCGGGACGGTTGGCGCAGAACTCAAGCACCTTCTCGACGGTCTGACGGCGCAGACACCACCATTGCGAACCGATCATGACCTGAATGTCGGCAGGCACCTTGCGAGTCAGACCAAACCGTTTCTGCAGGTTGTAGCTGGTGTAGAAGAGCCACTTTTGGGTACGTTCGTTGAACCAGTGACGATAGATCAGCCGCTCTTCCTTGAAGCCGGTCTTGATCCAGCCCGATTCGAAAAAGTCGAAACTTTCGATATAGTCGCAGTCTTCTGCATCCAGAAAGGCATGGGCATATTCGGCCGATTTGATCGGCATGCAATCGCCGGAAAGCATGTAAAAATGCGTCGCCTGTGGAAATGCGACAATTGCGGCACGCACGGCCTCAAGCGTGGCGGCCACAAGGGACCATTCGCCCCAGCCGCATTTCCAGCGCCGCTGGACAAAAGTCACCGACGGGTTGCCCCCCAACGCCCCGCGAATTTGCTCGTAATCCCGAGGGTTAGCGCGCGCATCAAAGTGAATTGAGACATAATCACCCGATGCAGCAAGGCGACGCGCCTGCGCGATAACGCCTTTGGGATCCTTGTGGCAAAGGAGAATGAAGGCAATTCGTGCCATCTATTATAAACCTATCCCATCAACATGAAGGAGGAACGCGTTACAGCAGGTTGAATTTTCTCCTGCGATTTGCTTTTTGTCCTTACCGATTTTGGCCGGATGGGCAACCCGGCGGGTCGCTTACTCCGACCAAGAGCAGCTTCGTGAAGGATAATAGTAGAATGGGTTTTCCTGGAACCTGGATGACGGAAAGCGAAAGCATGGTCTATCGGGTGGTGCCGAAATGCGCCTGCTCCTCGATCGGACAGATCATGTTCTATTCCGACCATGGGCGGTACTTCGATGGTGACATCCACGATTCCACCAGCGGACTGCACAAGTGGAACCAGCCTGACAGCCAACCGCTCATCGAGGCGAATGTGCAGGCGCACAAGGCGCTGACGTTCACCTGCGTGCGCAACCCCTACGCACGTATCCTGTCCTCGTTTTTCGACAAGATTGCCGGCATCCAGCGCAATGGCAAACGCTACCGCGGCAACCTCGTGCCGCAGCTGATGCAGCGCTACGGCGTCGATGTCGGCAGCCCCGAAAACGGCTTCGAGTTCGATCAGATCAAGAGCTTCCGCCGGTTTCTGCTGTTTGCGCGCGACACCATTCGCTGGCGCCGCCCGATGGAGCCCGACATCCACTGGTCTGCCATGTCCGGTCATATCGCCACCTTCATCGTGAACGGCGGGCGCTATGATCAGATCTTCTTTACCGAAAAGTTCAACGAAGGCATGCAAAAGGTGCTGGATGCCTCACCGACCCCGGTAAAGCTCGACGTGAACGATGTGCCAAAGTTCAACGAATCAGAGGGGCACGGCCCCAAGCGCGCGCATAAGGTCAGCGATTATTTCGACGACCTGTCGCGCCATCTCGTCTGGGAGGTCTATAAAAAGGACTTCCAGCTCTTCCGTTACGACTTTGACAATCCCGACAACAAGATGCCCAAGGGCGAGGTTGATCTGGACGAGGTACACGCCAAGCTTGGCCGCTAAAGCGGTCCTGGCAGGAGCGGTTTCCCGTCTAAAAACGCAATCTGAAGAGGCGGCGCATCAGCGCCGCTTTTTCATTACTGGCCCGAAAAGCTTTTTCAAAGATTTCCCTTGCGAAATGCAAAAATGGCGCTATTTTCCCGCGTTCATTCGACCGGCGGGGGAACCCCGGACCGCGACCCCCGCTTAGCGACCAGTTTTGGCGACTTGCGGTCAGCGTTCCGGTAGCCTATGCCCGCGCCAGACCCGAACACCGAATCCGGGGCCGCCCTGCCGGGTTGCCCCCCGAACCAGTTGAGGTTGTGACATGGCCGTCCCTCAGAACCGAGTTACCCGCTCCCGCCGCAACATGCGTCGCTCGCATGACGCGCTCGTCGCCGGCAACCCGAATGAATGCCCGAACTGCGGTGAGCTGAAGCGCCCGCATCACGTCTGCCCCTCCTGCGGCCATTATGCCGACCGCGAGGTGGTCGCGCAGGCCAATGAGGTCGATCTGGACGAAGACGCGGCCTAAGCGGACCCACCGCGGATATGGCTTCGGCAGAAACCAGTTCCCTGCCTCGCGTCTCTGGTGACGGGGGCGGCGTGGTGATCTCGGTCGATGCGATGGGCGGCGATCGCGGTCCGGCGACGGTGATCGCTGGCGTCGCTGAAAGCGCCCAGAAGAACCCGCATATCCGCTTTGTCGTCCACGGCCCGAAAGCCGAGCTTGAGCGGCTGATCAGCCGCCGCAGCGGCCTGGCCGGGCGTTGCGACATCCGCGACGCCAGCGGTGTGGTCACCATGGATGACAAGCCCAGTCAGGTGCTTCGCAAAGGCGAAGGCACCTCGATGTGGTCTGCCATCGAATCGGTGCGTCAGGGCGAAGCGACTGCCGCAGTCTCTTGCGGCAATACCGGGGCGCTGATGGCGCTGTCGATGATGCGGCTGCGCAAGCTGCCCGGCGTCAACCGGCCTGCCATCGCCTGCCTCTGGCCGTCGCGAAATCCGCAGGGCTTCAATGTCATGCTGGATGTCGGCGCCGATATCCGGGCCGATGCCCAGGATCTGCTGACTTATGCGCTGATGGGGGCGTCCTACGCCCGTAACGGCTTCGGACTGGAAAGCCCGCGCGTCGGTCTTTTGAACGTCGGCACCGAAGAGCATAAGGGCAGGCCCGAGCTGAAACAGGCCCATGAACTGATCCCCACCATCGCGCAGGCTGCGAACTTTCGCTATGTCGGCTTTGTCGAAGGCGGCGACCTGCCATCGGATCGGGTGGATGTGATCGTGACCGACGGCTTTACCGGCAATGTCGCGCTGAAAACCGGCGAAGGCACGGCAAAGCTGGTCGGCGATTTCCTTAAGGAAGCATTCGGAAAATCGGTGCTGTCCAAATTCGCGGCCCTGCTGGCGATGGGCTCACTCCGCCGGCTGCAAAAGCGCATCGACCCGCGCCGCGTCAACGGCGGCGTCTTTCTGGGACTGAACGGAACCGTGGTGAAATCGCACGGCTCGTCCGATGCGACCGGCGTTTCCGCAGCAATCAAGCTGGCCTTCCGGCTGGCCCAATCCGGTTTTCAGGAACGGCTGGCCGCCCGCGTAGCGCAATCCGTCGCGGCAGCCAGCCAAATCAACGGCAGCAAGGAAAGCGAGGCGTCCTGATGCGGCGTGCGATCGTCCGGGGAACCGGTCACTACCTGCCTGAGCGCGTGGTCGAGAATACTTGGTTCGAGGACAAGCTGGACACCAGCGACGAATGGATCCGCACCCGCACCGGTATCGAGCGGCGCCATTTTGCCGCCGATGACCAGCGCACCAGCGATCTGGGCATCCACGCTGCGCAGGCTGCGCTGGCCAATGCCGGGATCACCGCCGATCAGATAGATGCGGTAATCGTCGCAACCTCGACGCCCGATCTGACTTTTCCTTCGGTTGCGACCATGGTGCAGGCCGGTATTGGGATGCGCAGCGGCTTTGCCTATGATGTACAGGCGGTCTGCGCGGGCTTCATCTATGCGCTCGCCAATGCCGACGCCATGATCCGCGCTGGCCTTGCGGATCGCATCCTGCTGATCGGGGCCGAGACCTTCAGCCGGATCATGGACTGGACCGACCGCTCAACCTGCGTGCTTTTTGGCGACGGTGCCGGGGCGGTGGTGCTTGAGGCCGCCGATGGTGCGGGCGATTCTTCGGATCGCGGCATCCTTGCGACAGATCTGAACAGCGACGGGCAGTATCGCGACCTGCTCTATGTCGATGGCGGCGTCGCCTCAACCGGTACGGCAGGGCATCTGCGCATGCAGGGCAACCTGGTCTTCCGTCACGCTGTTGAGAAACTTGCCGATACCGCACATCGCGCGCTCGACAAGGCAGGCCTTGCGCCGCAAGAGGTTGATTGGCTGGTGCCGCACCAGGCCAACCTGCGCATTATCGAAGCGACCGCCAGGCGGATGCAGCTGCCGATGGAGAAAGTCGTGCTGACGGTGGCCGATCACGGCAATACCTCGGCAGCTTCGATCCCGCTTGCAATGTCGGTAGCCAATTCCGAAGGCCGTTTCCAATCCGGTGATATTCTGGTGGCCGAGGCTATCGGCGGCGGCCTTGCCTGGGGCTCGGTCGTCCTGCGTTGGTAAGCACTATTTCAGCTGCGAATCCTTTGAGCCGCGCCGGTTGATACCTGCGGCCGGCTTCCAGGCTTTATCGCGGCCGGACTGGCAATCAACGCATAGCCGGACGCCAGGAATAGCCTGCCGGCGCGCCTCAGGAATCGGCTCATCGCATTCGTCGCAGAACCCGGCGCTTTCACGGGCAACGCGCTGCGCATTACGCAGCCGCATGCGCTCGATCGCCTCTTGCGTCGAGACCTCGATCTGCTCGTTCACCGCATCATCATGCGCCCAGCCACCCGCCATGAGATTTGCTCCATCCAATCCCTTTCCTTTTCAAGATAGGGTTGAATCTCTGTGCTTCCAAGCTGCCCAGCAGGATGTCTACTACGCATTGTGGTGGTAAGGCGCGAATAATGCGAAACAAAATCAAGGAATGATGGAACGGAATCCGGTCGCAGTTGTTGACTCGACGCTTTAAAGAAATCATCCTTCACAGCATTCAAGAGGTTTCCGAGATGAGCGACTCCACCTTGACCCGCATGGATCTGGCAGAAGCCGTGTTCCGTGAGGTGGGACTGTCCCGCCACGAATCGGCTCAGCTTGTCGAGAGCGTGCTTGGCCATATCTCGGACGCGCTGGTGCGCGGCGAGCAGGTCAAGATCTCGTCCTTTGGCACCTTCTCAGTCCGCGACAAGAATGAACGCGTCGGCCGCAACCCCAAGACCGGCGAAGAAGTGCCGATCACGCCACGCCGGGTTCTGTCCTTCCGTCCGTCGCATCTGATGAAGGATCGTGTTGCAGCCGGGAACAGGCGCAAGGGCTGATGAGCAAATCCCCCGACGCCTTCAGATCCATCGGAGAGGTCTCGCGCCTCGTTGGCGTCGCGCCGCATGTCCTGCGATATTGGGAAACGCAATTTTCACAATTGGCTCCGGTAAAGCGTGCGGATGGGCGTCGCTATTACCGGCCTGATGACGTCCGCCTCGTCGCCGGCCTCTATCAGGTCATGCGCGAGGAAGGCCTCAGCATCCGCGGCGCCAAGCGTCTTATCGCCGCCGACCGTGGTGCAGGTTTGCGCGAAATCGGCGCTGCAAGGCTGGGCGAAACCAGGGAAGATGCTGCAACAGCTCAACCAGCCGCCCCGGCAGTGCGCCTTGCCGTGCCCGAACCAGCGCCTGCTGCACTGCAACCACCAGCGCGACCGGTCAGAATCTCACGCGTCACATCACGCGAACCCGAATCATTGCCATTGTTTGCCGGGCTGGAACCTGCGGCAGCGCCCGCCCAGCCTTCTGTTCCCTCGCCAACGCCTGATTGGCTCTCGCGGTTGGCCGCAACTGCGCTCACGCTTCGTCAGCACGAATGGCAGGATCGCACTCTTCCAGCCACGGCAAAAGCCCTGCACGACGCCCTGCAGAATCTTTGTCAGCGCGCATGATTGCCTGCAGCCGCGCGCCGCATGGGATCTTATCCCCAGCAATCGAAAATCTTGGTGAAAATTCCACCCTTGGCCTCTTGTGCTGGGCGCCCGCTTCGCTCTATATGCCCCTCGTCGGGCCGTGGCGCAGCCTGGTTAGCGCGTCCGTCTGGGGGGCGGAAGGCCGCGAGTTCGAATCTCGCCGGCCCGACCATTCCGAAAACGCCCATCCCCACCCGGGGATGGGCGTTTCCTTTTGCCAAAGGGGTTTTGCGTGAACGGAGTCCTTCCCGATACCGCCCTGCGCCAGCTGATCGAAAGCGGGGCGATCTCGGCTGACCAGCCGATCCTGCCCGAACAGATTCAGCCCGCAAGCCTTGATCTGCGCCTGGGCAGCACCGCATGGCGGCTGCGCGCTTCATTCCTTGCTGGACGCGGACGCAAGGTCAGCGACCGGCTCGCGGATTTCGAAATGCACCGCATGGACCTGACCGGCGGTGCAGTGCTTGAAAAAGGCTGCGTCTATCTGGTCCCGCTGATGGAGCGGCTGTCCCTGCCCCAAGGTCTCGATGCCGTCGCCAATGCGAAAAGCTCAACCGGGCGGCTCGATCTGCTGACGCGGCTCGTCACTGACGAAGGCACCGAATTTGATCGCCTTGCCGAAGGCTATGACGGCCCCCTTTACGCCGAAATCTGCCCGCGCAGCTTCTCGGTACTGGTTCGGCCGGGCATGCGCCTGAACCAGCTGCGATTGCGACAGGGCCAGGCGGTTCTTTCCGATACCGAATTGCATCACCTGCACAGGCAGGAGCCGCTGGTAACGGGTGAGGCACTGATCGACGACGGTCTCGGCTTCTCGGTAGATCTGCGGCCCACCCAAGGCGATCTCGTCGGATATCGCGCCCGCCCCCACAGCGGTGTCATCGACCTTGACCGCATCGGTGCCTATCAAGCACGCGATTTCTGGGATGAATTGCACACCACAGACGGCCAGCTGATCCTCGACCCCGGTGCCTTCTACATCCTCGTCAGCCGTGAGGCAGTGGCGATCCCGCCCGATTATGCCGCCGAAATGGCCCCTTATCTGGCCATGGTGGGTGAATTCCGGGTTCATTATGCAGGGTTCTTCGACCCCGGCTTCGGCCACGGCGCTGCTGGCAAAGGCGCGCGCGGCGTGCTCGAGGTACGCTGCCACGAAGCACCCTTTGCGCTCGAGCACGGTCAGGTCGTCGGCCGCCTGGTCTATGAACGCATGGCAGCGCGCCCCGAACGCCTTTACGGCACCGGAATCGCATCGAACTACCAAGGCCAGGGCCTTAAGCTGGCCAAGCAGTTCGCTTGACTTCCCCGACGCCCGAATGCGCCTCTGCTTCTTTCGTGCCCCAATATCCCGGTGGAGTCGCGCGGCTGACAGGTGACAAGAGGTTTGAGACTCTGCGATTTACCGAGCGTGTAAAATCAATGGGTTGCAAGGGTGAGTGTCAAAAAGTTTGAGCCTTTCGGCACGCAAGTCGCCTTTTTCGTGGAATCGTGTATATTCTGGCGACGAAAAATCAATAGGTTAGCTGAAAAGGTGCGCACGGTTTTACGCAGATCTATCGTTAAGCGGAAACTCAACGGTTAACGATAGATCTGCTTTATCGTGGATGATCGCACGGTGGCAAAGACCGATGGCAGCGCCACCCGCTCGCCCGCCGGGGTGGTCGAGGACGTGGATTCCTCGGGTGTATGGGTTCGCCTGGACGAAGCCTTGACGCGGGCGCTGGCATGAGCCGTCCTATCGAATTCGCCGTTGACCTGACGCTGACCGCCGAAGGCCAGGCCCCGGAATGAGTTCATCTCTTGCCGCTTGGCCACTTCGCCGCACGCGACGGGCGGGTGTTCGACAACTCGGACCCCGCCACGCTGTCCCGCCGCATCCCCCCGCGAAGCCATGGCTTGCCGCCCATTCCCATGCGCAGGGTCTGTCCATTGCCCGGATCGCCCACAAGCTGCGCATTTCCGATGTCTCGGTCCGCACCTATCTGCGCCGAGAACCGCGAACGACTGCGCGCCGACGCCGAACGCCGAAGATCACGCCTCCCTGCCCGCAATCCTCTGCAATCGGTTATTCCCAGCTGATGCCACGAAAAACAGGCTCAGATCTTTTGACACCGGTTTTGACACATGACAGCGGCGGGGGCAGAGCCCCAGCTACCGCATCCGCCGCAGGATCCGCGTTACCTGTTGAAAGCGCTTCGTTGTCTCACGCGCAGCCTTGTCACGGCGACGCTGCTCAGCGGTACGCTTTTCACCTGGTTTCGGCGCATTCATCCGCCGGACGCCCCAGTTCAGTAAACGGTTGCCAAACATGCGCGTCAGCATATTGATAAGTTGGTTCCAATTCATAAAGTTACCCTAAACATCTCACTCATCCTCGAATAAATCTTCGGCCAGAACCTCGGCATCATCCTCAGGCTCGGTGTCGAAAAGTCCCGGCGCCCCGGCCTCGCCGGGCGGGCGCGAATCCAGCAAACCTGCGGCGCGCAGCTCAGCCAGCCCCGGCAGGTCACGGGCGCTTTCCAATCCGAAATGGTCCAGAAAGCTTTCGGTCACAACAAAAGTCACCGGCCTGCCCGGAGTCTGACGACGGCGGCCGATGCGAACCCAGCCAAGTTCAATCAACTGGTCCAGAGTGCCCCGACTGACTGCGACGCCGCGAATCTCTTCGATCTCGGCCCGGGTGACGGGCTGGTGATAGGCGATGATGGCAAGGGTTTCGGTCGCAGCACGGGACAGACGACGACTTTCAACCACATTGTCCTGCATCAGAAAGCCCAGATCGGCGGCGGTGCGAAACGCCCAGGAATCGCCGACGCGCGCCAACTGCACCCCCCGCCCTTCATAGCGCGTTCGAAGTGCCTGCAGGGCCTCGCCTGCGTCACAGCCCGCGGGCAGGCGCGTCGAAATCTCGCGCTGGCTCATCGGCTCGGCCGAGGCAAAAAGGATCGCTTCGACCATACGCTCCTGCTCGGCAAGTGGAGGTGGCGGAAAACGCTTCTGATCTGGGTCTTGATCGTCCTGACTCATTGGGGACGCCTGCGGATAGTGATTGGGGCAAAAGTGTCGGACTGGCTGATCTCCAGCGCGCCCTGGCGGGCAAGCTCCAGCGTCGCGGCAAATGTTGCGGCGGTGGCCGAGCGGCGGCGCTGTGGATCGGCGTCCCACCCTGCTGGCAAAAAGGCAGCAAGCTCTGTCCAGTCACCGGCAAAGCCAATCAGCCCACGCACACGGTCAAGAGCCTGTTCCATCGTCAGAACATCGCGGCGGTCAAACGCATAGGGGCGGAACTCGTCACGGGTGCGCAGCCGTGCATAGGCGCGCATCAGGTCAATCAGCCCGGCCTGCCAGGTGACCCGTCGCTTTTGCACCACGGTCTCGGGGGCTCCGCGCGGGAAACGGTCCTGACCCAGCCGATCGCGGGTCATCAGCCGCGCCGCTGCCTCGCGCATCGCATTCAGCCGCTCAAGCTGAAAGGCCAGATGCGCGGCCATTTCCTCAGCGCTCGGACCCTCGGCCTCGGGATCAGGGGGTAGCAGAAGGCGAGATTTCAGATAGGCAAGCCATGCGGCCATGACCAGATAATCAGCCGCCAGTTCTATACGCAGCGCCCGGGCCCGATCGACAAAGGACAGATATTGGTTGGCCAGCTCCAGAACCGAGATCTGCATCAGATCGACCTTTTGCGTCCGTGACAGGGTCAGCAAAAGATCAAGCGGCCCTTCAAAGCCCGAGACATCAACGACCAGCACCTCTTCGGCACGGCGCTCGGCCACGGCCTGCGGCTCAAGCCCCGGCAGATGTGGTGCCGGCCCGGGATCAGGGTCGGGCACAGGGGTCAGATAGGGCACCTTGGTCATGACGCTTCCGGGTAAGGAACCCGTGCAGAATCCGTCATGGGCCTGCCTTAGTCAACCAATCAGGCCGCAAGCCCGCCAAGCGCGGTCAGTTCCGCGCGAAGCGCAGCGATATCCTGATCGGCAGGTGCGTGCCGCAAGGCCAGCGCAACCTCGCCGCATTCAATGGCACGATGGGACATCGCCCCGGCAGCCGCGACGATCTGCTCCATCTGCTCAAGCGTCTCGTTGCAGGACAGGACCAGATCGCAACCGGCGGCCATAGCCGCAGCGGCACGCCCGGCCAGCGTGCCCGACAGCGCCTGCATCCCGATATCATCAGACATGAGCAGACCGGCAAAGCCGATCTCGCGCCGGATCACCTCGATCACCGGTGCAGAGGCAGTGGCGGGCGCATCGTCGATGGTTGTAAACCGGATATGCGCGGTCATTGCCATCGGCAGGTCGGCAAGGGCGCGGAAGGGCGCAAAATCAGTCTGGCGCAGCTCGTCCAGAGGCGCCTCGACCACCGGCAGGTCCTTGTGGCTATCGACCCGAGCCCGACCGTGACCCGGCATATGTTTGACGACCGGCAACACCCCGGCGGCCAGCATGGCCGAGGCAGCCGTCCGGCCCAGCCGGATCACCGTATCGGCATCCGTACCAAGACAGCGGTTTTTAAGGAAAGGATGTGTATCCTCGCGCGCAATGTCCAGGACCGGGGCGCAATCGGCATCAATACCGACGGCACGCAGCTCCTGTGCCAGCAGATAATGATGCAGCCAGATCGCGCGTTCTCCCCGACCTGCCTGATCCAGGGGCGCGGGCCATTCGGTCCAGTGCGGGGCCCGCAGACGCTGGACGCGGCCGCCCTCTTGATCAATCAGGACCGGGGCATCACGCCCCACGGCCTCGCGCAGATCTGCCGTCAGCCGGCGCAAGCGGTCCGGCGTATCGACATTGCGCGCAAACAGAATAAAGCCCCAAGGGTTCGCTGCGCGGAAAAAATCGCGCTCGGCCCGGCTCAGGTCCGGGCCGGCGATACCGCCAAGGATGGTGGCTCCCGGCATCTGCTTACTTCGCCGAGGCAGGGATACAGTCCACGCCCTCGGCAATCAGAGCGGCGCAGAAACGCCGTGCCTCGTCTCGCGAGGCAAAGCCCGCGGCGCGCAGACGCCAGAAGGTGCGGCCATTGGCCTTATGCTCCTGCACGACCATGCCCTTGCCGGCAAAGAGTGCCGAGAGCTTGCCCGAGACGCGGTTCCATTCGCCACGCGCCAGCGCATCACTGTCAAAAGCGCCGATCTGCACAAGCGGCGCACCCGAGGCAACCTTGACCGGGGCTGCAGCAGGGGTCTGCGGCTGCTCGGCCGGACGGCTTTCCACAGCAGCGGCAGCCGGGGCGGCGTCGCTGGCGACAACCGGGGCCGCCGCAGCCACGCGGCGCGGACGCGGCGCAGGCCGGGCAGATTGCGCGATGGCACCGGCGGACGGCGCAGCAGAGGCCTCGGCCAATGCAGTAGTAATGGCGATATCGCGCGGTTCATTCCCGGCCAGATCGGTCACAGCCTCATTCACCGGCGCGTCGGCAGCCGGAGCGTCCGAGATAACCGCATTGGCGACAGCGTTGGCCGCAGCCTCTTCGGCAACTTCGCCGTCGGGACGCGCAATAACGCGGCTCGGCTCATCAACGAGCGGCAAATCAAGAGGATGCGAGGGCTCTTGCGCGGTCGCGCCCAGTTCGCCCATCGGCACGTCCTGACCGCCAAGCGGGGTCGAGGACGGCGCGATCGCCACCTGGTCCACCTGTCCCGGCTCGGTCCCGGCTGCAACCGTGTTGACGGCCAGCCCGATGCGGTCAGTCAGCTCGCCACCCGGATTATCGGGCGCGGTACGGGCCTCGCCTTCGATGGCGCGGATCACCGGCACGCCGGACACATCGCGCACCACCAGCTTATACCCCCAGACCACCAGCATCACGATCAGCCCGACCGAGACGAGGGCGCCCAGATAATGGGTCAGCCGTGAAATGCGTCCAACAAGTGTCGGAGCTTCGACCAGCGAATCGGCCTCGGTCTGGTAACGATGATCATCCCAGCCCTCATCCTGCCAGTCGTCCTGATAACCCTGATGCCCGTCGGCATAGGTATGGTCATGCGACAGCCCGCGAGGCTGCGCCCCTTCAAACCCGCCCGAGGAGCGGAAATCTACCACCGTCATTCCTGCCTGCCTGCCGGTTTTTCCGACGCTGCTCGTTTATCTTTACGTCCCCGGCCGGGCGCCTGTGTCAGCGCATTTCCTTGGCCGGAGTCACTCCTAAGATACCAAGGCCGGCCGAAATGACAACGCCGACAGACCGTACAAGGGCAATTTTCGCGGCGGTCGCCTGCGAATCCCCGTCCTGCAGAAAGCGCAGGGCCGGTTCGTCATTGCCGCGGTTCCACAGCGAATGCAGCGCAGAGGCGATATCGTAGAGGAAGAAAGCGACCCGATGCGGCTCATGCGCCCGGGCGGCGATTTCGACCGTGCGTGGCCATTCTGCAACTTTCCGGGCCAGATCCAGCTCGGCCGGATGCGAAATTTGCGCCAGATCCGCCTTCGAAAGCGCCGCGTCCGAGGTATCGACGCCCATTTCGCCCGCCTTGTTCAGGACCGAGTTCACCCGGGCGCTGGCATATTGAACGTACCAGACCGGGTTGTCCTTGGACTGCTCAAGCACCTTGTCAAAGTCGAAATCCAGCGCCGCATCGTTCTTGCGCGTCAGCATGTGGAAACGGGTGACATCCGAGCCGGCCTGCTCGACCACATCGCGCAGGGTGACAAAGGTCCCGGCGCGCTTGGACATCTTGAAGGGCTCGCCGTTCTTGAACAGCCGCACAAGCTGGATCAGCTTGACATCCAGCGGCACCCGGCCATTCGACAGCGCCTTGACGGCAGCGGTCATACGCTTGACATAACCGCCATGGTCGGCGCCGAACACGTCGATCAGCGCGTCAAATCCGCGGTCGATCTTGTCCCAGTGATAGGCAATGTCCGGGGCGAAATAGGTCCAGCTGCCGTCCGATTTCTTGACCGGGCGATCCACATCGTCACCATGCGCGGTCGAGCGGAACAGAGTTTGTTCGCGCGGCTCCCAATCCTCGGGGGTCTTGCCCTTTGGCGGCTCAAGCACGCCCTCATAGATCAGGCCGGCTTCGCGCAGCCGCGCGATTGCAGCCTCGATCCGGCCAGTGCCGTAAAGCGCCTTTTCGCTTGAGAACACATCCATATGGACATTGAGCAGCGCCAGATCCTCGCGGATCATCTGCATCATCGCGTCGGTAGCGAATTCACGCACCTCGGCCAGCCATTCGGATTCCGGCTTGTCGAGCAGGCTTGTGCCGTATTTCTCTTTCAGCGCCTCGCCGACCGCGATCAGATAGTCGCCGGGGTAAAGTCCGTCGCGGATCTCGGGCTCAAGGCCGTTCGCCTCGCGGTAACGCTCATAGGCCGAACGCGCCAGCACATCGACCTGTGCCCCGCCATCATTGATATAGTATTCGCGCGTGACATCATGTCCCGAGAAATCCAGCAGCGCCGCCAGCGCATCACCAAAGACCGCGCCACGGGTATGGCCGACGTGCATCGGCCCGGTCGGGTTGGCGCTGACGAATTCGACGTTGATCCGTTTGCCCTTACCCATGTCCGAGCGGCCGTAATCCGCCCCGACCTTCAGCGCGGCGCGGATCACACCCTGCCATTCAGAGGGCGCAAGGCGCAGGTTCAAAAATCCCGGCCCAGCCACCTCGGCCGAGGTAATGCGCGGATCGGCACCCAGACGCGCGGCCAGCGTTTCGGCGATCTCGCGCGGCTTTTTTCCGGCGGGCTTGGCCAGCACCATGGCAGCGTTCGTGGCCATATCGCCATGGGCCGGGTCCCGAGGCGGCTCGACCGTCACGTTCGCGGTGTCGAGGCCCGAAGGCAGCTCGCCCGCCTGTTCCATCTGTGCCAGCGCATCAAGGACCAGCGCGCGGATATCCGAGAATAGGTTCATGGCTTCCATCCATAAGTCCGGGCCGGGATAACGCTTGGTTATGGGGGCCGTCAACCGGGCCAGAGCCCGGGACAAGGCAGCTACGCATGACCGAAAAACCGGCATCAGATTGACGAAGGGCAGGTTTTCAGCTAGGCCCGCGCTGTCTGCATCCGGCAGGCAAGGCGAGGGGCGTGCGGAAATTGCGTCCCGAACGGCTGATCATCCCGGTGACCGGGTGGGCGGCAATGGACGCAAAGGACGGCGCGGCATGGTCCGCGCATTGATACGAAAGCCCTGAATGACCAAATTTTCTGATCTGAAGCTTGACCCCAAGGTTCTGAAAGCCATTGCCGAGGCAGGCTATGAGGCCCCGACGCCGATTCAGGCCGGGGCGATTCCCCCTGCGCTCGAAGGGCGGGACGTGCTGGGCATTGCTCAGACCGGCACCGGCAAGACCGCAAGCTTCACTTTGCCGACGATCACCCGCCTTGGCCGTGGCCGGGCGCGGGCGCGTATGCCGCGCAGTCTGGTTCTGTGCCCGACGCGCGAACTGGCCGCGCAGGTGGCCGAGAACTTTGACATCTATGCCAAATACACCCGGCTGACCAAAGCCCTGCTGATCGGCGGTGTTTCGTTTGCGGAACAGGACCGGCTGATCGACCGCGGCGTGGACGTGCTGATCGCCACCCCTGGCCGCCTGCTTGATCATTTTGAGCGTGGCAAGCTGTTGCTTACGGGCGTCGAGATCATGGTCGTCGATGAGGCCGACCGGATGCTCGACATGGGCTTCATCCCCGATATCGAGCGTATCTTCCAGCTGACGCCCTTTACCCGGCAGACGCTGTTTTTCAGCGCCACCATGGCGCCCGAAATCGAGCGTATCACCGACACCTTCCTGCATCTGCCCGAGCGGATCGAGGTTGCGCGCCAGGCAACCACCAGCGAGACGATCACCCAAAAGCTCGTCGAACTGACGCCCACCCGCCGCGATCAGACCGCCAAGCAAAAGCGCGAGTTGCTGCGCGCCCTGATCCACGCCGAAGGCGAGGGGCTCAAGAACGCGATCATCTTCTGCAACCGCAAGACTGACGTGGATATTGTCGCCAAATCGCTCAAGGTGCACGGCTTTGACGCTGCGCCTATCCATGGCGATCTGGACCAGCGTCACCGCATGGCGACACTCGATGGCTTCCGCGACGGCACTTTGCGTTTCCTCGTCGCCTCGGATGTGGCGGCGCGCGGGCTTGATATTCCGGCAGTCAGCCACGTCTTTAATTTTGACCTGCCGAGCCATGCCGAGGACTACGTCCACCGCATCGGCCGAACTGGCCGGGCCGGCCGTCAGGGCACCGCGATCTCGATTTCGACGCCTGCGGATGAAAAGCTGCTTGGTGCGATTGAGGCACTTGTCAAACAGGCCCTGCCGCGCGCGTCCCTGCCCGAAGGCTTTACGCTTTCCGCAGCCGCACAGGCTCCGGCACGTCCGGCGCGTGAAAATGGTCGCAAGGATCGTGGCCGCGACCGTGATCGCGACCGCCGCGGCCGTCGTGACGACAGCGAACAGCGTCCCCCCGCCCCGGTCGAAGAGGTGCAGGTTGTGGCCCATCCCGTCGAACCCGTCGAGCGTCGCCATGACCGGCGTGAACGTCATGGAGAACGTCACGACCGCCATGACCGTCACGACCGGCGCACGGACCGTCATCCGGTAGTCGGGATGGGGGATCATATCCCGGACTTCCTGACCCGTATTTTCCGCCCTGCCTTCCGCGACCCGATCGACGCGCAGGTCGAGCAGGTCGAGGCCACCCCGGCCGAAACCGTCGCACCGGTGAGCCATGGCAAGGTCGAAACCGCTCCGATGGCTGAGACACCTGCCCCCGAGGCTACGGCCCCAGCCCCGACGCCGCTTTCGGCAGAGGAAGCCGCTACCACCGCCGAAGCCACCCCCCCTGAGGCCGAGGTCCCTGCCCCTGCCAAACCGGCCCGCAAGCGCAAACCGCGCGCGCCCAAGGCCGAGGCCAAGGCAGAGCCTGCGCCCGAAGCAGCCGCCGAAGTGCAGGGGGCCGAAACAGTTTCGCCCGAACCGGCGACCGATGTAGCTGCCGAGACCGTCCCCGAGACGGCACCGGCGGCAGCGCCCAAGCGCAAGCGCAAGACGGCGCCCAAGGCAGCTGACAAGACTGAGGAACAATCCGGGGCGAAACCTGCGACCAAAGCACCCGCCAAGCCGCGCGCGCCGCGCAAGCCCCGCACCCAGCCGGCAAGCGCCCCCGAGACCGGGACTGACGCTGGGGCCAAGGCGGAACCTGCCGAAGCCACCGCGCCGAACCCGGACGATACGGCAACCACGACCTGATCCAAATCATGGCCCGTCCGGCCCTCATGTCCTCGCCACGACGCGCGTTCTGGGCCGCTCTTGCCGCCAACGCAGGCCTTGGCGCGCTTGCGGCACTGGGTCAGGCGCCGTGGGAATTGTGGCCGCTGACGGTCATCGCATTGGCCCTTGTCTGCCGGCAGGTCGCAACGGCAGACACCGCGCGATGGGCCGCCTTGCAGGTCTTTGCAGCCGGGCTTGGGCACTTTGCCCTTGCCATGTTCTGGATCATCGAACCCTTTCTCGTTGAACCCGAGGTCTATGGCTGGATGGCCCCCTTTGCCTTGCTGTTCATGGCGGCAGGCGCTGCACTTTTCTGGACCATTCCTGCATGGCTTGCAGTGCGGATTGCCCCCGGCTTTCCCCGTCAGGGGGTGGCCTTTGCCGCGCTGATGGTCCTGTCGGACTGGCTGCGGGGCTGGATATTCACCGGTCTGCCCTGGGCGCTGACCGGCCATATCTGGATCAATACTCCGGCTGCGCAGATCGCAGCCACATTTGGCTCAATCGGCCTGTCGGCCCTGACCATGCTTGCCGCCGCCCTGCCGCTGATCTTTCATCGCCCGGGCCGGTTTGCAGCTCTGCCGGGCTGGGTCCTGTCGATCCTCGTCATCGCCACGGCATGGAGCGCGGGTCTCGCCCGCCTTGCCCAGCCACTGCCACCTGATACCGGGCTGCACCTGCGGCTGGTCCAACCTAATGCCACGCAGGCACTGAAATGGGATCCCGTGTGGTCCGAGGTCTTTTTCGGCCGCCTGCTTGAGCTTTCGGCGGCCCGCGACCCCGGCAAGCCCGCACCCGATGTGATGATCTGGCCGGAAACGGCGGTGAACTTCCTGCTGAACCAATCGGGAACTGCGGCGCAGGACATCTCGGCCTATGTTGGCGCGCCGGTCATTCTGGGCATCCAGCGCAGCGAAGGCAGCCGCTATTTCAACAGCCTGACCCAGTTTTCAGACGCTGGTATCGGTCCGGTCTATGACAAGTTTCACCTCGTCCCCTTTGGCGAATATACGCCATGGGGCGATGTGATGGCCCGTTTCGGCATCCGCGCCTTTGCCGCGCAGCATGGCTTTGGCTATTCTGCGGGTCCCGGCCCACAGGTCATGCGCCTGCCCGGCCTGCCTGCGATGCAGCCGCTGATCTGCTATGAGGCCGTCTTTTCGCGGCATCTGATTTCAGGCGAGGATCGGCCTGACTGGCTGTTACAGGTCACGAATGACGGGTGGTTCGGACAGATATCGGGACCGTGGCAACATCTGGCGCAGGCGCGGCTGCGCACTATCGAGTCAGGCCTGCCACTTATGCGGGCGGCAAATACCGGCGTCTCGGCAGTGATTGATGCACGCGGCGGGATCCGGGCCAGTCTGGGACTGAACCTTACCGGGCGGATTGACGCACCCCTGCCCGGCGCGCTGCCCCCGACCCCTTGGTCACGCTGGGGTGACGGGCCGGCGGTGGCAGTGACGCTGGCAGTGCTTTTGTTTTGCCTGCGACGTGGGCGGGCCTCGCTGCGCTGTTGACGGCAAGGGGTCCGTCCTCTAACGCTTCGTCTTGACCGTCACAACGGCTTCCTGGCGTGACGGCGTCATTTTAACGGAGCAATTTCATGGCCAGACAGAACTATGTGTTCACCTCGGAATCGGTGTCCGAGGGCCATCCCGACAAGTTATGCGATCAGATCTCGGATGCGGTGCTTGACGCGCTGCTGGCCGAGGATCCGGCCGCGCGCGTCGCATGTGAGGCTTTTGCCACCACCGGAACCGTGGTCATCGGCGGAGAGATCGGGCTGAGCGATAAAAAGAAGCTTGGCGAATACATGGGGCACATCAGTCAGATCGCCCGTGATACGATCCGCGATATTGGCTATGAACAGGAAAAGTTCCATTGGAACACCTGCCATGTGCACAATTACCTGCACGAACAGTCGGCCCATATCAGTCAGGGCGTGGACCGCGACGGTGCCGGCGATCAGGGTATCATGTTCGGCTATGCCGTCGATGAAACCCCCGAGTTGATGCCCGCGCCGATTCAATATGCGCATGCGATCCTGCGTCGTCTGGCCGAGGCCCGCAGATCGGGCGCCGAGCCGATGCTGGGGCCAGACGCGAAGTCCCAGCTGAGCCTGCGTTACGAAAACGGCAAACCGGTCGAGATCACCAGCCTTGTGCTGTCGCATCAGCACAAGGATGAGGCCCAGACCTCGGATGATATCCGCGCCATCGTTGAACCCTATATCCGCGAGGTATTGCCCTCGGAATGGCTGACTGAGCGGACAGAATGGTGGGTGAACCCGACCGGGACTTTCGTCATCGGCGGGCCGGACGGCGACGCAGGTCTGACCGGGCGCAAGATTATCGTCGACACCTATGGCGGCGCCGCCCCGCATGGTGGCGGTGCTTTCTCGGGCAAGGACCCGACCAAGGTCGACCGCTCGGCCGCCTATGCCGCACGCTATCTGGCCAAGAACGTGGTCGCCGCGGGGCTGGCAAAGCGCTGCACCATCCAGCTGTCCTATGCCATCGGCGTGGCAAAGCCGCTGTCGATCTATGCCGATACTTTCGGGACCAGCGAAATCCCCGAGGCCGAGATCGAACGCGCCATCTCACGCGCCATGGATCTGACACCGCGCGGGATCCGCGAGCATCTGGATCTGTGCCGCCCGATCTATCGCCGCACCGCTGCCTATGGCCACTTTGGCCGGGCGCCGGAAGCTGATGGTGGATTCTCGTGGGAGCGGACGGATCTGGCTGAGGCCATCAGGCGGGAATTGTAAGGCAATGGGGGGCTTTGCCCCCGCGCGTTCCGCGCTCCCCCAGGATATTTGGACACGAAAGAAGCCAAGGGTGGGTTGCCCTTGGCTTTTTTCGGTCAGTCCTTGAAGCTGCGGCTGTCCTTGATCTGGTCCCAGGCCCAGACCACCTCTTGCAAGCGTTCTTCGTCTGAGCGGTCACCACCGTTCATATCAGGATGAAGATCCTTGACCAGGGATTTGTATTGCTTGCGGATTTCTCCGCGGGTCCAGGTTTCCTTGGCCTCAAGGATTTCAAGGGCGCGGCGTTCTGTCGGCGGCAGTTTACGGGCCGTCTGGGTGCGGACTTCGGGATTGGTGCCGTTCGCGCCCAGAATCTCGAGCGGGTCGTCAATGCCGTGACGCGCCCATTTACGTTCTTGCGTGGCGCGGCCAAAGGGTTTGGTCGGACGCTCCCACACCGTGGCATTGTCCAGAAACTCCTGGAATTCGGCCTCGGACTGACCTTGGAAATAATTCCAGTTCAGGTTGTATTCGCGGACGTGTTCCTTGCAGAACCAGTAGTAATCATCAAGTGCACGCGGCGATTTGGGTGCACGATACTGGCCCGGCTCGGTGCAGCCGGCCTTGTCGCACCGCCGGGTCGAGGTCTCGAACGCACCCGACATGCCACGCCGGCCCTTTGCCCGGCGCTTTTTGTCCGCAGCTGCGGAAATATCGAATCCGAACGGGTCGCTGTTGCTCATTTGCCTGCCTTGTCCTGAACGGGACAGGCAGTTTAGGCTATTTCGCAGGACATGAAAGGGGGGCAAGCGAATGATCGCCAAAGAAATGCACAAAAGACTGGCCGCGCTGGAGCCCTCGCGTCTGGAAATCATTGACGAAAGCGAAAGCCATCGCGGCCATGGCGGCTGGCGCGAGGGCGGAGAGACCCATTTCCGCATCCGCATGGCAAGCCCGCAATTCGCCGGGCTGAACCATGTCGCACGTCACCGGCTGGTGCATCGCACCCTGGGCGATATTGTGCCGCGTATTCACGCTTTGGCGCTGGAACTGGCGGAAAACTGACCCGTTAGCGCACGCAGGCTTGCCCGTTCCGGAGCCGGGGCGTAGAAGCCCCGAAAAGCAGAAATCACAAGGAATTTTCGGATGAGCTCGCCCAAGGATTTCAACGATCGCATGCTGTCGCTTGGCCTTGCCCGCGTCAGCGAGGCGGCCGCCCATGCCTCGGCGCGGCTGATCGGCCGCGGTGACGAGAAGGCAGCCGACCAGGCCGCCGTGAATGCGATGCGCGAACAGCTGAACATGCTGGACATCAAGGGCGTCGTCGTTATCGGCGAAGGCGAGCGGGACGAGGCCCCGATGCTGTTTATCGGCGAAGAGGTCGGCTCGGGTCAGGGGCCCGAAGTGGATATCGCGCTGGACCCGCTGGAGGGCACCACGCTGACCGCCAAGGACATGCCGAACGCCCTGACCGTGATCGCCATGGCGCCGCGCGGCACCCTGTTGCATGCGCCCGACGTTTACATGGAAAAGCTGGCCATCGGGCCGGGCTATCCCAAGGATATCGTCAGCCTCGACATGTCCCCGGCCGAGCGAGTGCGCGCGCTGGCCAAGTCCCGTGGCGTCAAGGACGGCGATATCACCGTCTGCATCCTTGAGCGTCCGCGCCATGAGAATCTGATCGCCGAAGTCCGCTCGACCGGGGCGGCCATCCGCCTGATCACCGATGGCGATGTTGCCGGTGTGATCCATTGCGCCGAGGCCGAACTGACCGGCATCGACATGTATATGGGTTCGGGCGGCGCGCCCGAAGGAGTTCTGGCTGCCTCGGCGCTGAAATGCATGGGCGGGCAGATGTGGGGCAAGCTGTTGTTCCGCAACGAGGATGAAAAGGCCCGCGCCGCCAAGGCCGGCATCACCGATCTTGACCGTATTTATTCGCGCGATGAGATGGTGACCGCCGATGTGATCTTTGCCGCGACCGGCGTCACCAACGGCTCGATCGTGGCCGGCGTGAAGCGTGAGCCGCATTATCTGCAGACCGAAACCATTCTCATGCGTTCGAAAACCGGCTCGGTGCGGCGCATGATCTATCGCAATCCGATCCGCTAAGCACGGGACAGGGTTGAACAGCAGGCGGTCATGGGGGATGAAGCCCACATGACCGCCTTTCTTTCCGTCACCTCTTCTTTGACCGGCCGGCTGTGGCGTGGCCCCGAGGCTGCGCTGGAGCGCACTGCCGAAGCACTGGCGCAGGACAGCCGCCTGCCCCTGCCCGTCTGCCGGATCCTGGCTGCTCGCGGTGTGCCCGCAAATGAAGCGCCGCTTTATCTTGATCCCAAGCTGCGTGATCTGCTGCCCGACCCCTCGCAACTGCGCGACATGGACAAGGCAGCCGACCGGTTGGTGGCGGCGGTTCTGAGTAAGCAGCGCATTGCTATATTTGCCGATTACGACGTGGACGGGGGCGCCTCAGCAGCACTGCTTCTTGACTGGCTACGTCGGCAGGGACGCGATGCAAGCCTATATATCCCGGACCGTATCGACGAAGGCTATGGACCAAACGCCCCCGCCATCGCGGCGCTGTCGCGCGATCACGACCTGATTATCTGCGTCGATTGCGGCACGCTTAGTCATGAGGCTCTGGCGGCAGCCAGCTGCGATGTCATCGTGCTGGACCACCACCAGGGAGGGGAGACCCTGCCCCCCGTTCTGGCTGTGGTGAACCCGAATCGCGCCGATGAGGACGGCAGCCTTGGCCATCTTTGCGCCGCAGGTGTGGTGTTTCTGGCACTGGTGCGCTGCAATAGCCTGCTGCGTCAGGGTGGTCATCCCCAGCCCGACCTGATTCCCATGCTGGATCTGGTGGCGCTGGCGACGGTCGCGGATGTGGCGCCCTTGATTGGGGTGAACCGTGCCTTTGTCCGACAGGGGCTGCTGATCATGGCGCGGCGCGAACGACCGGGCCTTGTGGCGCTGTCTGATGCAGCGCGGCTTGATTCGGCACCGAATACCTTTCACCTCGGCTTTCTGCTGGGACCGCGCATCAATGCCGGTGGCCGGGTCGGCAAGGCCGATCTGGGCGCGCTCTGCCTATCCTGCACCGATAGCCGACAGGCCGGACGGCTGGCGGCCGAGCTGGACGCGCTGAACCGCGACCGCCGCGCCATCGAATCTGCGGTACGTGACGAAGCATTGGCCCAGGTCGAGGCGCGTGCTCAGGCTACTGGCGATACGGGCTGTGTCGCCTGGGCGGCAGGCGAAGGCTGGCATCCCGGCGTTGTCGGCATTGTCGCCGCGCGGGTGAAAGAGGCGACCGGCCTGCCCTCGGTGGTGGTCGGGATTGAAAATGGCATCGGCAAAGGCTCGGCACGATCCGTGCCCGGCGTAGATCTGGGCCGCGCCATTCAGCGCCTTACGGCCGAGGGGCTGCTGCTTAAAGGTGGTGGTCATGCGATGGCGGCGGGCCTGACGGTCGAAGAGGCAAAGATCCCCGCCGCTATGGAGCGGCTTTCGCAGCTTTTGGCACGAGAGATGTCTGACCGCCCCGGCGCGGGTGAACTGCGCATCTCGGGCCTTTTGGACCCTGCCGGCGCGACCATCGAGCTGATGCAGATGCTGGAACGGGCCGGCCCCTTTGGTCAGGCGGCACCAGCGCCACGCTTTGCCTTTGCCGCGCAGCTGATCGACAGCGCCGCAACCATGGGCGACAGCCATTTACGCCTGCGTTTCCGCAGCCCCGGCAGTCCGGTTCTGGAAGCCGTCGGTTGGGGTGCGATGAGCGGCCCTCTGGGTCCCGCGCTTTTGGGTGCCAAGGGGCGACGCTTTCATCTGGCGGGCAAGCTTGAGCTGTCGCAATGGGGCGGGCGTGAACGCGTGCGGCTGCGCCTTGATGATGCTGCACCGGTCGAGTGAGCCCGGCAAGTGTCTGGCAGAAAAACTTTGCAGCCAGACGATTTTTCCGCTTGCAGCCTTGGGACAGAGGACCTAAATACCGCCCCACACCGCAGGGCAGCGCCCGGTGGAACAAGAAAGTGGCCCGTTCGTCTATCGGTTAGGACGTCAGGTTTTCAACCTGAAAAGAGGGGTTCGACTCCCCTACGGGCTGCCATTTTTCAATGTATTCTATTGAAATTGTAGCGTAATTTGCGCAAGTCCGGGTCATAGCTACCCACTAGCTGTCATGCGCTTAGGCCGTTGGTCTGCCTTTCAGTTTTGCGCCTGCGAGGGCGGCCTGAACCTTGATCCGGTCGCACTGCGCCTTGTTGTAGTTTTCCATCTTGCGGGGCAGCATCTTCAGTTCCGGGCCGGTCATGTCCACCCCGCGCTGGTGCTCAAGCCGGTCCACTGCCTCTAGAATCTTCTTGGCGATCACTCAGCTCGTTGTTGCGCTGGTTGCTGACGCCGCAGCCCTTGGTGTCATCGTCCCGCCCATAGTATGCTGGGGTGGCTGTGGTCTTGATGGCCCCCGTGGGGGTGACGTGGCTGCTCAGGTAGAGCTTCATAGACCGTTCACCGTATATCCGTCCGCCAGTATGAAGCACAACCGGCGATACGGGCCAGGTTACGCGACTGCGTGACATTTGCATGACCTCTTGCTTGGGTCGTCGCCCTGAACGTTTCCGCCGCGCTTTTGTCGTCGACAGCAAAGATACGCTGCCCGACAAGGCTAAGCAGACGTTACGCGTGCGGAAGCCGTAGGCTGGTGGCAGCAACGCATGGCGAAGTTGGCGCAGGGCAGCCAGCGCCATCGTGCGCTGGTCCAGAAGATCAGTGCCGGTCACGTCAGCCAACGACAGGCCGCTTTCACAAGGGGGCGATCCTGTTTTCTCGCGATTGACGAATCTGCGGGGCGCGCGCTAAGAACAAAACAGAAACATATGGCTAAACCATGTCCGCACGCCCTTTCCCTATCGGGGTGGCGCCTTTCGGACGGGCGCCAGTCCCCGTGGTGCCCTCTCTGACCGCACCAATCCTGTCCGAAGCCTTTGGCACCCGCCCCCTGACCGGGGCTGCACCGGGATTCGTGCTGGCCACACTGCCGCCAGGGCTGGTGCTTTGGGTGCAAGACCGGCTGAGCCGGACCGAATTCGGCGCACCCTTCCTGCCCGGTATGGGCCGCGACTTGTTAAGGCTGGACCTGACGCGCCCTGCCGATGTGCTGGCCGCGCTGGAAGACGGGCTGCAAAGCCGGGCGCTTGCGGCCGTGGTGGGCGAGATTCATGGCCATGCCCCGGCGCTAAGCTTTACCGCCAGCCGACGGCTGGCGCTGCGGGCCGAGGCGGCGGGACTGCCCTGCTGGCTGATCCGTCATGCCGCGCGCCCCGAGGCCAGCGCAGCGCGGATGCGCTGGCGGCTGGCACCCCTGCCCTCGGCCACCGATCCCGACGACCCGTATGCGCCCGGCGATCCGCTGTGGCTGGCCGAGCTGTTCCGGGCGCGTGGTCAGCCCCCCTCGACCTGGCTGGTGCGCCATGACCGGGCGGCGGATCGTCTCGATTTCTCTGCCCCGGCTGGCGATCGAAAGCTGGCTGAGCCGCGCCGCAAAGCGGGGTGACGACTGGCCCGAGACAGTCCCGCTGGCGCTTTCGGTTCCCGGCACGCATGGCCCTGTCATTCATGCAGTGAACCGCGCCGCCGAAGAGGCCGGAGCTCGCATCGGGGCCCGCGCTGTGGACAGCCGCGCCATCTGCCCCGCGCTGCGCATTGAGCAGGCCGAACCTGAACAGGATGCGGCAAGGCTGGCACGGCTTGCCTTTTGGGCGAGGCGCTGGGGACCGTGGAGCACGCCGGACGGTGATGACGGCATCCTTATCGACACCACAGGCACCGCCCATCTGTTCGGGGGCGAGGCCGCAATGCTGGCCCGTATACAGGCGCATTTTGCCCGCGCAGGGCTGACAGCAAAGCTGGCGCTGGCACCCACGCGCGGCACGGCATGGGCGCTGGCTCGCTTTGGTCCAGAACGTGCGATTTGCACTGACCCTCTGCCGGCGCTGGCACCCCTGCCGGTCGCCGGGCTGCGACTGTCGGATGAAACGCAGCTGTTGTTACGGCGGCTTGGGCTAAAGACCATCGGTGATCTGGCGGCTATCCCGCGCCTGTCGCTGATGCGCCGCTTTGCCCGCGCAGGCGCGCAGGACAACCCGCTGATCCGGCTGGATCAGGCGCTGGGACGCGCGGCCGAGCCGCTGGGTGCGCCCGAACCCGCGCCAGAGTTCGCCGCCGAGGCGCGGCTGGCCGAACCGGTCGTCGACCCTTCGGACTGGTTGCCGGAACTGCTTGAACGGCTTTGTGCGCAGCTTGCGGCGGCGGATCGCGGCTGTCGGCGGCTGTGCCTTTCAGTATTTCGCATTGATGGTGAACGGCGCGATATCCGTGTCTCGATGGCCGCCCCCACGCGCGAAGCCGCGCATCTGCTGCGCCTTTTTGACGGCCGGTCAGAGCGGCTGGACCCCGGCTATGGTTTCGACCTGATCCGCCTTGCCGCCGAGGCGGTCGAGCCGCTGACCGCCGCCCAGCCCGGCCTTGATGGTGCCGCGCCTTCGGGCCTTGCACTCGCGCGGCTGGTGGACAGGCTGGCGGCTCGCTTTGGCCCAACCGCAATCAGCCGCCCCTTGCCACACGAAAGCCACATCCCCGAACGGGCCGAAATCCCCGGCCCGCCGCTTGCAGCCATTCCCGCCCCGCCTGCACGCGCGGACCGGCCGATCCGGCTCTTGTCTCCAGCCGAGGAAATCCGCGTCCTCTACGTCATTCCCGAGGGGCCGCCCGCGCAATTCATCTGGCGCCGCCAGACCCTGCGCGTCGCCCGCCATGCCGGACCCGAAAGGATCGCGCCGGAGTGGTGGCGCGACCGTCCCGGCACCCGGCTGCGCGACTATTTCCGCATCGAGGATGACACTGGCCTGCGCCTGTGGATCTATCGCGAGGGGCTCATCCATGACGGCCGTGGCGGCGCTCCGCGATGGTTCCTGCACGGGATTTTTGCCTGATGCCCGAACATCACGCCCGTCCCCAGATCCCGCTGCCCGAGGTCAAGCGCCCGAACCCGCCCTCTGATTACATCGAACTGGCGGTGACCAGTGCCTTTAGCTTTCTGCATGGTGCCTCGCATCCCCATGAACTGGCGCTGACGGCCTGTCATCTGGGCTATGACGCGCTGGGGATAGCCGATCTGAACAGCCTTGCCGGAGTGGTACGCCTGCATGCGGCGGCAAAACAATTGCACCTGCGTCCGGTAATCGGGGCGCGGATCGTATTGGCCGATGGCAGCGCCTTTCTGGCCTATCCGACCGACCGCGCAGCTTACGGCCGCCTTGCGTCACTGATCACCAAGGGACGACGGCATGATCTTGACGGGCACTGGCAAGGAAAGGGTCGCTGTGATCTGAACCTTGACGATCTTGCCAGCCACGCCCAAGGCATGCGCCTGATCTGGCTGCCGGGCAATGACCTGACGTCCCTGCCCCGGCTTGCCGAACGCCTGCCGCAGCTGTCCCATGTCGCGGCAAGCTGGCTGTATCGCGGCGACGACCGGTCCCGTATCAACCGCCTTGACCGGGCAG
The DNA here is from genome assembly GCF_019633685.1 of Paracoccus sp. J56. Classification (NCBI taxonomy): domain Bacteria; kingdom Pseudomonadati; phylum Pseudomonadota; class Alphaproteobacteria; order Rhodobacterales; family Paracoccaceae; genus Paracoccus; species Paracoccus sp. J56. The sequence goes on from NZ_JAFL01000001.1 coordinate 113,847, forward strand.
CGCGGGCAGCTGGCCTGTCAATCGTCGCGGTGAACGATGTCCATTACCACGCGCCCGAGCGGCGTCCGCTGCAGGATGTCATGACCTGCATCCGCGAGGGCACCACCATCGACCGCGCGGGCCTGCTGCTTGCCCAAAACGCCGAGCGGCACCTGAAGAGCCCGGCCGCAATGGTGCGGCTGTTCTCGGACTGGCCGCACGCCATCCGCGCGACGCGCGAGATCGCCGAAAGCTGCACCTTTTCGCTGGACGAACTGCAATATGAATACCCGCGCGAAAGCGTGCCTCCCGGTCTTACCCCGCAAGAGCATCTTGAAAACCTGACCTGGCAAGGCGCGGCCTGGCGCTATCCCGAAGGTGTGCCCGAAAAGGTTCGCGCGACTCTGGTCAAGGAACTGGCCGTGATCGGCAAGAAAAACATCGCGCAATATTTCCTGACCATTCACGACATCATCCGCTACGCCAAGGCGCAGGGTATTCTGTATCAGGGGCGCGGATCGGCAGCGAATTCAGCGGTCTGTTTCGTGCTTGGCATCACTCCGGTCGATCCGGCCCGGCATGAGCTGTTGTTTGAGCGTTTCATCAGCGAGACCCGCACCGAGCCGCCCGATATCGACGTCGATTTCGAGCATGAGCGGCGCGAAGAGATCATCCAGCACATCTATCAGCGCCATGGCCGCGACCGTGCCGGGCTATGCGCCACGGTGATCCATTACCGCCCCCGCAGCGCCATACGCGAGGTTGGCAAGGTCATGGGCCTGTCCGAGGATGTGACCTCGGCACTGGCCAATACCGTCTGGGGCAGCTGGGGCAAGGATATGAGCGCAGCCTCGACCGATCAGGCGGGGCTTGATCTGCACGACCCAGTCCTGCGCCGGACGGTCCGGCTGGCAGATGAAATGATCGGTATGCCTCGCCACCTGTCCCAGCATGTCGGGGGCTTTGTGCTGACCGAGGGGCCCCTGTCCGAAACCGTGCCCATCGGCAATGCCGCCATGCCGGATCGCAGCTTTATCGAATGGGACAAGGACGACATTGATGAGCTTGGCATCCTTAAGGTCGATGTGCTGGCGCTGGGGATGCTGACCTGCATCCGCAAATGCTTTGCCCTGATCAGGGCGCATCATGGCAAGACCCTGACGCTTTCGGATTTCGACCATGACGATCAACCTACCTATGAGATGCTGCAAAGAGGTGACAGCATTGGCACCTTTCAGGTCGAAAGCCGCGCACAGATGGCAATGCTGCCGCGACTGAAGCCCAGGACGTTTTATGATCTGGTCATTCAGGTCGCCATCGTCCGGCCAGGCCCGATTCAGGGCAATATGGTCCATCCGTATCTGCGGCGTCGCAGCGGGCAGGAGGATGTCGAATATCCCGGCCCCCGCGACGGCGATCCCGATGAGCTGAAAAACATCCTGTCACGCACCAAGGGCGTGCCGATCTTTCAGGAACAGGCGATGAAGATTGCCATGGTCGCAGCGCAGTTCTCCCCCGCCGAGGTTGATAAGCTGCGCAAGGCCATGGCGACATTCCGTTCGCGCGGGACGATCGGGCAGCTACAGGACCGCATGGTCGAAAAGATGGTCGCGCGCGGCTATGACCGCGAATTCGCCGAACGGTGCTTTAACCAGATCAGGGGATTCGGCGATTACGGCTTTCCGGAAAGCCATGCGGCAGCCTTTGCCCATCTGGCCTATGTCTCGGCCTGGCTGAAATGCCATCACCCGGAGGCCTTTGCTGCCGCACTGCTCAACAGCCAGCCCATGGGGTTTTATGGCCCGGCGCAGATTGTGCGCGACGCACGCGAACATGGTGTGACGGTGCTGCCGGTCGATGTGAATATCAGTGAATGGGACAATACGCTGGAGCCCTGCGATAGTGCCTTTGCCCTGCGCCTTGGCCTGCGCCAGATCGACGGACTGGCCAGAGCCCCGGCCGAGCGTATCGTGCAGGCGCGCCGCGGCGGCCCCTATACTGATCTGGCCGATCTGAAACGCCGCGCCGACCTTGATACCCGGACGATCCGTCAGGTCGCGACCGCCGATGCGCTACGCTCTTTGAACCTCGACCGCAGGGCGGGGCTGTGGCAGGCGCGGGCGTTGCGCGATGCGCCAGAGCTGCCGCTTTTTGGCCGCCGGGACGAAGGGGCCGAACCTGCAATCTCTCTGCCTGCCATGCCGCTGTGTGAACAGGTCACCGCCGATTACCAGACGCTGCGCCTGTCGTTGAAAGCCCATCCCATGGCCTTTCTGCGCCGCAGCCTGACCGATCAGGGTTATACGCCCGCCGCCGCTCTGGCACGGCTGCCGAACCGGGCATGGCTGCGCATGGCCGGAATCGTGCTGGTCCGCCAGCGCCCGGGCAGCGCCAATGGCACCTGTTTCATCACGCTGGAAGATGAAACCGGCGTCGCCAATCTGGTGATCTGGGCAAAGACCTTTGGCCAGTTCCGCAAAGTAGCGATGAGCGCCCGCCTATTGGAAATCCGCGGCCAGCTTCAGCGCGCCGATGGCGTGACCCATGTCATCGCCCATTGGCTGGGGGACCGTTCGGACGCGCTGTTGCGCCTGGCCGGAGAGGCCCCCGCCACGCTGCCCCAGCCCCGGCCCAGCCATCCGCGCAAGGTGCGCATCCTGCCGAAATCGCGCGACTTTCATTAAGCCGCGCCCAAGGGCGGGAAATCACGGCCATAAAAGGAAACCGCGCCCCCGAAGGGACGCGGTTTCAGAAAAGTTCCGTAAAGGAAGATCTTACTTGATCTTGCCTTCTTTGTACTCGACATGCTTGCGCACGACCGGGTCGTATTTGGTGACCGACATCTTTTCGGTCATCGTGCGGGCGTTTTTCTTGGTGACATAGAAATGCCCGGTCCCGGCCGTCGAGTTCAGACGGATCTTGATCGTCGTCGGCTTCGCCATCTGTTTCGCTCCTGCTGCGGGGCAAGACGCATGGCGCGAACCCCGTGGAATTCTCTTGGAGCCCGCCTTTTAGCGGCACAGCAGGCGAAGTCAACCGGGAATCACCTGATTTCAGGCCGATCTGCAAGGCAAAAGGGTCAGATATGCGCGGATGGCCTGTAAGCCGGATTTTGTTCCGGGGTTACCCCCTTTGATGACCATTCATCTGGTCCCGCCATTACTGACGGGATCTAGCTGCCAACCCGGACCTGCTGGGGCGAAGGCAGCCCTGTCTTGCGACGCGCGGTCCCTATTCGGCATTGCTCCCGGTGGGGCTTGCCATGCCAGGACTGTTGCCAGCCCCGCGGTGGGCTCTTACCCCACCGTTTCACCCTTACCCATGCGTGCATGGGCGGTCTCTTCTCTGTGGCGCTTTCCCTGGGGTTGCCCCCGCCGGGCGTTACCCGGCACCGCACCTTCATGGAGTCCGGACTTTCCTCGACGTTGCCGCCGCGGTCATCCGGCCATCCGCGCAAGGTCCAGATAGGCCCGCGCAAAGGCCGGGTCAAGCCTGTGCCCAACCCTGCGCAATCTGGGGCAATGTGTCCTCGATCCAGCCAAGCAGCGTATCGACGCGCGTCGCTGCCTCATGCCCCAAAGGCGTCAGCGCATATTCCACATGTGGCGGCACAGTCTGGAAATCGCGGCGCAGCACCATGCCGTCGGCCTCCAGCCCCTGCAAAGTCTGGGCCAACATCCGCTCGCTGATACCGCCAATCTGCCGCCGCAGGCCGGAAAACCGCTGCGGCCCGTCAGAGAGCACGCGCAGGACCAGCATCCCCCAGCGCCCGGTCAGCCGCCGCAAGACATCGCGCGACGGGCATTCCGCGGCCATCAGATTCCCCCGGCAACCGGTTTCAGAATTTTTCACACTAACATCTCCGTCAGTACTTACTTTTTAATAGTAATGCTTTTACCTCTCGCTGCACAAGCATTTGCGAAAGGAAATGACATGACCATCGCCGTTACCGGAGCCACCGGCCAGCTTGGCCGCCTGATCACCGCCCGTCTGAAAGAACTGCTGCCCGCAAATGAAGTCGTCGCGCTGGCCCGCAACCCCGGAAAGGCCGTCGATCTGGGCGTCGAGACCCGCGCCTTTGATTATGACCGCCCCGAGACGCTGACCACCGCGCTGGCTGGCGTGGATCGACTGGTGTTTATCTCGGCAAGCGAGGTCGGCAAACGCGCTGTCCAGCACCGCGCCGTGATCGAGGCTGCCCAGGCCGCCGGCATCAGCCAGATCGTCTATACCAGCCTGCTGCACGCCGACCGCACGCCCCTGTCCCTTGCCGATGAACATGTCGTGACTGAAAAGCTGCTCTCCGAATCGGGCCTTCCCCATACGATCCTGCGCAATGGCTGGTATGCCGAGAACTACACCGGCGCATTCCCGGCTGCGCTGGAACATGGCGCGTTGATCGGTGCTGCCGGCGAGGGCCGGATCTCGGCCGCCGCGCGCGCAGATTATGCCGAGGCCGCCGCCAAAGTGGTCACGGGTGAAGGCCATCTTGGTAAGGTCTATGAACTTGCCGGTGACAATGGCTGGACGCTGGCGGAACTCGCAGCCGAGCTTTCTGCCCAAACCGGTCGGACCATTCCCTATAAAAACCTGTCGCAGAACGATTATGCCGCCGCGCTAACGGGTGCCGGCCTGCCGGAAGGGTTGGCCGCCGCCATCGCCGACTGGGACGCCAAAGCTGCGGAGGGTGCGCTTTTTGACGACAGCCGCACCCTGACCGGCCTGATAGGCCGACCGACCGCGACACTGGCCGAGGTGGTGCGCGCCGCGCTTTAAAACGGCACGTCGTCCATCGCACCACCCGAACCGGCCTGCGAGGCGGGCTGCACATAGCCCGCCTTGATCGTCTTGAAACCGGTGGCGAATTCGACGGTCAGCGTATCCTCGGCAATGCCCATGATCGTGCCATTGCCGAACTTCTGATGGAACACCCGATCCCCGACCGAAAACCGCGCCGCAGGTTCGGCATCAATCACGACCGGGGTGCGATGAACAGGCTGCGCGCGTTCGGCGCTGCGCTGCTGCATGCGCTTCCAGCCCGGAGAGTTGTAGACATCGCTCTGCGCCGCACGCTCATGGATAGCCGAGGGCGCAAAGGGCTGCGCCGCCGCGCCATAACCACCACCGTAAAGGCCGGGCGGCGTCAGCACCTCAACGTGATCCTCGGGCAGTTCGTCGATAAAGCGCGACGGCAGGCTGGATTGCCATTGCCCATACATGCGACGGTTGCCGGCAAAGCTGATCGTCACCAGCTCACGCCCACGAGTGATCCCGACATAGGCAAGCCGCCGCTCTTCCTCGAGCCCCTTCAGCCCGCTTTCATCCATGCTGCGCTGACTGGGAAACAGGCCGTCCTCCCACCCCGGCAAAAAGACGATGGGATATTCCAGACCCTTGGCCGCATGCAGGGTCATGATACTGACCTCATCGGTCTGCTCGCCAGAGTCGTTGTCCATGACCAGCGCGACATGCTCAAGGAAACCCTGAAGATTTTCAAACTCTTCCAGAGCCTTGACCAGTTCCTTGAGGTTGTCGAGACGACCCGGAGCATCGGGCGACTTGTCGTTCTGCCACATGGCGGTATAGCCGGATTCGTCCAGAATCCGCTCGGCCAGTTCGACATGACTGACGCGACTGTCCAGCGCATCGGCATGCCAGCGGCCCATCGCCTCGGTGAACTGACGCAACGCCGCCGCACCCTTGCCGCCAAGAGCGCCGGTCGCAACCGTCGAAACCGCACCCTCCAGCAGCGACAAATTCCGCTCGCGCGCCTCGCGCTGAATGGTCTGAACGGCTTTCTCGCCCAGACCACGTTTGGGAACGTTCACAATCCGCTCAAACGCCAAATCATCGGCAGGGCTGACCGCGAGCCGGAAGTAGGCCATGGCATCGCGAATCTCGGCCCGCTCATAAAAGCGCGGACCACCGATCACCCGATAGGGCAAACCGATGGTCATGAAACGGTCCTCGAACGCCCGCATCTGATGGCTGGCCCGTACGAGGATGGCAATGTCGTTCAGATTGCGCCGACCGAGTGCCGCACGATGCCCGCCGTGGAAAGCCTCAATCTCTTCCCCGATCCAGCGTGCCTCGGCCTCGCTGTCCCAATGACCGATCAGGCGGACCTTTTCGCCCCCCTCGACCTCGGTCCACAGCGTCTTGCCAAGCCGGCCACGGTTCGCCGCAATCAGCCCCGAAGCCGCGGCAAGAATATGCGGGGTCGAGCGATAGTTCTGCTCAAGCCGGATCACCTGCGCACCGGGAAAATCACTCTCAAAGCGCAGAATGTTACCAACCTCGGCCCCGCGCCAGCCATAGATCGACTGGTCATCATCGCCAACGCAGCAGATATTGCGATGAGCAGACGCCAAAAGCCGCAGCCACATATACTGGGCGACGTTGGTATCCTGATATTCGTCAACGAGGATATAACGGAACCGATCCTGCCAGGATCTCAGCACATCAGGATGGGCCTGGAACAGATGTACGCAATGCATCAGCAGGTCGCCGAAATCGGTGGCGTTCAACTCCAGCAAACGGCGCTGATAGGCCGCGTAAAGCCGGCCACCCCAGCCGTCAAAGGCGCGTTCCTCGCCCTTGGGCAGTTGCGACGGGGACAGGCAGCGGTTTTTCCAGCTGTCGATCAAATGGGCAAGCTGACGCGCTGGCCAGCGTTTTTCATCAATATTCCCGGCCAGAATAAGCTGCCTGAGCAGTCGTATCTGATCGTCGGTATCAAGGATGGTAAAGCTGGGCTTCAGATGCAGCTCACCATCGCCGATCAGCTCGGCATGGCGGCGCAGGATCTTGACGCTGATCGAGTGAAAGGTGCCAAGCCACGGCATGCCCTCGACCGCCTCGCCCAAAAGGCGGGCGACGCGCTCTTTCATCTCGCGCGCGGCCTTGTTGGTAAAGGTCACGGCAAGGATCTGCCCCGGCCGGGCCCGGCCAAGGTTCAGCAGATGCGCGATACGCGTGGTCAGCGCCCGGGTCTTGCCGGTGCCCGCACCGGCAAGCAGCAGGACCGGACCATCCAGCGCCTCGACCGCTGCACGTTGCGCGGGGTTAAGCCCGTCAAGATAGGGCACAAGCCGCGCACCGATTGCCCGCTGGGACAGCGGCACCGGCGCGGCTGCGGCCTCGAAAGCGTCCGAGTCGTCGAAATCACTCATGCCCGCACCATAGCCCCGCATCCGCGCTCGGGAAAGCCTGTCGTTCCCATTTCGTTCACATGCCGCCTACCGCGGCGGCAAGTCCCCAGAAAACCAGAAGAGCCAGAGCGAGAAAAACCGCACCCACCGCGTAAAGCCGGATGCGTTCGCGGCGGTTGCGCGGGTGGTGCCAATCCAGAAACCCCTGGCCGTCGAACAGCGGATTGGCGTGCAGCATCCCGAACGCGAGGGGACCGGACGACCGCCCCTCGGCCAGCCGCCGCAGGCGCCATTCAGGATAGCGATGGCTCAGGCAAAGCCAGATTGCCGCCAGCCGGGCCGCCAGGAGACAGGCCATTCCGCTGGACAACCACAGCATTACGCCCTGAGGCCGGCGAAGATCGCGGGGTCCAGACTGGCATGGGCGAAGGTCTCGCCCTGAGTCAGCACCGAAACCGCATCATGCGAATGCAGCGATTCCTGATGGCTGGCCACGACGCGGAAATCGCCGATACGCGGCTCGGCCATCAGCTCGGCGGCAAAGGCGCGCACCGCATCCTCGACAAAGATCGGGTTGGCGGCGTTCAGCTCGGCAAAGGCCTGTTCGTCCTCGCGCTTGACCATGACCTGGGTCTCGGTCGCGACGGCACGACGGCACAGGGTCACCATATCTTCGAACCACAGGGTATCGCCCTGCATGACGACCGAGACCCGGGCCACCGAACGCTGCGAATGCGGCGTCGCAAGCTGGCCGCGCATACGCCGGGCATGTTCGCTGAGCTCAAGCGAACAGGGGCAGGTCGAGGAATAGACATAGTCGAAATGCATGATCCGCAGCCGCTGGCCAGCCTTTTCGACCAGTTCCAGCGCAATGTCGTAATACTGCCAGCCCGACAGGCCCGAGCGCAGCGACTCGACCCGCATCGGATAGCTGAGCCGCATCATGATACGCGCGTCCAGACTGTCGAGGTCGGATTTGTAATCGTCCAGCGCCGCCTCAAGCACCCCCATTGAGAACTGCTTGTCAGCATGGGCATAGAACGAGCGCATGATGCGGCTCATGTTGATGCCCTTGCGATCAGCCTCAAGGCTGACGGTGCCGGTAACGCTGGTTTCAAGCGTGATCTCGCCGCCCTCGCGGGTCATATAGCGGATCGGCAGACGGAAGTTAGAGATGCCGACGTGCTGGATCGGCGCGCGCGCCCCGACGATCAGGCTGGCCGGTCCGTTCTGCAGGTCCGGCAGGCTGGCCTTATAGGCGTCATCGACCCGGAAATCGGCCGGGTATTCGCGCTTAAGCGCAGGATAGGCGCGTTCGGTGGCGATTGGGCGGGCCTCGGTCATGGTCGTCCTCGCTTAAAGGTCGGCAATAATCTGGGGGCTCGCGACCCGAAAGGAAAGGGGGCGCCCGGCAAGTTCCGGACGCCAGAGCGCCCTCAGGCCAGGGATTGGCGGATGTCCGCGATCAGATCATCCGCGTCCTCAAGCCCGATCGACAGGCGCAAAAGGCCGGGGGTGATGCCCAGCTCGGCCCGCATCTCTTCGGACAGGCGCTGATGCGTCGTCGTCGAGGGATGGGTGACGATCGACTTGGCATCGCCAAGGTTGTTCGAAATCTGGAAAACCTGCATCCGGTTCATCGCCGCAAAGGCAGCTTCTTTGCTGCCCAGGTCGATGGCGACCATGGTGCCGCCCGCCCCCATCTGGCGCATGACCAGATCATATTGCGGATGGTCGGCAAGGCCGGGATAGATCACACGCGACAGACGGCCATCATCCTTAAGCGCAGAGGCAAGGCGCAAGGCGCTGTCGGTCTGGGCACGAACACGCAGGTCCATCGTCGTCAGCCCGTTCAGCATCATCCATGCGTTAAAGGGGCTGATCGCGCCGCCGGTATGTTTAAGATAGGGTTCGGCCACGTCGCGCACGAACTCGCGGGTTCCACAGATCACGCCACCCAGACAGCGACCCGAGCCGTCGATATGTTTGGTCGCCGAATAGACCACGACATCGGCACCGTTCTGCACGGCACGCGAATAAACCGGGGTGGCAAAGACGTTATCGACCACGACCAGCGCGCCGACCGCATGGGCAAGCCCGGCCACGCCGGCAATATCCACCACCTCCAGCGTCGGATTCGAGACCGATTCAAAGAATACCGCCCGCGTCGTCGGCCGGATCGCCGCGCGCCACTGTTCCAGATCGGTGCCATCGACATAGGTCACCTCGACCCCGAAACGCACCAGCACATCAAGCACATAAAGGCATGAACCGAAAAGCGCCCGCGACGAAACGATATGATCGCCGGGCTTGGCAAAACACATCAGTGCCCCGTTCACCGCCGCCATGCCGCTGGCAGTGGCAAAAGCGTCCTCGGTACCTTCAAGGTTGGCGATCCGATCCTCGAACATGCGCGAGGTCGGGTTACCATAGCGGGCATAGATGAATTCATCCGGCGCGGTCTTGATGAAACGGGCCTCGGCCTGTTCGGCGCTGTCGTAGGAAAAGCCCTGGGTCATGAACAGGGCCTCGGCCATCTCGCCGTACTGGCTGCGGCGAATGCCGTGATGGACAGCGCGCGTGCGCGGATGCAGAGGCTTGTTCGACTCCTGGGACATGGCTGGCTCCTGATGGTCAGGATGCCGGGTTACTCCTGCCCGGCCAGCCGTGCAAGGCCCCGGGGCCGGCTATTCGCTGTCGCGAGGCAAGGCATGGCGTTCAAACAGCCGCGAATTGGCCACAAAAAACACCACCATGATCGCCGGCAGGCCAAAGGTCTTGAAGTTCACCCAGGCCGTTTCGGACATCAGCCGCCAGACCGCCTCATTGGCGATGGCAAGCCCCAGAAACAACAGCGTCATACGCAGGGTCAGGATTCGCCAGCCCTCGGCACGCATCGGCAGGGCCTCGGACATGACCAGCTCAAGCCAGTTGCGGCGCAGGATCAGGCTTGCGCCAAGCAGCGCGGCAAAGATCAGGTAGATGATCGTCGGCTTCATCTTGAAGAACCTGGGATCATTCAGCCAGATCGACAGCCCGCCAAAGACGACGACCAGAACCAGCGTGGCGATCTGCATGGGCGACAGCCGCCCCGTCAGGCGCCATAGCGCCAGCGTGCAAATGACAAGGACCGGCACAAAGACCAGCGTGGCAAAGATGAATCCGGAATATTCACGCCCAGCCAAGGTCACGGTCTGATCCCGAAACCGCATGAAGACGACAAAGAACAGGACCAGCGGGCCAAGGTCCAGTGCGGCCTTGAGCCAGGGATTGATCTTGCGCGGTTCGGTCAAGGCGAGGCTCCTGCTCAGCTTTGGGGGCGCGATATTGCGCCGGAAGCGGTCCCGGCGCAAGCGGCGCCTAGTCCAGACGGATGGCTGCCAGAATGGGGCCGCTGGCCATACGTGCGTCGCCGCGACCCAGCTCTTGCGCCAGAATGGCATGGCGGGTGTCGTCGGGAAAGTCGGTGCTGTTCTGACCGTCCTGCCGCACGGTCAGGCGCAGCGGGGCCCGGCCGTCCCACTCGGCAATCCGCTCGGCCGCCAGCACGACGTTGCGATAGTTGACGACCTTGCCGCGATTTTCACCAGCCCTGATGGCCACCCTGCGCTGTGGAGCATAACGCACCAGAATGATCGCCACCCGATCCTTGATCGCGCTGCGCGGTGTCAGCTCGATCCGGTAACCCTCTTTGCCCTGGCTTGAAGAAACCATCACCGGCGTCGGCCATGCCATCTGGGTCTGGACAAGCCCCACCAGTTCTGCCGGGCGCAATGCGATCAGCGTATCTGTCCCGCCAACGACGATCTGGGGCGTATAGATCGCACGCTCGCCGGACTGATGGGCATAGGCCTGCTGGCGCAGGGTGAATTCAGGCCGCGCAAACTCGTCGGCCCAGCCAAGGTAATCCCAGTAATCGACATGCCAAGACAGCGTCAGCACATCCTCGCGCTCGGCCAGATCGGCCAGCAGCTCATCAGCGGGCGGGCAGGATGAACAGCCCTGCGAGGTGAAAAGCTCGACCACCACCGGGGGCTGACCGACCGGACCGATCATGCGCGCACGCGGCTGCACCTCGGCAAAGGTCGAAACGCCGGGCGCGGCAAAGGGGTCCGAAGGCATCACCGGCGACGACTGGTCGGCCGGCACCCCGGGCTCACCCTTCGGGGCCTCGATCAGACCGATAACGCCATCCTCATCGACGATCTCGACAAAGGTGCTTGCCGGGGCAGCCCCCTCGCCCGAGGAGGGCAGTTCCGCACCCGGACCCGACAGGGTGGCCGCGACATCGGCAGCGCCGGTATCGAATATGCAGACCGGAGTCGCGCCTTCTGCCGGGCCTTCGCCCATCTCATGCGCGAATGCCGGGACACCCAGCCCGGTCAGCGCAACCACGGCAGCGCAGGCCAGAACCGGCAGGACCCCTGCCCTGCACGCCTGCCCACGGGCTGATATCTTGATGCGCCTTGCCGCCATATTCTTCCGTATTCCCGGCCCTTCCGATCCGCATCAGGTAATCCGGGTGATGGGGGAACGACAAATCAATGCTTTGTTAGTGCAGCGTGTTCACCCCGCGACCGTGATGCAAAACCCACATCCCGCCCGGGGCGCAGAAATTGGCATACAATTGCATACAAATCTGCCGCACCCCCCTTGATCCCCATGTGGAAAAGGGGCAAATGGCAGGCAGCACCGCCATTCAGCCACCTTTTTGCAAGGATAGGGAGCCGAGTCATGCCCATCGTTACAGGAACAGACACCGCAAAGACGCGCCGCCAGCTTCAGGTGGGCTCTCACAGCTACGCCTATTACTCGATCGAAGCCGCGACACAGGCCGGGCTTGGCGATTTTTCCAGGCTGCCCGCCTCGCTCAAGGTGGTGCTGGAAAACCTGCTGCGTTTTGAGGACGGCGGCCGCACGGTCAGCGTCGAGGACATCAAAGCCTTTGCCGAATGGGCGCAAAAAGGCGGCAGGAACCCGCGTGAGATCGCCTATCGTCCGGCACGCGTCCTGATGCAGGACTTTACCGGCGTTCCGGCCGTGGTGGACCTTGCCGCGATGCGCGATGGCATCAAGGCTCTGGGCGGTGATGCGCAAAAGATCAACCCGCTGAACCCGGTCGATCTGGTCATCGACCACTCGGTGATGATCGACGAGTTCGGCAACCCCCGCGCCTTCCAGCGCAACGTTGACCTGGAATATGAACGCAACCTTGAGCGCTATACCTTCCTGAAATGGGGGCAAAAGGCGTTCAACAACTTCCGCGTTGTGCCGCCCGGCACCGGTATCTGCCACCAGGTGAACCTGGAATATCTGGCCCAGACCGTCTGGACCGACACCGACCAGCAGGGCGCGAACGTCGCCTATCCCGATACTCTGGTCGGCACGGACAGCCACACGACCATGGTCAACGGCCTTGCCGTTCTGGGCTGGGGCGTCGGCGGGATCGAGGCCGAGGCCGCGATGCTGGGCCAGCCCATCTCGATGCTGATCCCCGAAGTCGTCGGCTTCAAGCTGACCGGCAGGATGATGGAAGGCACCACCGCCACCGACCTGGTGCTGAAAGTCGTGGCCATGCTGCGCAAGAAAGGCGTCGTCGGCAAATTCGTCGAATTCTACGGCGACGGCCTTGACCACCTGCCGCTGGCCGACCGTGCCACCATCGCCAACATGGCGCCCGAATATGGCGCGACCTGCGGTTTCTTCCCGATCGACAACGAAACGCTGCGCTACCTGCGCAATACGGGCCGTGACGAAGATCGTATCGCGCTGGTCGAGGCCTATGCCAAACAGAACGGTTTCTGGCGCGGTGCCGATTACGAGCCCATCTATACCGACACCCTGCATCTCGACATGGCCGACATCGTTCCGGCGATCTCGGGCCCGAAACGGCCGCAGGACTACACGCCGCTGAACCTTGCTGCACGCGCTTTCTACAAGACGGTTGCGGAATATCGCGGTGTGGACATGTCCGCCGCCGCCCAAGAGATGGTCGAAGAGGGCGGCGGGGTCATCACCAACGGCACGGATGTGCGCAAAACCGTGGCCGTCGAGGGTCAGGATTACACCATCCGCGACGGTTCGGTTGTAATCGCCGCCATCACCTCCTGCACCAACACCTCGAACCCCTATGTGATGATCGGTGCCGGTCTGGTCGCCCGCAAGGCGCGTGCGCTTGGCCTGACCCGCAAGCCCTGGGTTAAGACCTCGCTCGCACCGGGGTCGCAGGTTGTGGCCGAATATCTTGAAGCCGCCGGCCTGCAGGAGGATCTGGACGCCATCGGCTTCAACCTCGTGGGCTTTGGCTGCACCACCTGTATCGGCAACTCGGGGCCGCTGGGCGATCCGGCGATCTCGAAAGCGATCAACGACAACGATCTGGTCGCCACCGCCGTCCTGTCGGGCAACCGCAACTTTGAGGGCCGGATTTCGCCCGATGTGCGCGCCAACTATCTGGCTTCGCCGCCGCTGGTCGTCGCCTATGCCATCGCGGGTGATGTCAACATCAACCTGACCAAGGACCCGATCGGCCAGACCCCCGAAGGCAAGGATGTCTATCTGAAAGACATCTGGCCGACCACGCAGGAGGTTGCCGAACTGGTCGAGGCGACTGTGACCCGCGAGGCCTTCCAAAAGAAATATGCCGATGTGTTCAAGGGCGACGAGCGCTGGCAGGGCGTCGAGGTCACCGACAGCGAGACCTATGACTGGCCGCCGACCTCGACCTATATCCAGAACCCGCCCTATTTCCGCGGCATGTCGAAAGAGCCGGGCCAGATCACCAATATCGAGGGCGCGCGCGTCCTCGCGATCCTGGGCGATATGATCACGACCGACCACATCTCGCCCGCAGGTTCGTTCAAGCCCACCACCCCGGCCGGGGAATACCTGCTTGAGCGTCAGGTCCAGCCCAAGGATTTCAACAGCTACGGTTCGCGCCGCGGCAACCACGAAGTCATGATGCGCGGTACCTTTGCCAACATCCGCATCCGCAACGAGATGCTGGATGGTGTCGAAGGCGGCTACACCAAAGGCCCTGATGGTCAGCAGACCTCGATCTTTGACGCCGCCATGGCCTATCAGGCCGAGGGTACGCCGCTGGTCGTCTTTGGTGGCGTGGAATACGGCGCCGGGTCGTCGCGCGACTGGGCGGCGAAAGGCACCAACCTGCTGGGCATCAAAGCGGTCATCGCTGAAAGCTTTGAGCGCATCCACCGCTCGAACCTCGTCGGCATGGGCGTCATCCCGCTGGAGTTCACCGAGGGTGAGAACCGCAAGACGCTGAACCTTAAGGGCGACGAGGTCATCACCATCGGCGGCCTAGAAGGCGACTTCAAACCGCTGTCGCTGGTTCCCTGCACCATCCGCTATGCCGATGGCAGCGAAAAGACCATCCAGCTGAAGGCCCGCGTCGATACCGAGGTCGAGATCGAATACCTCGAAAACGGCGGTGTGCTGCACTATGTGCTGCGCAACCTCGCCAAGTCCTGAGATATGGACCCGGACAGATAACGAAAGGCCGCCCCCCCGGGCGGCCTTTCCCTTTGTCCGGCCCGGGTTGCGTGCCCCCTATTCCTCGGCACAATACCACATGGCCCCACCGGCGGCGGCCGTTCCGATGACAAGCGAGCCGACCGCGACCGGGGATGTGGCAAGCCCCGCGGCCGCCGCGCCCGCCGCCTCAAGCGTGCCGACCATCTGCCCCGAGGTCGCGGCAAGAATCGTCGCGCCCGGTCGCTGCGTCACCGCATCATAACCGGCCACGGCCAGCGCATTGGCATTACGGAAAGTGGCCTGACGGGCCGAGTTTACCCGCTCGCACAGGGTCTTGCGGCATAGGGCGTTACCTTTGCGCGGCCCCTTTTGCGCGCCGATGTAGGTGTCATTTTCCTTGTCCCACAGCAGACAATAGCTGCCGTCATCACCCATCTCATTGCGCCGCAGGATCTCGCGCAGCGTGACATAGCCCGGACAGGTGATCCGCCCCCAGCCAGAAAAGTTCTTTTCCAGCCGGCCGACATTTTCATGAAACTCGGCGTCGCGGACATAATTGATCTCGGTTTTTTCGCCCGCGATCGACGTGTCGCAGGTCCACAGCCGCTCTTCCTTGGCCGGTCGCTCTTGCGCCGCGCCCGCCGTCGTCACTCCCATCACCCCGACCATAGCCAGAATAAAAGAACGCATCCCTTGCCTCATGTCCTTTCTGCGCGCCGCTTTTCCCGAAAGCACCGCCGCACTGCAAGCCACTTGCTCAGACACAGGCCGGAATGTGAACGGCTGCGTTCATTTTGTCATCGCAGCAGCCCAAAAGCAAAAGGCCGCCCCAAAAGGAGCGGCCCCCGTAAAACTGCGATCCGGAAAGGATCAGTTTTTCGCGTAGAATTCGACGACCAGATTCGGTTCCATCTGCACCGGATAGGGCACGTCGCCCAGAGCCGGAGTGCGAACGAAGGTCGCGGTCATCTTGTTGTGGTCCACTTCCAGATAGTCCGGAACATCACGCTCGGTCAGGCCAACGGCCTCCAGCACGATGGTCAGCTGACGCGAACGCTCGCGAACCGAGATCACGTCGCCTTCCTTGACGCGGTACGACGGGATGTTCACGCGGCGGCCGTTCACCTCGACATGGCCGTGGTTCACGAACTGACGGGCAGCAAAGACGGTCGGCACGAATTTGGCGCGATAAACGACGGCGTCCAGACGGCGCTCCAGCAGGCCGATCAGGTTTTCACCGGTGTCGCCGCGCACACGCTCGGCTTCGGAATAGATGCGGCGGAACTGCTTTTCGGTCAGGTCGCCGTAATAGCCTTTGAGCTTCTGCTTGGCGCGCAGCTGGGTGCCGAAATCCGACAGTTTGCCCTTGCGGCGCTGGCCGTGCTGGCCCGGGCCGTATTCGCGCTTGTTAAGCGGCGACTTGGCGCGGCCCCAGATGTTTTCGCCCATGCGGCGGTCGATCTTGTACTTGGCAGCGGTGCGTTTGGTCATCGCTGATCTCCTTCGTGTTATCAGTTTCGAAGGGCGTTGTCCTTTGGCCAAGCATCTTGCGATCCAGGGCCCGACAGGGTTCCCCTTGCGGGGTCCACCAACACCAATGAAGCGGCGCTTATAGCCGCACTGTTGCCGGTGTCAAGCGCCCGGGCCCCTTGAGTGGCGGCAAGCTTGTACTTAAATGAATGGCAGCGAACAAGGAATGTGCGATGTTCTCGATCCCCGGCAAATCCCCCGTGACCATCACCCCGGCGGCTGAACGCCAGATTGCCCGGCTTATGGCCCAGAAATCGGCCCGCGGCCTGAGGATCGGGCTGAAAAAGGGCGGCTGCGCAGGCATGGAATACACCATGGAACTGGCCGAGAACGCTTCGCCCGGCGATGAGGTTGTTGAACAGGGCGAAGCGCGGGTCATGATCGCGCCCACCGCACAGATGTTCCTGTTCGGAACCGAGATCGACTATGAAACCAGCCTGCTCGAATCCGGCTTCAAGTTTCGTAACCCGAATGTCACCGACAGTTGCGGCTGTGGCGAATCGGTAAGCTTCGCCCCGCTCGAAGGTTCGCGGGCGAAAGCCTAGACCTTTCGCCGCAGGTTCGTGTTCCGTACCCTCCTGCCGTCTTGATCGCGCGACGCGCGCGGCCTAATCCCCTGTCGGAAGCTGATAAGGGAGAGAGGCTGATGGCCCCGCGCAAACTTGCCGCCGGAAACTGGAAAATGAACGGAACCCTGGCCTCGCTGGCCGAGATCGACCAGCTGCTGGCCGATTACCCCCGGCCGGGCTGCGATGTGCTGATCTGCCCGCCCGCGACACTGGTCCATGCGCTGGCAGGCCGCGTTGAGGGCAAGATCGCGGTCGGCGGTCAGGACTGCCACGCCAAGACCTCGGGCGCCCATACCGGCGACATCGCCGCAGCCCAGCTGAGGGACGCAGGCGCAAGCCATGTCATTCTTGGCCATTCCGAGCGGCGCACCGATCATGGCGAAGCCGACGCTGATGTCGCGGCGAAATCCGTCGCAGCCTATGAGGCCGGGCTTGTCGCGGTGATCTGCGTCGGTGAGACCGAGGCACAGCGTGACGCGGGCGAGACGCTGGATGTAATCTCGACCCAGCTTGCAGGCTCGATCCCCGAGGGTGCGACGGCCGCCAATACTGTTATCGCTTATGAACCGGTCTGGGCCATCGGCACCGGCCGCACCCCGACCAGCGAGCAGATCGCCGAGGTCCACGCCCTGATACGCGACCGCCTTGCCGCCCGCTTTGCCGACGGGACCGATTTTGCGCTGCTCTATGGCGGCTCGGTCAAACCCGGAAACGCGGCCGAGATCTTTGCCATTCCCCATGTGAACGGTGCTCTGGTCGGCGGCGCCAGCCTCAGGGCGGCCGATTTCGGCCCGATCATCTCGGCACTTTCCGCAGCGTAATTCGCCAGACAGGAACGCCATTCCATCCGGCAGCTCCGGTTTGGAATGGCGTTACCCTTTTCGGGGGTCCCTGCCCCTTGCCAACCCGGCCGTGTCGGGCATAGGTCTCGCCTGACATTCAAGGCAGGGGCAATGACAGAGCCGGCAATTTCCTTTCAGGGCGTGACGCGCCGCTATCCGCAAAAGGGCGATAGCGAAGTGGTGGCCCTGCACGACATCTGGCTGGACGTACCGAAAGGCGCAATCACCGGCATCATCGGCCGTTCCGGGGCCGGGAAATCGACGCTGTTGCGCATGGTGAATGGGCTTGAGCGCCCCAGCACCGGCAAGGTGATCGTGAACGACCACGATGTAGGCGCGGCCTCGACCGCCAGCCTGCGCCGCATCCGGCGCGAGGTTGGCATGATCTTTCAGCACTTCAACCTGCTCGCCAGCCGTACTGTGGCCGAGAACATCGCCCTGCCGCTGGAGATCGCGGGCGAGGACAGCGGTAAGATCGCCCCCCGCGTCACCGAGCTGATCGAGCGCGTCGGCCTGACCGAGCAGGCCGACCGTTATCCGGCCGAACTTTCGGGCGGGCAGAAACAGCGGGTCGGGATCGCCCGGGCGCTTGCGACCGGGCCGCGCGTCCTGTTGTCGGACGAGGCGACCTCGGCGCTGGACCCTGACACGACGCGGCAGGTGCTTGAGCTGCTGCACAGCATCAACCGTGAACTGGGTCTGACCATCCTGCTTATCACTCATGAAATGGCGGTGGTGCGCGATATCTGCACTCAGGTCGCGGTGATCGAGGCCGGCCGCATCGTCGAGGCCGGAGATACCTATGAGGTCTTTTCGAAACCTGCCCATCCGACCACGCGCTCGTTCCTGACCGGTGTAACGGGCGTAGCGGTACCGCAGTTTGTCGCCCATCGCATGCAAGAGACCCCGCCCTCTCCGACAGCCGAAGCGGTGGTCCAGATCACCTTTATCGGCAACCATGCCACTGACCCGATGCTGGCGCGGCTGACCTCAGAGCGGGGCGTCAGCGTCAACATCCTTGCCGGAGCCATCGAAGAGATCGGGACCAAACCCTTTGGCAGCCTGATCGTTGCCCTGCCTGCCCCGCGGCTGGAGGAATCGCGCCGCTTTCTGGAAGAACACGGCCTGCTGACCGAGGTGCTTGGCTATGTCGGCTAACCTGATCCCCATTCTGTGGCAGGCAACGCTGCAGACGCTTTACATGGTGACCACGTCCACGCTGATCGGCACGCTGATCGGCCTGCCGCTGGGGGTGTTTCTGGCCACCTCGCGCCGGGGCGAGTTGCTGTCTGCGCCATGGCTGAACTCTCTGCTGGGGCTGATCGTCAACGCCGCACGCTCAACCCCCTTTATCATCCTGGTGGTGGCGATCACTCCGCTGACGCAATTGATCGCCGGCACTTCGATCGGCACCACTGCCTCCATCGTGCCGCTGACCATTGCCGCCGCGCCTTTTATCGCCCGCCTGATCGAGACCGCCATCCGCGAAATCGATGCCGGCCTGATCGAGGCCGCGCGCGCCATGGGCGCAACCCCGGTCCAGATCATTCGCAAGGTCCTGATCCCCGAGGCACTGCCCGGCATCATCCTGGGGCTTACCCTCGCCGTGGTCAGCCTGATTGGCTATTCGGCCATGGTCGGCGCAGTCGGCGGCAAAGGTCTGGGCGATCTGGGCATCCGCTACGGCTATCAGCGTTTCATGCCCGAGGTGATGCTGACCGTCGTGATCATCCTGATCGTGCTGGTGCAACTGGTGCAATCCGTCGGCGAATGGATCGCCTCCCGTTTCGACAAACGTGCCCCCCGCAACCGGGGCCGATAACCTGAAAGGACATCCAATGCGCATTTTCCGCCTTGCCGCCCTGACTTCGGCGCTGGCCCTTTCGGCCGCCATGGCCGTGGCCGAAGAAATCAAGGTCGGCGTTTCCCCCGGCGAACATGGCGAGATCATGGAAGAGGTCGCCAAGATCGCCGAGGCCAAGGGCCTGACCATCGACATCATCGAATTCACCGATTACGTCGTGCCGAACCAGGCGCTGGCCGATGGCGATCTGCAGGCTAACAGCTTCCAGCACCAGCCCTATCTGGACAACCAGATCAAGGACCGCGGCTTTGATCTGGTCGCGATCGGCAAGACCATCACCACCCCGATGGGCGCCTATTCCGAAAAGCTGAAGTCGCTGGACGAGCTGGCCGAAGGCGCGCAGGTCGCGATCCCGAACGACCCGACCAACGGCGGCCGCGCATTGCTGCTTTTGCAGGACAAGGGCGTGATCAAACTGGCCGACGGTACTGGCCTGACCCCCTCGCCTCTGGACGTGACCGAGAACCCCAAGAACCTGAAGTTCATGGAGCTTGACGCCGCCCAACTGCCCCGCGCGCTGGCCGATGTCGAGATCGCCATCATCAACACCAACTATGCGCTGGACGCCGGGCTGAACCCCAATGAGGACGCCATCGCCATGGAAAAGGCAGACAGCCCCTATGCCAACATCATCGTGGTCCGCAAAGGCGATGAAGAAGCGCCCTGGGCCAAGCAACTGGTCGAAGCCTATCACGACCCGGCGGTGAAGAAATTCATCGAAGAGAGATATCAGGGCGCGGTGATCCCGGCCTGGTAAGGTAATCGCCCTCTGCAAACCAGCAGGGACAGGGCCCCGATCAGAAAATGCCCCGCCGTTCTGGCGGGGCATTTTTCATTCGGGCTTCATGCTGCCAGTACGGCGCAAGCGATCGTGCCAGCTGAGTGCCTCTTCGATCACATGGGGGGTATGACCACCGCGCGCCAGCGCCCGGGCGTAATAGTCCTCAAGCCCGTCGCGCCATTCGGGGGCCACGCAGTTTTGCAGGATCACCCGCACCCGTTCACGCGGTGCAAGGCCGCGCAGATCCGCAAGCCCCTGCTCGGTCACCAGAATATCCACATCATGTTCGCTATGATCGACATGCGAGACCATGGGCACCACAGATGAGACATTCCCGCCCCTGGCCGTCGATTTGGTGACAAAGACCGACAGGAAAGCGTTGCGCGCGAAATCGCCCGAGCCACCGATGCCATTCATCATTTGCGTCCCCATTACATGGGTCGAGTTCACGTTGCCATAAATGTCGAACTCAAGTGCGGTATTGATGCAAATCAGGCCAAGGCGGCGGACGACCTCGGGGTGGTTCGAAATCTCTTGCGGGCGCAACACCAGCCGGGGTTTGAATTCATGGAAGCGCCCCATCACGTCACGGTATTTCGGCGCAGACAATGTGATCGACGATCCCGAGGCAAAAACCATCTTGCCCGCATCCATCAGGTCAAAGGTCGAGTCCTGCAAGACCTCGCTATACATCGTCAGATCATGGAACGGGCTGTCGATGAACCCATGCAGGACCGCATTCGCGATTGTCCCAATACCAGCCTGCAACGGATGCAGGTGGCCAGGCAGCCGGGATTGCGCGACCTCGTTTTTCAGAAATTCGGTCAGGTGACCGGCGATGGCGCGCGTCTCGTCATCCGGGTCATGTATGGTCGAAGAGGAGTCAAGCTTGGTCGAAATCACGATGGCCGCGATACGGTCGGACGGCACCGGGATGAAGGGAAATCCGACACGGCTTTCGGGCGTCACGACCGGAATCGGGGTGCGGCTGGGCCGGTAGGTCGGGATATAGATGTCATGCAGCCCCTCCAGCGCCTCGGACTGGCTAAGGTTGATCTCGACGATCACCTTTTCAGCAAGCAAGGCGAAACTGGCCGAGTTCCCGACCGAAGTGGTGGGCACGATGCCACCGCTTTCGGTAATCGCGACGGCCTCGACAATGGCGATATCGACCGGGGGCAACTGACAGGTACGCAGCTGCTCGACCGTTTCCGAGAGGTGCTGATCAACATACATGACCTCACCGGTATTGATCGCGCGGCGCAGACCCGGGTCGGACATAAAGGGAATGCGGCGGGACAGGACTTTTGCCTCGGCCAGCGTCTTGTCTAGGTCATTGCCAAGCGACGCACCGGTCATCAGCGTCACTTTCAGCGGCTCGGCCTTGGCGCGTTCGGCCAGCGCCATGGGCACAGCCTTAGCCTCGCCCGCGCGGGTAAAGCCCGACATGCCCAGCACCATTCCGTCACGGATCAGGCTTGCCGCCTGTTCGGCACTGACCACGCGGTCCAGCAGCCCCTTGTGACGAATGCGGCCAAGATAGTCCTGGGTCATGACAGCCTCCCTGATCGTGACGGGATGATTAGGGACAAAGCGCGACAGTGACAAATCAATCCAGCCATGCATGCAAGGAAAGGCCGGCCCAAGGGCCGGCCTGTGCAGGATCGTTTCGCCTGTGGATCAGCGGCGACGGCCCAGCGACCACGCCCCATCACCCAGCAGCGACAGCGCGACCATGGTGATGGCCCAAAGCACCGGATATTCCCAGCCACCACCCGGGTTGCTGAACGAGAAACCGGCCGAGCCATGACCGAACCACGCCGCGCCAAGCAGCAGGGCAGCCATCACCAGCGCGATGATGCGGGTGAAGATACCGCCGATCAGCGCCAGACCACCCAGAATCTCGGCCAGCATGGTCAGATAGCCAAGCAGGCCCGGCAGGCCGATCGATTCAAAATAGCCGGCGGTGCCCGCGGGGGTGAAAACGAACAGCTTGGTCAACCCGTGAACCAGAAACCAGACCCCGGTCGAGACCCGCAGGATGAAAGCGGCAATGTCGGCGTTGCGCTCGGCCGTGGCCGCGCCGCCGTGGATAAAATCGGTCATTTTTGCGTTTCCTTGGATACGTTCCTTGCTGCCCAGATAGCATCTGGAAATTGTCGCAAAAACGGCCATATTTATGGAAACATTATCGCCACAGCGGGGACACATATGGACAAGATCGACGGCATCCGTGCCTTTGTCGCGGTGGTCGATGCCGGTTCATTCACCCGGGCGGGGACGCGGCTGGGGATTTCGAACAAGCTGGTCAGCAAATATGTCGCCGCGCTGGAGGGGCAGCAGGGGGTGACGCTGCTTAACCGCACCACGCGATCACTGTCGCTGACCCCGGCCGGAGAGCGCTATCTAGCCGCAGCCCGCCGCGTGCTTGCCGCCGTCGAGGAGCTGGACGGACAGGCCAGCGCCGAGGAAGGGGCGCTGACCGGCCGGCTGCGCGTGACCGCTCCGGTCACCTTTGGCGAGATGTTCGTGACCGTGCTGACCCGCGATTTCACCCACGCCCATCCGGCGTTGAATATCGACCTGCATCTAAGTGATCGTTACGTCGATCTGGCAGCCGAAGGGTTTGATCTGGCGCTGCGTATCGGGCAATTGCCTGACTCCAGCCTGATCTCGCGCCGCGTCGGTCAGGCCGAGGCATGGGTGGTCGCCAGTCCCGCCTATCTGGCCAGCCGCCCGCGCCCAACCCACCCCGAGGCGCTGCGCGATCATGTCTGTATCCGGGACAGCAATGCCCAGAACCCCGGGCGTGCCGCCTTTCTGGTCGAAGGCAAGGTGATCAGTGTCCCCCTGCCCGGTCAGATCACTGTAAACAGCGCGCAGGCAGTGCGCGAGCTGGTGTTGACAGGTGAGGGGATCGCGCTGATCCCCAGCTTTGTCGTGGCGCATGACGTGGCTGAAGGGCGGCTTGAACGGCTGATGGCCGATTATCAGCGCCCCCGGCTGGATATTCAGGCGCTTTACCTGCCACAGCCTTTCATGCCACCACGGCTGTCAGCCTATCTGGAGCATCTGCGGGCAAAACTTACGCCCCTGCTGAAAGCACCGCCCCCGGATTCATGATCCCCAAGGGGTCTAGCGTCGCCTTGATCGCCCGCATCGCGGCAAGCCGCACCGGATCGCCCCAACGTTCCAGATCGCTGACCTTGAGCCGCCCGACGCCATGTTCGGCCGAGAATGAGCCCCCCCGATCCACCACCATCTGATGAACGCGCTGCGACAGGGCCTTGCGCCGGTCGTCGTAATCGGCGCGGCTGCGGCCCGGCGCGGGAAAAAGATTATAATGCAGGTTGCCGTCACCGAGATGGCCAAAACAGTTGATCCGCAGCCCCTCATCCGCAAGGGCCTCGCCAGCATTGCGAATGAAACCGGCGACTTCGGACAGGGGCAGGCTGATGTCGTGGCTGGCGACCGCGCCGATACGGCGGTTCGCCTCGGGGATATGTTCGCGCAGATGCCAAAAGCCCGCCGCCTGAGCGCCAGACTGCGCAATCACCCCATCGGTGACCAAACCGCGCTCCATCGCGTCGACCAGCAAAGCCTCAAGCGCCGCTTCAGGGGCAAGGCCTTCGGGCAGGCCAACCTCGATCAGCACTGACCATTCAGCGCCCGGCAGGGGCTGGCGGATCTCTGGCAGAACCTCGGCCAGAAAGGCCAGCCCCTGCCCGCCGATCAGTTCAAAGGCGGTCACACCCCCGGCCATGCGCCCCTCGGCCAGCGACAAAAGCGTCAGCGCCGCCTCGGGTGACGGGACCTGCAGCATCGCCGTGCCGATCCCCGGCGGCGGCACCACCAGCCTCAGACTGGCTGCGGTAATGATGCCCAGCGTCCCCTCGGCCCCGATCAGAAGGTCGCGGATATCGTAACCGGTGTTATCCTTGCGCAGCCGCTTCAGATCATGGACGATCGAGCCATCGGGCAGCACCGCCTCGATCCCCAGGCACAGCGCGCGCGCCGTGCCGTAGCGCAGCGCAGTAACGCCCCCCGCATTGGTCGCAAGGCAGCCGCCAATCGCCGCCGTGCCCTGGCTGGCAAGCGATAGCGGGAAAAGCCGTCCTGCTGCCTCAGCCGCGTCGCGCACGGCTTGCAGGGTCATGCCTGCTTCGGCCACCAGCACATTTTCTTCGGGAAACACCGCCCGCAGCGCAGTCATCCGCTCAAGCGACAGGATCAGCGGTGGCGGTGCATCGGGCATGACCTGTCCCCCGACAAGGCCGGTGCCGCCACCGCGCGGGACAATGGCAACGCGGGCCTCGGCACAGGCGCGAACAATAGCAGCGACCTCAGCGGTGTTGCGGGGCGCGGCAACCAGCCCGGCCTGGCCTTGCCAGCGGCCGCGCGGCTCTTCCAGATAGGCAGGTGTTACCTCGCGCAGGACGCCTTCGGGCAGGCAGGCGGCCAAAGCTTCATCAGCGGGGTTCAGCATCAGCGCACCTCGGTCTTGCCGCGCCGGTCGTGGCGCAGGTTGGCGTAAAGCACGTGATTGCGCCAACGCCCGTTGATCTGCAGATAGCTTTGCGCAACGCCCTCATACTTAAAGCCCGAACGCTCCAGCACCCCGCGAGAGGGCGAGTTCTCGGGCAGGCAAGCGGCCTCGATACGGCTAAGATCCATCTCGCCAAATGCGTAGCGCACGACCGCGCCAATCGCCTCAAGCATATAGCCCTGCCGGGCAAAGGGCTGGCCGATCCAATAGCCGATGGCCGCTGATTGCGCCGGTCCACGACGGATATTGTCCAGCGTGATCGCACCCAAAAGCGTC
The DNA here is from genome assembly GCF_019633685.1 of Paracoccus sp. J56. Lineage (NCBI taxonomy): Bacteria > Pseudomonadati > Pseudomonadota > Alphaproteobacteria > Rhodobacterales > Paracoccaceae > Paracoccus > Paracoccus sp. J56. The sequence continues at coordinate 138,879 of NZ_JAFL01000001.1, forward strand.
CCGTCCCTGCGGATCAGGAAGAGTGGCAGCGCCGAGCCGTTGCGGCTGGCCCGCTGCGCCCAATAGACGCGATTGGTAAAGCTGCGCTTGCTAAGATGATCAGGCGCCCAGACCGGCTCCCACGGGGTGAGAAAGGCACGGCTTTCGACGCGCAGCGCCACCCAAGGTCCGAAATCGGCATGCGCCGGCAGGCGCAGCACCATCCGCTCGGTTTCCAGACGCGGCGGACGGCGGCGCGAGAACATCAGGCGGCAAGCCTTTCTGCCAGCACCTCGCGCGACGGCGCAGCCGAGACGGGGCCGTAAAGCGCAAGCGCCGGGCGAGCATGGGTGATCAGCCGCTCGGCATGGGCGCGGATATCGCCCACCGTCACGGCATCAATCCGCTCGGCCACCTCGGCCGGATCGGGCACCCTGCCCCAGATCGCCAGGGAACGCGCCATCCGCTCGGCCTGACCGGTCGGGCTTTCAAGCCCCATCAGCAACCCGGCTTTCAGCTGGGCGCGCGCCCGCGCAACCTCGGCGGCGGTCATATCCTCGGCCGAACGCTTTAACTCATCGACGGTCAGTTCTGCCAGATCGGCTATCTGCTCGCCCGAGGTGCCGGCATAGATCGTGACCATGCCGGTGTCGTCATGGAAACCGGACTGGGCAAAGATCGAATAGCAAAGCCCACGCTCTTCGCGCAGTTTCTGGAACAGGCGCGAGGACATTCCGCCCCCAAGCACCGAAGTCCAGATTTGCGCAGCATAGAAATCGGCCGCCTGATAGCCCGGTCCCTCAAAGGCCAGCGCGAAATGGGCCTGCTCCAGGTCACGCACACGCCGCGCCTCGGCACCTTGCCAGCGGGCGGGTTCGCGCTGGGTCAGGGCGCGGCTCGGCAGATGGCCAAAAATCGCCTCGACCTGACGTAAGATACGGTCATGATCCACCGCGCCTGCAGCGGCGACGATCATCCGTTCAGGCCCGTAGTGTTCGCCAATAAAGCCCGACAGATCCTCACGGCCAAAATGGCTGACGCGTTCGGCCGGACCAAGGATGGTGCGCCCCATGGGCTGGTCTGGATAGGCCGCCTCTTGCAGCCAGTCAAAGATCACATCATCGGGCGTGTCGAGCGACTGGCCGATCTCTTGCAGGATCACGCCCCGCTCAACCTCGATCTCGCGCTGGTCAAAGACCGGGTTCAGCACGATGTCCGAGATGACATCCAGCGCCAGGTCGACATCCCCTGCCAATACGCGCGCGTAATAAGAGGTAACGTCGCGCGAGGTATAGGCGTTGATATACCCGCCCACGTTTTCGATCGACTCGACGATCTCCAAGGCGCTGCGGCGGGCCGTGCCCTTGAACGCCATATGTTCAAGGAAATGGGCAATGCCGTTCTGTTCGGCCCGCTCATCCCGGCAGCCTGCGTTGACCCAGATACCGATGGCGGCAGAGTGCAGCCCCGGCATATTGCGGCTTACGACACGCAGACCGTTCGGCAGAGTGCTGATGCGGATTTGGTTCACGCTGTTCTCCGTTCAAGAATCAGCGATTTAATCGCCTCGGCGTCGTTTGCAATACGCGTGATGCGTTCGTCGCGTTTAAAGAGGTCGGCCATACGCGACGGCAGGGGCGGCCGGATGCCGGTCGCGGCCTCAACCGCATCGGGGAATTTCGCCGGATGCGCGGTCGAAAGACTGACCATCGGCACACCCGCGCGCAGATGTGCACGCGCCACCTTCACCGCAACCGCAGTATGGGGGCAGATCACCTCGCCGGTTTCCTCGCGGATGGTGGCTATCATCGCCGTCGTCTCGGCCTCGGAAACGCGGCCCGAGATATAGGTTTCACGCAGCGCCTCAAGCGCACCTTGGCTGATGGTGAAACCGCCGGATTTCAGCTCTTCCATCAGGGCCGAAACGGCATTGCCGTCGCGGCCATAGGCCAGCCACAGCGCACGTTCAAAGTTCGAACTGACCTGAATATCCATCGACGGACTGATCGAAGGCTCGACGGTGCCGACACGATATTCCCCACCGGTCAGCGCACGATGCAGAATGTCGTTCTGATTGGTGGCGATCACCAGCTTGCCAATCGGCAGCCCCATAGCCCGGGCGATAGAGCCCGCGAAAATGTCGCCGAAATTCCCGGTCGGTACGGTGAAATCCACCGCCCGTGCCGGTGCGCCAAGGCTGACAGCGGCAGTGAAGTAATAGACGATCTGCGCCAGCACCCGCGCCCAGTTGATCGAGTTCACACCCGCAAGGCCCACCGTGTCGCGGAACTCGTGGTCATTGAACAGATCCTTCAGCCGCGCCTGACAGTCGTCAAACGTGCCCTCTACCGCCAGTGCATGGACATTGGCATCCGCAGGGGTCGACATCTGACGGCGCTGCACCTCGCTGACCCGGCCATGCGGGTACATGATGAACACATCGACATTCGAAAGCCCCCGGAACGCCTCGATCGCGGCCGAGCCGGTATCGCCCGAAGTCGCACCAAGAATGGTGATTCTTTGCCCGGAACGCGCCAGTGCCAGCTGGAAAAGCTGGCCGATCAGCTGCATCGCAAAGTCCTTGAAGGCCAGGGTCGGACCGTGGAACAGCTCCAGCAGGTGATGGCCGGGCGCAAGCTGAACCAGCGGGGCGCGGGCGATATGGTCAAACCCCTGATAGGCGCGGGCGATGGCATCGCGCAGGTCGGCGTCGCTGAAACTGTCACCGACAAAGGGGGTGATGACGCGCCGGGCAACCTCTTCATAGGGCAGGCCTTCGAGGCTGGCGATCTCTTCTGCCGAGAAGGTCGGGATGGTCTCGGGCAGATACAACCCTCCGTCCCGGGCCAGACCGGTCATCATCGCCTGCTCGAAGTCCAAGACCGGAGCCCGCCCCCGGGTCGAAACGTAACGCATCGCGTCCCCCTAGAATTTCCGCTGCCTGATACGCCAGATCAGCGCCACTGTCATCCCTGCCCAGACCGCGGCAATCATGAACCACTGCATCGCATAGCTCAGGTGATTGTTCGGAATGCCCGCGACCGCGACCGGGATCGGCTGAACGCCCTGATCGTCCCCCCGCGTCTCGGACGCCACGACAAGGACCGGTTCGGTCCCAAGCTTGGCAGCCATGGCGGGGACATCGCGGGCAAACCAGATATTTTCGTCAAGGTTTGGTTCGGGCGTGGCACTGCCTTTTTCCTCGGGCCAGTGCAGATTGCCTGCCACCTCCAGCCGCACGGGCGGGCGCGGATCGCGGCGATGGTCCTGATCAACAAAGCCGCGATCCAGCAGGATCCGCCGGCCATCATCGGTGACAAAGCCCGAAATAACCTGATAGCCGCCGCCCAGCTCGCGGGTACCGGACAGAACGTCAATCTCTTCGCCAGTCGTTTCGCCCGAAACCAGCACAGGCAGGTATTTCATCGAGGGATCAATCGCCTCCGGCAACGGCACAGGCGCACCCCCGATGCGGGCCTCGATTTCGCTCAGCAATCCCTGTTTCCACTCAAGGCGATGCAGTTGCCAAACACCCAGCGAGATCAGGATGGCACAGCCGATCACGCCGATGATCAGCGGGAACAGATAGCGGCGCATGGCGGGCCTCCAATGCAAACGGCGCGGGAACTTTTGCCCCGCGCCGTGAAGATGTCTCAGGGAATCAGCGGCCCCAGATGTAGATCACGACAAAGAGGAACAGCCAGACCACGTCGACAAAGTGCCAGTACCAGGCAGCGGCCTCGAACCCGACGTGCTGCTGCTGGGTCATCTGGCCGCGCAGCAGCCGGATCAGGCAGACAAACAGGAAGATCGTGCCGATGATGACGTGAGCACCGTGAAAGCCGGTCGCCATGAAAAAGGCACCAGCATACACGGTGTCGGCCATACCAAAGGCAGCGTGGCTGTATTCATAAGCCTGCAGGCCGGTAAAGCAGACGCCAAGGATCACCGCGACGATCAGACCGTTGATCGTGGTCTTGCGGTCGCCGTCATGGACAAAGGCATGGTGGGCCCAGGTCACTGCAACACCTGACAGCAGCAGGATCAGCGTGTTGATCAGCGGCAGGTGCCAGGGATCAAAGGTGGTGATACCTTCCGGTGGCCAGACGCCATCCTTCAGCGGGCTGTCCGGTCCCATCGGATACAGGGCATTTTTGATAAAGGCCCAGAACCAGGCGACGAAGAACATCACCTCGGACATGATGAAAAGGATAAAGCCGTATTGCAGGCCGATGCGCACGACCGGGGTATGTTCGCCCGACTCGCCCTCGCGCACGACGTCAGACCACCAGCCGAACATGACGTAAAGCACGGCCGCCAGACCGATCAGGAAGAGCCACGGCCCCCCGCTTTTCATCCACATCACGGCGCCGCTCAGCATCACGAAGGCGCCGACAGCACCAAGGAGGGGCCAGATGGATGGCGGCAGGATCTGATAATCGTGGTTCTTTACATGGGCCATGGCTGCGTTCCCGGCTGTTGCTGGTTCGTGTTGCTCAGTTTACGGTCGGTTCCGTCTCGTGGTCCAGCGCCGCTTGCTGCGGTGCCGGAGGATCGGTCCGGTGGAAGGTGTAGGACAGGGTGATGTCGCGGATGCGTCCCGCATCGCGGTCATTGACCAGATCAGCGTCAACAAAGAAGCTGACCGGCATCTCGACCCGCTCACCCGGCTGCAAGGTCTGCTCGGTAAAGCAGAAGCAGTCAATCTTGTTAAAGAAATAGCCCGCGGCATCCGGCGCAACGTTATAGCTCGCCGTCCCGGTAATGGGCTCGTCGGTGTTGTTGACCGCCTCGTAGAAGGCCAGAGCATTCTCGCCTATGCGCAGCTCCATTTCGCGCTGCATCGGGCGGAACGTCCAGCCAAGGTTCGGGTCCACGTTGGCATCAAAGCGCACGCGGATCTTTTCCTCAAGCACAGTATCCGAAGCGGCCTCGGCAACGTTGGTCGTGCCGGCAAAGCCTGTTACCCGGCAGAACCAGGAATAAAACGGCACCGCCGCCCAGGACAGCGCGCCCATCAGCACCGCAACCCCCAAAAGGATCGCGACCGTGCGCCCGTTTGACCGTTTTTCCTGCCCGCTCATGGCTGACCTCCTGCGGCTGCGTCCGGCCCGCCGGCTGCGGCCGGAGTTCCGGGCGCGGCCACCGGGCCTGCGTTCGGCGCTGGCGGGTTCGGGTCCCGGGGCAGCATCGAAGCGCGCGGACGGTGATCGTAGCCTTGCATCATATCGCCCTGGGTAATTTTGACCACCGACAGGCCAAAAACCAGTACGACAAAGGCCAGAAGCACCACCAGCAGACCGATGTTGCGGCTGCGACGGCGCCTGTGCAATTCGTGTTCAACCCGCTGCAGCATCACCATCCCCCGACCCAATGTTGCAAAAGAAGCGCGAGGAAATGCAGGAAAGTGTAATAGAGTGAAAGCCGGAAATAGCGCTTTTCGACACGATAGCCGTCGGCCTGCGCCTGCTCTTCGTCACGGCACAGGATACGCCATCCACCAAGGATAAAGAGCGCGTTCAGCACCACCGACACCGCCAGATAAAGCGGCCCGCCGACCGAGGTGAACCCCAGCCAGATCGCGAACGGCGCCAGCACCAGCGTATAGGCAAAGATGTGGCGGCGCGTGACCTTGCGGCCATGGGTCACCGTCAGCATCGGCACGCCGGCCTTGGAATAGTCGTCGTTCATAAAGAGCGCCAGCGCCCAGAAATGCGGCGGCGTCCAAAAGAAGATCAGTGCAAACATCAGCAGCGATTCGATGCTGATGCCCCCGGTTGCGCAGGCCCAGCCGATCATCGGAGGGAAAGCCCCCGCTGCGCCACCAATGACGATGTTCTGCGGGGTCGAGCGTTTCAGCCAGATCGTATAGATCACCGCATAGAAAAAGATGGTGAAGGCCAGAAAGCCCGCTGCAAACCAGTTCGCGGCCAGACCCAGCATCATCACCGAAAGGCCCGACAGCGCGATGCCAAGACCCAGCGCCTCTTGCGGGGTGACCCGGCCTGCGGGCACAGGACGGCCCGCAGTCCGGCGCATCACGGCGTCGATATCGGCGTCATACCACATATTGAGGGCGCCCGAGGCCCCGCCCCCCAGCGCGATGAACAGCACCGCGCAGAAAGCGACGAACGGGTTGACCGGCTGCGGTGCGATCCACAGCCCGACAAAGGCCGTGAACACCACCAGCGACATGACACGCGGTTTCAGCAGCGCAACATAATCGCCAAAGCCCGCGTCGGCCGGCCCCTCATATGCGTTGATATTGGCCACGGCCCGACCTTATTCGGCCGAAGCCAGCTGAATCGGGCTGGCCGGCAGGTAATCCGAAGCGTCGGCGGCGAATTCTTCTTTCGCGCCAGCAAGCCAGGCGTCGTATTTCTCCTGGCTGACTGCCTTCACGACGATGGGCATATAGGCATGGTTGATGCCGCAAAGTTCTGAGCACTGGCCGAAATAGACGCCTTCTTTGTCGACTTCGAACCACAGCTGCGCGATACGGCCCGGAACGGCGTCCTGCTTTACGGCAAAGGCCGGAATGGTCCAGCTGTGAATCACGTCGGTTGCGGTGACCTGCACCAGAACCTTCTTGCCGACCGGCACAACCACCGGGTTGTCGGTAGCCAGAAGATATTCGTCTTCAGAGTAGCCAGCGTCGGCCAGCGCGTCTTTTTCCAGCAGAAGCGCATCAAAAGCTACGCCGTCATTCGGATATTCATAAGACCAGTACCACTGGTGCCCGATCGCCTTGATCACCAGATCGGGGTCATTCGGCATCTCTTGGCTGCGGAACAGGATCGGCAGCGAATAAGCGCCAATCGCAACCAGGATCAGCACCGGAACCAGCGTCCAGATCACCTCGACCGGAGTGTTATGCGTAAAGCGCGCAGGTACCGGATTCATCCGACGGTTGAAGCGAACGATGCAGTACAGCAGCAAAAGGCAGACAAACACCGTCACGGCCGCGATGATGTAAAGCACAAAATGATCCAGCCACTGCTGGTCATGCGCCAGCGGGCTCGAAGCCGGCTGGAAGCCCATCGCGCCGTTCACCGGCTTGCCGATTACGGGCAGTTCGCCCAGCACTTCTTGCGCCATGGCCGGAACGGCCGTCATCGTCGCAACTCCAAGGCCCGTCACCGCCGCCCGCGCGCGGCACATCGTCGCAATTGCCATCATCCCATCCCGTTGCCTATCATGCCGCCGGCAGGCCATGGGTCTCATAGCCGCCGACATATCGGTGCTGCACCACAACCATATCTTCCCTCGGCGGGCAAGCCATACCTATCGACTTCCGACCAAAAAACCCCTAGGCCGGGCTTCCAGGCAAGGACAGGTTTCATGGCAGACGCTTCGTTTTCCCCCTTTCAGACGCATCTGGATCAGGATCGCGCCCTGCGTGTACTGCGCGATGCCTTGGCCGGTGCCGATGATGGCGAGCTTTTCCTTGAGCGGTCACGTTCCGAGGCACTGGTCTATGATGATGGCCGGCTGCGCACCGCAAGCTATGACGCCGAACAGGGCTTTGGCCTGCGCGCCGTGCGCGGTGATGTAACCGGCTATGCCCATTCGACGGAAATCAATGAAATCGCACTGAAAAAAGCGGCCGAGACGGTGCGCCTGGCGGTCGGCTCTGGCGGGGGCTCTCTTGCCCTGCCGCCCGGGGGTGAGATCCGGCCGCTTTATGCTGCCATCGACCCGGCCGAGGACGTGCCCTTTGCTTCCCGCGTCGCCCTTTTGCGCGAAATTGATGCCTTTGCACGTGGGCTGGACCCGCGCGTGGTGCAGGTTTCGGCCAGCATTGCGACCTCGGTGCAAGAGGTGGCCATCCTGCGCCCCGAAGGTGGGCTTGCCACCGATACCCGACCGATGGCTCGGCTGAATGTCTCGGTCATCGTCGAATCGAACGCGCGGCGCGAGTCGGGAACGGCGGGGGGCGGGGGGCGTATCGGACTTGCCGGCCTTGTCGCGCCCGAACACTGGCAAGGGCTGGTGCGCGAGGCGCTGCGGATCGCACTGGTCAACCTACGTTCGATCCCCGCGCCCGCGGGCGTAATGGATGTGGTGCTTGGCCCCGGCTGGCCGGGCATCCTGCTGCACGAGGCCGTAGGGCACGGACTTGAAGGTGATTTCAACCGCAAGGGGCATTCGGCCTTTGCAGGGCTGATGGGTCAGCGCATCGCTGCGCCAGGGGTTACGGTTGTTGATGACGGCACTATTCCTGACCGCCGCGGCTCGATCTCTGTCGATGACGAGGGCACGCCCCCCGGCCGCAACGTTCTGATCGAGGACGGGATTCTGGTCGGCTATATGCAGGACCGCCAGAACGCCCGTCTGATGGGCGTCTCGCCGACCGGCAACGGCCGCCGCCAGAGCTATGCCCATGCGCCGATGCCGCGCATGACCAATACTTTCATGCTGGCAGGAAGCGAGGATCCGGCCTCGATTCTTGCGGGGCTTGAGGACGGGATCTACGCTGTCGGCTTCGGTGGCGGTCAGGTTGACATCACCAACGGAAAGTTCGTCTTTTCCTGTACCGAGGCCTATCGGGTAAAGAATGGTCAGGTCGGGGATCCGATCCGTGGGGCCACCCTGATCGGGGACGGCGCAACCGCGCTGCAGCAGATCCGCGCAATCGGAAACGACCTGTCGCTGGACCCCGGAATCGGCAACTGCGGCAAGCAGGGGCAATGGGTTCCGGTCGGTGTCGGCCTGCCCACGCTGCGCCTCGGCGGGCTGACCATCGGCGGTTCGGCAGCCTGAGCCATTTTCGCAGGCCGTGAAAAACTTTTTGCCGGCTAACGCATTCTTAACGATTGCCATGCCATGACCTGTCCTGCGGATTAGGCAGAGGCATGGGACATGTTGGCAAGATCGCATTCTTTCGACCACCACCGAACCCCGTTGATACAGCGGGGGGGAGCACTTGCAGCGCTGCGCCTGATCCGTTCGCGCAGGGTCGGGCCTGCTACCTTTCACCGATTGCTTGCCGAACATGGTAGTGCCGAGGCAGCACTTGCCGCTCTGCCGGGCATCGCCCGCGCGGCAGGAATGCAGGACTATGCCCCCTGCCCCGCCTCGGTCGCTGAGGCCGAGATTGCGGCAGGCCAGCGACTTGGCGCCCGATTGCTGACCTGGGATGACCCGGAATATCCCGCGCTGCTGCGCGAGATCGCCGAGGCACCGCCTGTACTGTGGTTACGCGGCGATATGTCCGTGCTGGATCGACTGCCCGTAGCAGTGATCGGGGCCCGCAACGCCTCATCGCTTGGGCTGCGCATGGCGCGCGGCCTCGCGTCAGGGCTGTCTCAGGCTGGGGCGGCGGTCATTGCGGGGCTCGCTCGCGGAATCGATACCATCGCGCATGAGGCAGCTTTGCATCGCGGCACCATCGCGGTCATGGCGGGGGGAATCGACAAGATCTATCCTGGCGAAAACACCGCCCTGGCCGAGGCAATCTGCGAAACCGGGTTGCTGATCACCGAACAGCCACCGGGGATAGAGCCGGTCGCGCGGCACTTCCCGGCTCGCAACCGCATCATCTCGGGCCTCGCGCGCGCCGTGGTGGTGATCGAGGCTGCGCATCGTTCGGGCAGCCTGATTACAGCACGCTGCGCGCTGGATCAGGGGCGCGAGGTTATGGCAGTGCCGGGCCATCCGATGGATGCGCGCGCCGCAGGCTGTAACACCCTGATCCGTGATGGCGCCCTGCTGGTGCGTAATTCGGCCGATGTGCTGGCCGGTTTGCAGACCAATGACCGCCGTGCCCCGGCGCAAAATCCGGCAGAACCTGCCGAGCACAGCTTCACCCCAGCTACGCCGGCACCCGCCCCGGTCATGACACGCGCACGCGCCCTGCAACCTGCCGCAGTCGCAGAACGCCTTGCCAGCCTCGGACATCGGCCCCACAACAAGCCAGCGCCATACCGTCTGCGCGACGCAGGTGGCCCGGTGGATCTGGAGGCCCGCATTCTCGCCCGCCTTGGACCCAGCCCGACCGAGGAAAATATGCTTATCCGCGATCTCGGCATGCCAGCCGCAGCCCTGGCCCCCGCGATTCTCGCGCTAGAGCTTTCTGGCCGCGTCCAGCGCATGCCTGGCGGCAGGCTAGCCCGATGTGACGCCTGACGTGTACGACCGGCGGACTTGTTCCGATCACAAGGCGGTCACGGGCTTGTTCAGGAACCCCGCTTAGCAAGCGGTGGTTGACTGGTGATCACGCGACCATCGGAAGAGGACCGACATGCGCCGCATTTACAAAACGACAACCGCCCTTGCGACCTGCCTGTCCCTGATCGCCCCGCAGTTGGCAGTAGCGCAGGACGATCAGGATACGACGGCCGATGAGCAAGCCGTCCTTTCCAACGACCAGCCCGCGGAGCCGCAAGAGGCTGCGGAGGAAGTCCAGGAGGCCACCCCGACAGAGAGCACAGCCGTGCCAGAGGATACGACCAAAGCAGCCAGCGAACAGCCCCAGGGCGAGGCTGCTGCTGCGGACCAGCCCGAGGATGCGCAGGCCTTGCCGGAGCAAGCAGCGCCGGTAGCGCCGCCGGCAAAGCCCGAGGTGACGCAGGCCAAAGAACCCGCCCCCAAGCCGCCTGTGGTACAGGCGCAAGAGCCCGTCACCCGGCCTGAGACTGCTCCCGCGACAGCAGAGGGTATTACGGGCGCTCAACCCGAACCAAAGCCGGATAATTCTGAAGCGGTTACTGCTGCTGACCCCGCCCCGAATGCAAAGCCGTCCATAAAGGCTGAGCGGGCGATGCAGGAAACAAGCGCCGAAACCACTGAAGGCGACAGCGCCAGCAAGACCTCCGCAGAGCAGTCTGAACAAGGCGATGAACCGCAACTGGAACCTGCGCCGGTGCAACAGACCGCGCCCGCTGGTTCTTCGTCGAACGAGAGTAACGCGGAGGCTGCCGGCCAGTCAGCGCCTGACCCAAATCAATCCGCAGAGCCACGGCCGACCCCTAAACGGACCGCCGACAGCCCCTCCCCTGACACCCCGGACGCACCAGAGCTTGAGCACCACCTGCAACAGCAGGTGCCCGATACGAATAGCAGCAGCACCGGTCCCAAAGAAGCAGCGGCTGAGGATGAAGAACAGCCAAATGCAAAAGAGCTCGAGGAGCGTCTGAAAGAACAGGCCCAAACCACCAAAGAGGCAGAGCCCTCCAGTCAGGCCAGCAAAGATCAGCCGGCATCGGAGCAGACAACCGAGGTCGAAGCCCCCGAAGCAAGGGTCGAGCCGAATGCGCTGGCACAGCGTGCGGCCGAAAAAATCACCCCGCCCACGGCTACCGCGCTCTCTGCCGGAGATGAGGAAGAGGCGGGCAAAGGTGAGGCGCAGGAAGTACAGATCACCAAGGATAACGCGCGCAGCTCGGCCGAAGATTTTGCCACCTCGGTCGCCGAAGGTCTGCAGGCTCAACCAGCTGATCCACAGCCCAAGGAAGCCCGTGACGATGATAACGACAATGACATCGCCAAACTGTTGCTGGCGGGTGCGGCCGGTTTTGCTGTCGGCAAGATGCTGTCGAACGACCGGCAGGTGGCCCTGAACACCGGGGACCGGGTGGTGGTCACACTACCTGACGGCAGCCAGCAGGTGATCAAGGATGACAACGCCCTGCTCTATCAGCCCGGTTCGAACGTGCGCACCGAGACTTTCGATGACGGGTCTACCCGGACCACGGTCCTGCGCGCCGATGGCAGCCGTGTCGTCACCATTCGGGACGCGGATATGAATATCCTGCGCCGCACGCTGTTGGCCACCGACGGGACAGAGACCCGGCTGATCGACGATACCGAGGCACAACCGGTTCAGATCTCGACCCTGCCTGCCCCGCCACCAGTGCGCATCAACCATGACCGTCTGGATGAGGCAGCCTTGCGCGACGCGCTATATCGCGAGGCATCAGTGGATCGCCGGTTCAGCCTTAGCCAGGTCCGCGACATCCCCGAGGTCCGGGCCCTGGTCGCACCGGTGAACCTGCCCCAGATCACCTTTGACACCGGGTCGGCGGCGATCACGCCCGATCAGGCACAAGAGCTGGCAGCCTTGGGCAAGGTGATTCGTGACAGTATCGGTCAGAACCCGCGCGAGATTTATCTGATCGAGGGCTATACCGACGCAATCGGTTCGGATGCGGCTAACCTTGCGTTGTCGGACCGGCGGGCAGAATCAGTGGCGCTGGCGCTGACTGAATATTTTGAAGTCCCGCCTGAAAACATGGTCGTGCAGGGCTATGGTGAACAGTTCCTGTTGATCCCGACCACCGAGGCTGAGCGTCAGAACCGCCGCGTCGCCGTACGACGGATCACCGACCTGCTTGCACAACGTTAACGCAAGGCTGGAGCCCCCCACCTGCATCGACCGAAGCGGGTGGAAGCAAAAAAAGGCCGCGGTGAAACGCCGCGGCCTGCATCCCCCCCCCGGCAAGCCCGGACTGACAGATCAGCCCAGCGAATAGCCGGTGCCGCGCACCGTACGTACGGGATTGTCGCCGCCGTTGGCCATCAGCGCCTTGCGCAGGCGGCCAACATGGACATCAATGGTGCGGGTGTCGACATAGATATCGCGCCCCCAAACCCGGTCAAGAAGCTGTTCTCGCGACCAGACCCGACCCGGCTTTTCCATCAGCGTGGACAACAGGCGGAATTCGGTCGGTCCCAGATGCAGGGGCTGGCCGGCGCGGAACACGCGATGTTCCCCCGCATCAAGGATGATGTCGCCAAAAGTCAGCCTTTCGCCCATCGAGGCCGGGCGGGTGCGACGCAGCTGGGTGCGCAGCCGCGCCATAAGTTCGACCACCGAATATGGCTTGACCACATAGTCGTCGGCGCCGGTCTCAAGCCCGCGCACACGATCCACCTCTTCGGAACGGGCGGACAGCATGATGATCGGGATCTGACGCGTCACGGGGTCGGCCTTGACCCGGCGGCAAACCTCGATGCCGCTGACATTGGGCAACATCCAGTCCAGAACGATCAGGTCGGGCTGTTCCTCGGCGATAAGCAGCATCGCCTCATCCCCGTTTTCGGCCAGCACGACGCCGAAACCTTCGGCTTCAAGGTTGTATTTCAGCACTTCGCGCTGCGCGCCTTCGTCCTCAACAACCAGGACACAGGGTTGCGTCTGTGCCATGTATCAAGCCCCCCCAATTCGCGGAACGCTTTCGCCCTTGGGACGCGGATCATCGGGCAGCTCACCAGTGGCAAGATAGATCACCTGCTCGGCAATGCCGGTGGCGTGGTCGCCCATGCGTTCGATGTTCTTGGCGATGAAATGCAGATGCATGCAGGCGGTGATGTTACGCGGATCCTCCATCATATGGGTCAGGAACTCGCGAAACAGCGCGTTATACATCTGATCCACCTCCAGATCGCGCTTGCGCACGTCGGCGGCCAGCGCAACGTCGCGCTGGATATAGCTGTCCAGAGCGTCCTTCATCATCGCCTCGACCGTGGCGGACATGCGACGCAGCGCCATGCCGGCCCCCTCGATCTCCGGCATCTCGGCCAGAACATCGCTGCGTTTTGCGATGTTTTTGGCGTAATCGCCAACGCGTTCAAGAATGGCCGAGATCTTGATCACCGACAGCACCGTGCGCAGATCAGTAGCCCGCGGCGCGCGCAGCGCGATCAGACGAGCCGCCTCTTCGTTGATCTGCAACTCAAGCTCATCGATGGCCTTGTCGCGGCGGCGGATGTCGTCGGCCAGTTCGCCGTCACGGGCCTCCAGCGCGATGGCCGAATCATGGATGGCGCTTTCGACCATGCCGCCCATCTTGACCACCAAAGCCTGGACGGTTTCCAGATCGCGGTCAAAGGCGGACAGGATATGGCGTTCGTTATTCATGTCAGTTCCCTTCCGGCTCAGCCGATGCGGCCTGAAATGTAGCTTTCCGTCCGCGGGTCGCGGGGATTGGTAAAAATGTCGTCGGTGTTGCCGTATTCCACCAGATTGCCGAGATGGAAGAAGGCCGTCTTTTGACTGACGCGCGCGGCCTGCTGCATCGAATGGGTGACGATCACCACCGAAAATTCGGCCCGCAGCTGGTCGATCAGCTCCTCGACCTGGCTGGTGGCGATGGGGTCCAGTGCCGAACAGGGCTCATCCATCAGCAGGACCTCTGGCTGGGTCGCAACCGCCCGCGCAATGCAAAGCCGCTGTTGCTGGCCACCCGACAGACCGGTGCCCGGTTCGCCCAGACGGTCCTTGACCTCATTCCACAGCGCCGCGCCGCGCAGCGATTTTTCGACAATTTCGTCCAGTTCGGCGCGGTTGCGAGCAAGCCCGTGGATACGCGGTCCATAAGCGACATTGTCATAGATAGATTTCGGAAAGGGGTTCGGTTTTTGAAACACCATTCCGACGCGTGCGCGCAACTGCACCGGATCGACGCGGCGGTCGTAGATATCCTCGCCATCAAGCGCAATCCGTCCGCCGACACGACAGCTTTCGATCGTGTCGTTCATACGATTCAGACAGCGCAGGAAGGTTGATTTTCCGCAACCCGAAGGACCGATAAAGGCGGTCACGGTCTTATCCAGCAGGTCGACGTTAACATCCTTGATCGCATGCTTTTCGCCGTACCAGACCTGCACGTCCTGCGCCGAAATCTTGATTTCTGTCTGCTCCACGCTGCGCTCCAGAAGTGTCATGTCGTTCATATCGGGGCTCCTTCCCGAGTTTACCACCGGCGCTCGAATCTGCGGCGCAAGAGAATGGCCAGCACGTTCATGCAAAGCAGGAACACCAGCAGCACGATGATTGCCCCCGAGGCCCGCTCGATAAAGGCGGGGTCGGCGCGCTGGGTCCAGTTATAGACCTGCACCGGCAGGGCCGAGGCGGGTTCGAACAGCCCTTCGGGCGGGGCCGAGGGGAAGTTCTTGACGAAAGCCACCATGCCAATCAGCAGCAGCGGCGCGGTCTCGCCCAAAGCCTGCGCCATGCCGATGATGGTGCCGGTCAGGATACCCGGCATGGCAAGCGGCAGGACATGGTGAAAAACGGACTGCATCCGCGAAGCCCCGACCCCCAGCGCCGCATCGCGGATCGAAGGCGGCACTGCCTTAAGGGCGGCGCGGGTAGCGATGATTATGGTCGGCAAGGTCATCAGTGTCAGCACCAGGCCGCCGACGATGGGTGCCGATTGCGGCAGGCCCCCAAAATTGATGAAGGCGGCAAGGCCAAGGATACCAAAGACGATCGACGGCACCGCTGCAAGGTTCGAGATATTCACCTCGATAATGTCGGTCCAGCGGTTCTTGGGCGCGAATTCCTCAAGATAGATCGAGGCAGCGACGCCAATCGGCACCGCAAGCACCAGCACCACCAGCATCATGTAAAGCGACCCGAGAATGGCGATACCGACACCCGCAGCCTCGGGCCGTTGGTCCGAGGCGTCCGGGCTGGTCAGGAACGACCAGTTCCATTTGGTCGCCAGCATCCCCTGTGCCTTCAGCGCATCGGCAAGTTGCAGCTGCGCGGGCGAGGTATTGGCGTCGCGCAGCGCGCTGTCCATCGTGACACGGCCCTTGTAATAGCCGTCGATCCGCCCGTTCACCAGCACGCGGGCAGTGATGGTCTGGCCGATCAGATCGGGGTTCGCCAGCACCTGATCGCGCAGCCGCGCCGGGGCCTCTTTCGAGATCAGGCCCGACAGATCCTTGGCCGACAGATCGGCAATTGCGATGCCCTTATCGGCAACCACCTTTTCCAGCGATTGCTGCAAAAGCTTGCCATAGGTCAGGGTCAGGACCTTGCGCAGATCCGCAGGGTCACGGTTGCCGTTCTTGTCAAGCTGGGCGTCCTCCAGCGTGACCGGGATCTCCAGATAGGTCTGGCGAAATGCCCCGATACCGCCGGTCAGGATGGTGAACAGCAGCACCACCAGCATGACCATCGAGATCACAATGGCGCCCAGACCATAGGCGCGGAAGCGGGCCTCGGCTGCGTGGCGCCGGCGCGTGTGCGGATCAGCAACCAAAAGCGAGGACTTGGGCTGGGTCGCGCGGGGCGTCCCTTCAATGGTAGCGTCGCTCATTCGTATTGCTCCCGGTATTTGCGCACGACGTAAAGGGCGACAATGTTCAGAACCAGCGTGGTGACAAACAGCGTCAGACCCAGTGCAAAGGCGACAAGCGTTTCGGGCGCAGCAAAGTCGTTGTCGCCGGTCAGCTGGCTGACAATCTTGACCGTGATGGTGGTCATGGCCTCGAACGGGTTCAGGTCCATGCGCGCCGCAGCCCCTGCCCCAAGAACGACGATCATCGTCTCGCCAATAGCGCGCGAGGCGGCCAGCAGGACCGCGCCCACGATACCGGGCAGCGCAGCAGGCAGAACCACCTTGCGCACCGTTTCGGACTGGGTCGAGCCCAGACCAAGCGCGCCGTCACGCAGGCTTTGCGGTACGGCATTGATGATGTCATCGGAAAGCGAGCTGACAAAGGGGATCAGCATGATCCCCATGACAAGGCCCGCCGTCATCACCGATGAGGCGGAACTGCCCAACCCCATCGGCTGGGCGAACCAGTCACGCAGCGCCGGGCCAACCGTGATCAGGGCAAAGAGACCGTAAACAATGGTCGGAATACCGGCGAGCACCTCGATTGCCGGCTTGGCGACGCTGCGCAGCCGTACAGAGGCGTATTCCGACATATAGATCGCCGCAAAAAGCCCAATCGGGACCGAGACGGCCAGTGCGATCAGCGAAATGTAGATCGTCCCCCACAACAGCGGCAGGATGCCCAGCTGTGAGCCTCCGCCGAATTTGGGCGACCAGGTGGTGCCAAAGAAAAAGTCCTGCCAGGAATATTTCTGGAAGAAATGCCCTGTCTCGAACAGCATCGAAAATACGATGCCTGCGGTGGTCAGAATGGCGATGATCGAACACAGGATCAGCAGCCCTTTGACCATGCTTTCGACTGCGTTACGGGCGCGAAAACCGGGTGCGGTACGGATAAGCGCAAAGGCCAGCCCGGCCGCAGCAAGCAGCAGCGCCAGCGGTGTCAGTGGCGTCACCTCTGCCGAGGGCTGCACAAACCGCCAGATGGCGATCAGAAACAGCGCCGGCAGCGCCGTCAACAGCGCCGCATGCCAGCCGTGATAACTGGGTCGGGAATGAAGGCGCCGCACATCGCCACCAGCCTGCGCGATGGCACGGGCACGGGTAACGACATAGCCGACGGCCGCCAGGGCAAGGACAATCAGCAAAGTCCATGAGACAGGCATCTATAGCCCTCAAGACAGGAAAGCGGAAAGGCGCGGGCCGTCTGCCCGCGCCCGGAGGTCGCGTTACTGCGCGATGGTCACTTCATCAGCCACCGCCTTTTGGGTGGCGGCAAGTTCGGGATCAGCGACCAGCCCATAGCTGGCAAGCGGCCCCCCGGCACCGGCGAGATCGTCCGAGACGAAGAATTCCGCGAACTCCTTCAGCCCCGGGACCGTGCCGATGTGCTGTTTCTTGAGATAGAAGTACAGCGGACGCGACACCGGATATTCACCCGAAGCGATGCTTTCGGTCGAGGGCTGGATGCCGCCGATGGTCGCGACTTTCAGCTTGTCGGTGTTGTTTTCATAAAACGACAGGCCAAAGACGCCGATGCCATTCTTGGCCGACTGGATACGGGCCAGCGTCTCGGTATAGTCGCCGTCGATATCGACCGATTTGCCATCGGTGCGCAGGCTCAGACAGGCTTGTTCGCCGGCCTCTTCGCCAAGCTCGGTGTTAAAGACCTCGGCCGCACCCGATTCCTTGCAGCCCGCGGCGATGACCTTTTCCTCGAACACTTCGCGGGTGCCGTGCTTGGTGCCCGGGATAAAGGCAAGGATTTCCTGATCGGGCAGATCGGCGCGGATCTCGCTCCATTTGGTGTAGGGGTTGGCGACGACCTTGCCGTCCTTGACCACCTGAGCCGACAGCGCGTTGAACCAATCTGCAGAGGTAAAGGCGAAGTCGTTACCCGAGATGTCGCTGGCAAAGACGATCCCGTCGTAACCGATGCGCACTTCCATGATCTCGGTCACGCCGGCGGCCTTGCAGGCCTCTTTTTCGCTGTCCTTGATCGGACGCGATGCATTGGCGATGTCGATCGTGTTCTCGCCCACGCCCTCGCAGAATTTCTTGAGCCCCGCCGAAGAACCACCCGATTCGACCACCGGGGTCGGAAAGTCGGTGTTCTCGCCAAAGGCTTCGGCAACGATGGTCGCATAGGGCAGCACCGTGGACGAGCCCGAGATCTGGATCTGGTCGCGGGCGGCCGCAGCCGTGGCCGAGGCGGCGATCACGGCCAGCGCCGACACAGTGAGTTTCGCGGATTTCATCGGATCACTCCTGACATTTCATCTGGCCGGATTCGGCCTGCGCGTTCTCTAGAACGGCGGTGCGACGGTTATGCGAAAGAAATGTAACAGTTCAGCGACAATCGCGGCGAAGATGATTTTCGCACCCAGGCAGATCCGCTTAGCCAATACGGCCGCGCTGTCCCCCCGTCTGCGCCCGGTCGAGCAGCAGGTGATCCAGAATCACGCAGGCAGCCATCGCCTCTGCAATCGGCACAGCACGGATGCCGACGCAGGGATCATGACGGCCTTTGGTAATCAGCTCGATTTCTTCGCCGCGCTGATTGATGGTGCGACGCGGGGTCAGGATCGAACTGGTCGGTTTGACCGCGAATCGCACGACAATGTCCTGCCCGGTCGAGATTCCGCCCAGAATCCCCCCGGCATGATTCGACAAAAAGCGCGGACCATCGTTACCCATACGGATTTCATCGGCATTAGCAGTGCCGGTCAGCGCGGCGGCCGCCATGCCCTCGCCGATCTCGACCCCTTTGACCGCGTTGATCGACATCATCGCAGCGGCAAGGTCAGTGTCCAGCTTGGCATAGACGGGGGCGCCAAGACCGGGCGGACAGCCCTGAATCAGCACCTCGACCGCCGCGCCCACGCTGTTCTGCGCCTTGCGAATCGCGTTCAGATAATCCTCCCACGCCGGAACGGCGCTGGCATCGGGCAAAAAGAACGGGTTCCGGCCGATCTCATCCGCGTCGAACTGTGACCGGTCAAGGTGCAGATCACCCATCTGCACCATATAGCCGATGATGCGCAGGTCCGGGACCAGATCGCGCAATACCGCCTGTGCCACGCCCCCCGCCGCGACCCGCGCCGCGGTCTCTCGCGCGCTAGAGCGCCCGCCACCACGATAATCACGGATGCCGTATTTCAGGTGATAAGCAATATCAGCATGGCCGGGACGGAAGGCCTGGGCGATGTCACCGTAATCCTTGCTGCGCTGATCGGTATTCTCGATCATCAGCTGGATCGGCGTGCCGGTGGTCTTACCCTCGAACACGCCCGACAGGATGCGCACCTGATCCGGCTCTTGCCGCTGGGTAGTGAACTTCGAGCTGCCGGGCCGGCGGCGGTCAAGGAACTGCTGAATCCAGCCTTCGTCCAGAGCCACGCCAGGGGGGCAGCCGTCCACGGTCGCGCCAAGCGCGGGACCGTGGCTTTCGCCCCAGGTGGTAAAGGTGAACACGCGGCCGAAGGTGTTAAAGCTCATGGTTCCCGTATCCCCATTCTACCAGCGTTGACCGCCCCCGGCGGCAATAGCCTAGGCCTGAAGGCTTCTGACCCCGACCTCTCCCTCGCCGCGCGACTTGATCGCGGCGACCGCGGCAATGCTGCCCGCCGCTGTGGTGAAATAGGGAATCCGGTCGTTCAGCGCCACGGCCCGGATTTCGCGCGAATCGGCGATGGCCTGCGCGCCCTCGGTCGTGTTCAGAACCATCGCGATTTCACCGTTTTTCAGCCGGTCAACGATGTTCGGACGGCCCTCATAGACCTTGTTCACCAGTTCGGTCTCAACACCCGAACCGCGCAGGAATTCAGCCGTGCCGCGGGTCGCGACCAGCTTGAAGCCCATGGCAGTCAACTCGCCCGCCGCGCGGGCCAGCTCAGCCGTCTTGTCGGCGTCACGGACCGAAATAAAGACCAGCCCGCCGTTCGGCAGATGCGTCCCTGCCCCCATCTGCGCCTTAAGGAAGGCGCGGGGGAAGCTGCGATCCCAACCCATCACTTCGCCGGTCGAACGCATCTCGGGGCCAAGCAAGGTATCGACACCGGGGAAACGGGCAAAGGGCAGCACCGCCTCTTTGACCGAGAACCAGGGGGTGTTCGGATCGGCAAGCGTCAGCGGATCGGCAAAGGGCAGATCATCTTCGGGGCCGACCCCTTCGGGATAGGGCGCGCGGACGGGGAAGTTCGACATAGGCTCACCCGCCATCAGCCGCGCAGCGATCGAGGCAATGGCACTGTCGGTCGCCTTGGCGACAAAGGGCACGGTACGCGAGGCGCGCGGGTTGACCTCCAGCACATAGATCTCGCCGTCCTTCAGCGCGAATTGCACATTCATCAGGCCGACGACGTTCAGCGCCCTGGCCATCGCCTCGGTCTGGACCTTCAGCCTGGCGATCGTCTCGCTATCCAGCGTATGGGGAGGCAGCGAACAGGCCGAGTCGCCCGAGTGAACGCCCGCCTCTTCGATATGCTCCATGATACCGGCGACATGGACGGTTTTCCCGTCCGACAGCGCGTCAACGTCAACCTCGATTGCACCGGAAAGATAGCTGTCAAGCAGCACGGGGCTGTCGCCCGAAACCTGCACCGCCTCACGGATGTAGCGGTTGAGCTGATCCATGTCGCGCACGATTTCCATCGCCCGGCCGCCCAGCACGTAAGAGGGACGGATGACCAGCGGGAAACCGATGCGCTGCGCGATCTCGATGGCCTCGGCGTCCGAATGGGCGATGCCGTTCACCGGCTGCTTCAGGTCCAGATCGTTCAGCAGCCTCTGGAACCGCTCGCGGTCCTCGGCAAGGTCGATGGCATCGGGCGAGGTGCCAAGGATCGGAATCCCCTCTGCCTCAAGCGCATTGGCAAGTTTCAGCGGGGTCTGGCCACCGAACTGGACGATCACGCCGTGCAAAGTGCCGTTTTCCTGCTCAACCCGCAGGATCTCGAGCACATGTTCCATCGTCAGCGGTTCAAAATACAGCCGGTCCGAGGTGTCGTAGTCGGTCGAGACGGTCTCGGGGTTGCAGTTGATCATGATCGTTTCGTAGCCGGCCTTGGTCAGCGCGAAACAGGCATGGCAGCAGCAGTAATCGAACTCGATCCCCTGACCGATCCGGTTCGGGCCGCCCCCAAGGATCACCACCTTCCTGCGGTCCGAGGGACGGGCTTCGTTTTCGACCTCGCCCATCGCCGGGGCCTCATAGGTCGAATACATATAGGGGGTCTGGGCCTCAAACTCGGCCGCGCAGGTGTCGATGCGCTTAAAGACCGGGTGCAGGTCATGGGTGCGGCGGGCCTGACGGATCTCGGCCTCGGACTTACTGGTAAGCCTGGCCAGACGCGCGTCGGTAAAGCCCATCATCTTGAGCTTGCGCAGCCCCTCGGCATCCGCAGGCAGACCCGAGGCGCGAACTCCGGCCTCGGCCTCGACGATCTCGCGGATGCGGGCCAGGAACCAGGGATCAAAGGCGGTAGCGTGCTGGATCTCGTCGTCGCCAAGCCCGTGGCGCATGGCCTGAGCAATCAGGCGCAGACGGTCGGGGGTCTGCTGGCTGATCGCCTTGATGATCGCCGCCTTGTCGGGCGCGCCGGGGATTTCGATATCGTCAAGGCCGGTCAGCCCGTTTTCCATCGAGGCCAGCGCCTTTTGCAGCGATTCATGGAAGCTGCGGCCGATGGCCATGACCTCGCCCACCGACTTCATCGCAGTGGTCAGCTCGGGCTTTGAGCCGGGGAATTTCTCGAAGGCAAAGCGCGGGATCTTGGTCACGACATAGTCGATCGAGGGCTCAAAGCTGGCCGGGGTGACCTTGGTGATGTCGTTGTCCAGTTCGTCCAGCGTATAGCCGACCGCCAGCTTGGCCGCGATCTTGGCGATGGGAAAGCCCGTCGCTTTCGAGGCCAGCGCCGAGGACCGCGACACCCGCGGGTTCATCTCGATCACCACCATACGGCCATCCTTGGGGTTGATCGCCCATTGGACGTTGGAACCGCCGGTTTCGACCCCGATTTCGCGCAACACGGCGATCGAGCCGTTGCGCATACGCTGATATTCGCGGTCGGTCAGGGTCAGCGCAGGTGCGACGGTGATCGAATCGCCAGTATGAACGCCCATCGGGTCGACGTTCTCGATCGAGCAGACGATGATGGCGTTGTCGGCGCGGTCACGCACCACCTCCATCTCGTATTCCTTCCAGCCAAGCAGGCTTTCGTCGACCAGCACCTGCGCAACCGGGGATGCCTCAAGGCCTGAGCGGACGATACGTTCGTAATCGTCACGGTTATAGGCGACGCCGCCCCCGGTACCACCAAGGGTAAAGGCGGGACGGATGATCGCGGGCAGGCCGATATCCTCAAGCGCCTCCATCGCAATGGCGATGCCGGCGGCGATATCATAGGTGCCATTGGGGTGTTTGGGCGCCGAAACGATGGTGGCGCGGGGGTTTTCCAGCCCGATCCGCTCCATCGCTTCGCGGAACAGCTTGCGGTCTTCGGCCATTTCGATGGCGGCACGCTGCGCCCCGATCAGCTCGACACCGTAACGGTTCAGCACCCCAGCATCGGCCAGCGCCAGTGCGGTGTTCAGCCCGGTCTGCCCGCCCATGGTCGGCAAAAGCGCGTCCGGCCGTTCCTTGGCGATGATCTTTTCAACCACCTCGGGGGTGATCGGCTCGATATAGGTTGCATCCGCCATTTCTGGATCGGTCATGATCGTGGCGGGGTTCGAGTTCACCAGGATGACCCGGTAACCCTCTTCGCGCAGCGCCTTGCAGGCCTGAGCGCCGGAATAGTCGAACTCGCATGCCTGACCGATGACGATGGGACCGGCACCGATGATCAGGATGGATTTGATATCGGTTCTTTTCGGCATGGCGGTCCCTCGGGCTGGCGGCTGATAAATCGTCCGGGGTTATAGCCAAGGCCGTCAAAGTCGCAAGGGTCCGCGCCGTGCCAGAGCCAAAAAACCGCGCCCCGCCCTTTCGCTTTCGCCAGGCAACTGGCTGGCGGCTGAACCGCCACCCCGCTTAGTTCAGGCTATCATAGCGACGAATGATCCATGACAGATCATAAACAAGCCAGACGATACCCAGAATCAGCAGGCTGCGGGGACGTCCGGTCCGCATCGCCAAAAGGGCAATCGAAACCCCGACCAGCAGGCGCAACGGATATTCCGAACCCAGAGCCTGCCAATGCGCCCGCCCCTTCATCGCCGTATCAATCAGATCAAATAGGAACGAGACCGCGAAGATCCCAAAGAACCAGTGCCGCCGGGTGATAAAGAAGCGCTCGCTTTCCGCATGTTCGGAATGGGCGTCGGGATACAGCAACGTCGCCATCAGGAAATGCAGCGAGGCATAGGCCAGCACAAAGACATAGATGCCAAAGTGCCAGGTGGCGATGTCGCGCAATGCGAATTCCCACCACCAGAAATGCACCGCCGACAGCAGCAGCACCATTGACCAGACAATATGGACGAACATCCCCTCGGTCCGGGCAGGAAACTGCAACCGGCGCGACAGACCCGACAGAACACGGGTAATGGCAAGGCCCAGGATCAGGCTGACCAGTACCTTGAGATGGGCATAGGCATCCATGGCTCCCCCCTTATTTTGCCCGCAAGGCTAGCGCGCCATGCGGGCAAGGGGAAAGCGGGATCAGGCCTCGATGAATTCGCGCACGAAAGGCGTCGCGGGCCGGGCACGGATGTCTTGCGGACGGCCGACCTGCTCGATCCGGCCCATGGACATCACCACCACCAGATCGGCCAGCTCCATCGCCTCATCCTGGTCATGGGTGACAAAGACCGTGGTCAGGCCGGTCGTGTCATGGATCTCGCGCAGGCCCTGACGCAGTTCCTTGCGGACGCGGGCGTCCAGCGCGCCAAACGGCTCATCAAGCAGCAGCATCCGCGGCTCGATCGCAAGCGCCCGGGCCAGCGCGACCCGCTGGCGCTGGCCACCCGAAAGCTGGCTTGGGTAGCGATCAGCGATCTGGGGCAGCTGGATCAGTTCAAGCAGTTTGGTGACCCGCCGCTCAATTTCAGCATGCGGCGGGCGTGAACGGCGCGGACGTGCACGCAGACCATAGGCGATGTTTTCAAATACCGTCATATGGCGGAACAGCGCATAGCTTTGGAACACAAAGCCGGCACGACGCTCTTGCACGGTCAGGCCGGTTGCGTCCTGTCCGTCAAACAGCACCCGGCCCGAGGTCGGGAATTCAAGCCCGCCGAGAATGCGCAAAAGCGTGGTCTTGCCCGACCCCGAAGGGCCCAGAAGCGCCACCAGCGCCCCAGAAGGAATGGCGAGGCTGACCGGCTGCAGTGCGGTCGTAGAGCCGAAGGTCTTGGCGATCTCGTCAATCTCGATATGCATGGGTCACCTCAATGGCGGCGGGTTGCGGCAAGCTGATCGGCATGGCGCCATTCCAGCAAGGTCTTAAGCGCAAGGGTCAGCAGGCCAAGCAGAGCCAGGACCGTCGCCAGGCTGAAGGCCGCCACCGAGAAATACTCGTTATACATCATCTCGATGGTGATCGGCATGGTGGCGGTCTGGCCGCGGATCTTGCCCGAGACCACGGCGACAGCACCAAATTCGCCCATGGCGCGGGCGTTACACAAAAGCACGCCGTATAGCAGCGCCCATTTGATATTCGGCAGGGTCACGGTCAGAAACACCCGCCAGCCCGAAGCACCGAGCGTCAGCGCCGCCTCTTCCTCAGCGCGGCCCTGTTCGATCATCACCGGGATCAGTTCGCGCGCGACAAAGGGAAAAGTGACGAAGATCGAGGCGAGCACGATCCCCGGCAGGGCAAAGATGATCGGAAAGTTCTGTGCGACCAACCAGCCACCAATCAGGCTGTTGGTGCCAAAGAGCAGCACCAGCGCCAGGCCAGCCACCACCGGCGAGATCGAAAACGGCAAGTCGATCAGCGTGATCAGAAAGGCTTTGCCGCGAAAATCGAACTTGGTGATCGTCCATGCTGCGGCAATGCCAAAGATCGCGTTCAGCGGCACGGTAATCGCCGCGACGATCAGGGTCAGGCGGATCGCCGACAGCGCCTCGGGCTTGGCCAGCGATCGCAGGGCCTCGCCCGCACCCTTGGCCAATGCCTCGGCAAAGACCACGATCAGCGGGGCGACTACCAGAATGGCCAACCCGCCCAGTGCCACGGCGATCAGCACCGCGCGCACCAGCGGGCTTTCCTGCGTCACCGGACGCCAGGCCGAGGTCCGGGCAGCGGGAACGGGGATATGATCCTCGGGCGAGCCGTCAAACATGACCGATCCTCCGTCGGCTCCAGATCTGGATGAGGTTGATCACCAGGAGCATCGAGAATGAGATGACAAGCATGGCGATACCGATGGCGGCGGCACCGCCATAATCGAACTCTTCCAGCTTGATGACGATCAGCAGGGGTGCAATTTCGGTCTTCATCGGCAGGTTGCCGGCAATGAAGATGACCGAGCCATATTCGCCGACCGCACGCGCAAGCGACAGCGCAAAACCGGTCAGCGCCGCGGGCAACAGCATTGGCAGGATCACCCGGCGCATCGTGTAAAAGCGCCCTGCCCCAAGCGTGGCCGAGGCCTCTTCGACCTCTTGCTCGATCTCGGCGATCACCGGCTGAACCGTGCGGGTGACAAAGGGCAGGCCGACAAAGATCAACGCGATCAGGATGCCCCACTGCGTATAGGCGATCTTGCCATCAAGGCTTTTGGCAATGCTGCCAAAAGTGCCGTTCGGCGCGTACAGCGCAGTCAGCGCGATGCCCGCCACCGCTGTCGGCAGGGCAAAGGGCAGATCCACGAACGCGTCGATCAGCCTGCGGCCGGGAAAGTCATAGCGTGCAAGCACCCATGCCAGCAGAGAGCCAAAGACGAGGTTGAACAGCGCCGCCAGAAACGCCAGCCGGAACGACAGATAAAGCGCCGCCCAGACCCGTGGCGTATTGATCGTCGCCCAGACGGCCTCGGGGCCGTAGCTGACACCACGCGCCAGCAGCGCGACGACCGGCAGGATAACGACCAGCGACAACATCGCCAGCGTAATACCCATGCCGAGCCCAAAGCCCGGCATGGGAGATTTCTGCAAACGTAGCGCAAGCGCCATGGGTTACTTCCCCGAATAGATCTGGTCGAAGGTGCCGCCGTCGCCAAAGTGCTCGGGCTGGGCCTGTTTCCAGCCGCCGAAGTCGGCGATGGTCACAAGGTCGAGCTTGGGGAAACGGGCCACGTCGGCCGGATCCGCTGCGCTCTCATCCCAGGCACGGTAGTAGTGCTTGAAGGCCAGCGCCTGCCCCTCGGGCGAGTAGAGGAAGTTCAGATAGGCGTCCGCCAGCTGCTTTTGCTCGTCGTCGACGATGTTCTTGTCCACGATCGCGACCGGCGGTTCGGCCAGGATCGAGACCGAGGGCACGACGATGTCGAAACGGTCTTCACCCAGTTCGTTCAGCGCCAGATAAGCCTCGTTTTCCCAGGCAAGCAGCACGTCGCCAATCTCGCGCTGGGTAAAGGTCGTGGTCGAACCACGCGCGCCACTGTCCAGAACCGGAACGTGCTTGAACAGCTCGGTCACGAATTCCTTGGGGTCCTGACCGTTCTTTTGCGCCCAGGCCCAAGCGGCAAGGTAGTTCCAGCGCGCACCACCCGAAGTCTTGGGGTTCGGCGTGATGACCTCGACCCCTTCCTTGACCAGATCACCCCAGTCCTGGATCCCCTTGGGGTTCCCCTCACGGACAAGGAAAACGATGGTCGAGGTATAGGGCGAGCTGTTGTGCGGCAGGCGCGACTGCCAGTCCTCGGGCAAAAGGCCCTTGGCCGCGATCTGGTCGATGTCCGAGGCCAGCGCCAGCGTCACGACCTGCGCCTTGAGCCCGTCGATCACCGAACGTGCCTGTGCACCCGAACCGCCGTGTGATGTCTCGATGCTGGGGGCCGGGTGGCCATCGGCCTCCCATTTCGCGGCAAAGGCGGCATTTACTGCGCGGTAAAGTTCACGCGTCGGGTCATAGCTGACGTTCAGCAACGAGTTATCGGCAGAGGCCTGACCGGCCAGACCGATACCCACGATGGTCGCCGCGATCGCCACGACACGCCGCATCGAAAAGCCCAGGCAGCGATCCAGGAAACCGGGGTTCAGCGGGTAGCCGGTCATGCGCTTGGTGCCATCCTCGACCGTCAGGCGGCCGTCGAGATGGCGCCGGATCACACGGCCATGGGCCAGTTGGCTGTCGGTCACGCGAATGCTGCGGATCATGATGCCTTGTCCTCTTAATCTGCCTATGAGGCTCTCCTCATGACCTTAATTACGACAGACTTTATCGTTTATTTCAACAGAAAAGACGTTCCCTCTTGTCGTTTTTATTATTTAATATTTTCAGTATGTTAATTTGAGTTTTCGGAAAATGCTCAGACATATCCCGCTGCATCGCCCACCGAATCTGAGCAGCTCTCATCAGGGTTTACGTATCAGACCGGCGCCGTGCGACGGGGTAGAATCGCCCAAATGGGAAGGCCGCCCCGGTGGGAGCGGCCTTGCATTCCTTGCGGGGCGGAAAGGTCAATCCGCCAGTTGATCCTCGGCCTTTTGGGCCAGTGCCTCGGCGCGCGCGGCCAGTTCGGCCATCGCTTCGACAAGCGATTCGGGCACCACCGGCACTTCGACCCGCTGCGGATTGGTCTTGTGCCGCGCCAGCTCACGCTCCAGCGAGGCGACACGATCCTCAAGCGCCGAGGTCCGGTCTGCGAGCATCAGCCCGGCAAGCAAAAGCAGCCGCGGCTCGGGCATGCGGCCTGCCTGCGCCAGAATCGCCTGCGCCTCGTTATCCAGCAGTGAGGCAGCGCGTTTCAGCAGCCGCTCCTCCCCCTCCTGACAGGCCAGAGTGTAGGATTTGTGTCCGATCGAGAAATCGACTTCGGCCATGGCTCAGCCCCTTTCCTCGTCCAGATTGGAACCTTCCTGCGGGCCATCCTGCCCCTTGGACGCAGCAGGCAGCGGCGCGGTGCCGATCATGCGATCAAGCGTCCCGATGATATCGTCCATCTGCGCGCGTTCGGCATCACGCGCGGCGCGAAGCGATTCGATTTCGGCCTCAAGCGCGCAACGGATATCATCCTGCGACTCGTCAGAGGAGCGGTCCTCGATCAGGGCGCGGTTGGCAGCCGCCAGCACCTCATTTGCACGGGCAAGCCGCGCGATCTCTTGCCCGGCATGAACAAGGCGCTGGTGCGCTTCGGCCAGTCGTGCCTCGCAGGTCGCCAGGGTTTCGGCCTGACGTTCGTGCTGGACCGCAAGTTCCTGTGAAAGACGCTGATTTTCGGCGCTGATTTCCTGCAGCCGCGCCTCGGCCTCGCCCTCTGGCGCGGCGTAGGGTGCATCCGAGGAAGTGGCGCCGGTTTGCGCCACACGGTCGATAAATTGGTCAATGCGGTCCAAGGCCGCGATCAACCGCCGTTCGCTGCCGTTCAGGTCATCTCTCATCGGCCAGGATCCTTTTCGGGTCGCTCGTCCTTTGCGGGTCGCCCGTCACTTTTCGCATTGCGTCGGCCATATGACAAGAACAGGCGGAAATTGCCGTCGGATCCTTGCTTGCGCATCGGCTTTTCAGGCGGCGGCTGCGGCCCTATAAGACAGCAAGCCTGCATGAGGAGAGACGCCAGATGCGCCGCGCAAAGATCACCCGCAAGACGGCAGAGACCGAAATCGAGGTCGAGATCAATCTTGACGGCAGCGGTCGCTATGACAACCAGACCGGCGTTGGCTTTTTTGACCATATGCTGGACCAGCTGGCCCGGCACTCTCTCATCGACATGAGGGTGCGGGCCAAGGGCGATCTGCACATCGACGATCACCACACCGTCGAGGATACCGGCATCGCCCTTGGTCAGGCGCTGACCAAAGCCCTGGGCGACAAGGCTGGCATCCGGCGCTATGGCTCGTTCCATCTGGCGATGGACGACGCGCTGGTGCGGGCGGCGCTGGATCTGTCAGCGCGGCCGTGGCTGGGCTGGAACGTCGACTTTCCGGCGCAAAAAATCGGCAGTTTCGACACCGAACTGGTGCGCGAATTCTTTCAGGCGCTTTCGACCCATGGCGGCATCACGCTGCATGTCGATCGCCTGCATGGCGTCAACGCCCACCACATTGCCGAGGCGACCTTCAAAGCGATAGCACGGGCGCTGCGCGAAGCGGTCGAGCCCGACCCGCGCATGGCAGGTGTGCTGCCTTCGACCAAGGGCGCTCTCTGATGCGGGTCGCGCTGGTCGATTACGACAGCGGCAACCTGCACTCGGCCGAAAAGGCTTTCGCGCTCATGGGACGCGAGACAGGTGCTGAGGTGGTCGTGACATCGGACCCTGAGGTGGTTGCCCGCGCGGACCGGCTGGTGTTGCCCGGCGACGGCGCCTTTCCGGCCTGCCGTGCGGCGCTGGAGGCCGTGCCCGGCATGGTCGAAGCATTGCGCGAGGCAGTACTTGCCCGCGCCGTTCCCTTCATGGGTATTTGCGTCGGCATGCAGATGCTTGCCGAGATCGGGCATGAATACCGTGATACCGCGGGCCTTGGCTGGATCGGGGGAGAAATCGACCCCATCCGCGCGCCGGGGCTAAAGGTCCCGCATATGGGCTGGAATGATCTGACCGTGCTGCAGGCGCACCCGCTGCTTGATGGCATCTCGACCGGGGACCATGCCTATTTCGTCCATAGCTGGCAGTTTCGCGTGAACGATCTCGCGCATCTTTTGGCGACCGCCGATTACGGCGGGCCGGTAACGGCTGTGGTCGGGCGCGACAATATCGCCGGCACCCAGTTCCACCCCGAGAAATCTCAGGCCGTGGGTTTGCGTATCATTGGCAACTTTCTGCGCTGGAACCCGTGAGCGAGGGTGAGGGGGCTCTGCCCCCACGCCCCTGAGGCCCCTCAACGGGGCCTCAGGGGCGTTCCCCCGGGATATTTGGGCACGAAAGAAGCCGGGGCTATTTGACCCGTACCCAGCGCTGTGTCTTGCAAAAGACCGCGACACAGCCCGAGACGTTCAGCGTTTTGCCGTCGAACTGCATCTTGGACTTGTAGGTTTTGTCCGCGCCCGGATCCCAGATCGTACCACCCGAGAATTTGCCGCCTCCGTCATCGTTCATCCCGGCGACGATGTTCTTGCCGGTATGAGGCGAAGAGATTTCCTTACCCGCCTTGTCAAAGCTTTTGATCAGACGGCCGCAATATTTGCCGCCGCAGTCATAGAACTCGACCATGCCGACATTGCCGTCGTCATTCGCCTGGGTCTGAAAGATGCCGCTGATGCCGTCGGCCTGGGCAATGGTGCCGACAAGGCAAAGCATGGCTGCGAAAGCCGGTATCTTCATTCTGATTCCCCTCCCTGGGATGTGGTTATGTCGGCAGGATGAGGGTGCGGGATATCGCCGATCAAGCCTGACGTGGGGTCGCTTTAGCGGCGCGTGTTGCAGGGCCACGGGTCTTTCGGATCGGCTCTGGCTGTGGCAAAGGTGCGCCACGCTATCAGGAGAGATGCGATGATCCTTTATCCCGCGATCGACCTCAAGGACGGCAACTGCGTGCGCCTGTTGCGTGGTGATATGGAGGCGGCGACCGTCTTTGGTACAGACCCGGCCGCGCAGGCGCGCGCCTTTCAGGACGCCGGGGCGGAATGGTTGCATCTGGTCGATCTGAATGGCGCCTTTGCTGGCAAGCCGGTCAACGCGGCCGCTGTCGAAGCGATCCTTGCCGCCGTCGATGTACCGGCCCAACTGGGTGGCGGTATCCGCGACATGGCGACCATCGAGAGCTGGCTTGAACGCGGGTTGGCGCGGGTCATTCTGGGCACAGTCGCAGTGGAGAACCCGGCGCTGGTCCATGAAGCATCAATGGCTTTCCCGGGCAAGATCGCAGTTGGTATCGACGCACGCGGCGGCCGGGTTGCAACGCGCGGCTGGGCCGAGGAAACCGATGTGATGGCAGCAGACCTCGCCCGCCGTTTTGAGGACGCAGGGGTCGCCGCGATCATCTATACCGACATCGACCGCGACGGGGCCATGGGTGGTCCGAACATTGCGGCAACCGAAGCGCTGGCGCGGGCAGTGAATATACCGGTTATTGCTTCGGGCGGCGTCAGCTCGATGCAGGATCTGCTGGCACTGCGCGACACAGGCGTCATCGCCGGGGCAATCTCAGGGCGGGCGCTCTATGACGGCGCGATCGACCTGCACGCCGCGCTGAACGCGCTGGCCTGAACGCGCAGGACAAGGTAGCAAGGCGTCATGCTGAAAACCCGTGTGATCCCCTGTCTGGACGTTGCCGATGGCCGAGTGGTCAAGGGCGTGAATTTCGTCGATCTCGTCGATGCGGGCGATCCGGTCGAGGCAGCGCGCGCCTATGACGCGGCTGGCGCGGATGAGATCTGCTTTCTCGACATCCATGCCACCCATGAAAACCGTGGCACCATGTTCGATCTGGTGACACGTACCGCCGAGGCCTGTTTTGTGCCGCTGACGGTTGGAGGTGGCGTGCGCAGCCATAAGGACGTGCGGGATCTGCTGCTGGCGGGCGCAGACAAGGTCAGCTTTAACTCGGCTGCCGTCGCAAACCCCGACGTCATCGCCGAGGCGGCCGACCGTTTTGGCAGCCAATGCATCGTCTGCGCCATTGACGCCAAGACCGTGGCCCCGGGGAAATGGGAGATATTTACCCATGGCGGGCGCCGACCGACCGGCATTGATGCGGTTGAGTTTGCCCGCACCGTCACCGCCAAGGGCGCGGGCGAGATCCTGCTGACCAGCATGGATCGCGACGGCACCAAATCCGGCTTTAACATCCCGCTGACCCGGGCCGTCGCCGATGCCGTCTCGATCCCGGTCATCGCCTCGGGCGGGGTCGGCGCGCTGGAACATCTGGCCGAGGGCGTGCTGGAAGGCCATGCTTCGGCCGTGCTCGCAGCCTCGATCTTTCACTTTGGCACTTTCACCATCCGCGAGGCCAAGGAGCATCTGGCCGCCGCGGGCATCCCGGTACGACTGACATGAGCGACCTGCCCCAGACCGGCCTTTACCGCCTGGCCGAAACCATCGCAGCGCGCCGTGGCGCCGATCCCGAAACCAGCTGGACCGCCCGGCTGCTGTCGCGGGGACCCGAAAAATGCGCCGAGAAGTTCGGTGAAGAAGCAATCGAGGCAATCATCGAGGCAGTTAAAGGCGACCGCGAGCGGCTGATCAGCGAGGCGGCGGATACGCTATATCACCTGCTTGTCATGCTGGCCGCGCGCGATGTGACGCTGATCGAGGTCGAGCATGAGCTTGACCGTCGCGAGGGCCGTTCGGGCATCGAGGAGAAGGCCGCGCGCAAGTAACGCATGACCTGCCCGATCCGCCCACTGGATCTGGGCGGACCGGCCCGTATCCGATCAGGATGCGATCGGCACCGGCACGACGCGGACCGAACCATTCTGGGCCGAAAGCGCAATTTCGCCAGCCGCCAGCCGTAGCGCATCATTGCCAAAGACCTCGGCCCGCCAACCAGCCAGCGCGGGCAGATCGCGTGCGCCCGACGCGATGGCATCCAGATCCGACGCCGAAGCGATCAGACGAGGCGCGACCCCTGCGGCATCAGCTTTGGCCTTTAGCAGCACGCGCAAAAGCTCGGCCAGCGCAGCGTTACCGGGGCGGCCCGGCTCTTCTGGTGCGGGTTTGGGAAGATCCTGCGTCTCAACCCCCACCTTGACGGCGGCGAGGATGCCATTCGCGATCTCGCCCCGGCGCGCATCGCGCAAAAGCAGCCGCGACTTGGCAAGATCGCCTTCGGTCAGCGGGCGGGTCGAGGCCAGCTCGATCAGCGCGTCATCTTTGAACACGCGGGCGCGCGGGATGTCGCGCTCTTGCGCATAGGTCTCGCGGAAACGTGCCAGTTCGCGCACCACCGCAAGGAAACGGGGTGAGCCCGAGCGAGTGCGCACCCGCTCCCACGCGTCCTCGGGGCGGGTAATATAGGTCTCGGGGTTAAGCAGAACCGCCACTTCTTCGGCCAACCACGGCGCGCGGCCGGTCTTTTCTAGCTGCGCCGAGAGGAATTCATAGATCGCGCGCAGATGTGTCACATCAGCCAGCGCGTAGGATGCCTGCGCATCGGACAAAGGGCGGTGCGACCAGTCGGTAAAGCGCGAAGATTTGTCCAGCGGCTGGCGGGCAATCTTACGCACCAGCGTTTCATATCCGACCTGTTCGCCAAAGCCGCACACCATGGCAGCGATCTGGGTGTCAAACAACGGATCGGGCATGACACCCGCATCGTGGAAAAAGATCTCCAGATCCTGCCGCGCCGCGTGAAAGACCTTTACCGTCGGCTTGTGGCGGAACAGGTCGTAAAGCGGCTCAAGCGACAGCCCCTCGGCCAGCGGATCAATCAGCACTGCCACGCCACCCGGCGTCCTGGTGACCGAAGCCGGAGGCAGCGCAGCCTGAATCAGACACAGTTTGGAATAATAAGTCCGCTCGCGCAGGAACTCGGTGTCAAGCGTCACGTAGGGCTGGGCTTTGGCAAGTTTGCAGAACTCGGCCAGCTCGGCAGTCGTGGTGATGGTACGGATATTGTGTTTCTGATCGTTCTTGACGTTTGCGGGCATCGGGTTCTTTCAAGTGGCGGGGTGCCGCCTGCGATTCTTTCGGGATATCGCAGCATCACAAGATTTCAAGGCTCTACCCGACATATTATAACGGTTCGATATCGCCCTGTGCCCGCATTGCCTCGAATTCGGTCACGAACTCGGCCAATGTTCCCGCAGCAATGGCCTGACGCAGCCCCTCCATCAACTCCTGGAAGTAATGCAGGTTATGCCAGGTCAGCAACATGCCCGAGATCATCTCTCCGGCGCGGAAGACATGGTGCAGATAGGCGCGCGAATATCCGGTGCAGGCCGGGCAGGTACAGGCTTCGTCGAGCGGCCGGGGGTCGTCGGCATGGCGCGCGTTCTTGATATTGACCTGACCACGGCGGGTCCATGCCTGCCCCGTCCGCCCCGAGCGCGAGGGCAGAACGCAGTCCATCATATCGACGCCGCGCACGACAGCGCCGACGATATCGTCAGGCTTGCCCACGCCCATCAGATAGCGGGGTTTGTCGTCGGGCAGGCAGCCGGGGGCATAGTCGAGCACGCCGAACATCGCCTCCTGCCCTTCGCCTACGGCAAGACCGCCGATGGCATAGCCGTCAAAGCCGATGGATTTCAGCGCCTCGGCGCTTTCCTCGCGCAATTCACGGGTAACGCCGCCCTGCATGATCCCGAACAGCGCATGGCCCGGCCGATCGCCGAAAGCGTCGCGCGAGCGCTGCGCCCAACGCATCGACATGCGCATGGATTTCGCGACCTCTTCCTCGGAAGCAGGCAGGGCCGGGCATTCGTCAAAGGCCATGACGATATCCGAGCCAAGCTGGCGCTGGATCTCCATGCTCGTTTCAGGCGACAGAAAATGCTTCGAGCCATCGACATGGCTTGAAAAGGTCACCCCATCTTCGGTCAGCTTGCGCAGGCTCGACAGCGACATGACCTGAAAGCCCCCCGAATCGGTCAGGATCGGACGAGGCCAGTTCATAAAGCGATGCAACCCGCCCAGCCGGGCAATACGCCCGGCGCCGGGACGCAGCATCAGGTGGTAGGTATTGCCCAGAAGAATGTCCGCGCCGGTGGCGCGCACCGATTCGGGCATCATGGCCTTGACCGTGGCAGCAGTGCCCACCGGCATAAAGGCAGGCGTGCGGATATCGCCGCGCGGCGTGTTGATCACACCGGTACGGGCGCGGCCATCAGTGGCCAGCACGGAAAACTGGAATCTGTCGCTCATGCCCGCGCAGATAGGAGGTTTTCCCACCAGATGCAAAGGTGCCCTATGCCCCGGCCGCGCGTAAGAGTTTCGCCCGTGCGGGAGGAATGGCGCGGATTTCAAGCCCGGTGAACACATGCAAGGTGTCCAGCTGGCGATCCACCACCGCGTGATCGCTGACCCAGCCCCCCATCGCAAGATATGAGCGCAAGAGCGGCGGCATCGCCTCCATCGCCCGCCGGGGATCGGGTTTGCGCAGCCTCAGCGCGCGGGCGAAACGGAATACCTGCGGCGCTTTGACGCGCGGCAGCCAGCGTTTCGGGGCCAGATGCCGCTCACGCAGCATGGCAAAGGCATCCTCATAGCCATGAACATCAGTGCCGACAAAGCTGGAGCAGCCAAACAGCATCTCTATTTTCTGCTCATCGACATGCCGGGCAAGTGCACCCCAGGCCAGCCGCAGGATATCAGGATCGTGCCATTCAGGATGAATGCAAAAACGGCCGATCTCGACCATCCGGCCCTGAAAGCCGCTAAGCCGCGACAGATTGTAATGCCGGGCCGAATAGCTGCGCCCGATCTCGGCCCCTCCCGCAAGGGTCAGCATCCGAAAACAGCCAACCATAGAGCCGCTGGCACGTTCGCGAATCAGTACATGATCGCAGCCTTCGTCGTAATCATCGGCGTCCAGCGCGCCCTCGGTCGCGGGGCCATCATGCCCGCGGCGCAGGAAACACAGCCAACGCAGACGCTGTGCTGCGCGGATATCCTCGGCGCTTTCGGCGAATACGACCTCGAAACGACCTTTGCGCAATGCCATGTTCACATCTTTGTCCGATCCATGGACCGGCCCCGATCCGGCTTTTCTACCGCCCATCCTGCACCTATCTTGTAACAACAGCAAAGCAGGATTGAACAGGAAGATGGCAGACCGGATTTTTAAGACTGACGCCGAGTGGCGGGCCGAGCTGGACGCCGAGACCTATCGCGTCACCCGGCAGGCCGGGACCGAGCGGCCCTTTTCCCATCCGGGCTTTCCCAACGGCCCTGGACATTACGCATGCGTATGCTGCGGGGCGCGGCTTTTTGAGGGGGATGCCAAGTTCGAAAGCCATTGCGGCTGGCCCAGTTTTTCACGACCCGGCGGCAATATCGACGAACATCTGGACCTTAGCCACGACATGATCCGCACCGAGGTACGCTGCCATCGCTGCGACGCACATCTGGGCCATGTCTTTCCCGACGGGCCTCCGCCCACCGGGCTGCGCTATTGCATCAACGGCGTTGCGCTGCGCTTTGTGCCCGAAGGCGAGACCGGCGAAGGGGCGCCCTGACGGCGCCACCCCCTCGCACATCGGACCTTGCCTTGGGTCTAGTCGCGCAGGAAGTCGCTGGCCTGCACGCGACCAACGTTGCCCAGCAGCTGACGGATCAGGCCAAGGCTGCTCACACCCGCATCGGTGACGCGACGCGACAGCACCACGACCTGCCCGCGCTCAAGCCCAAACCGCTCGACGTTGCTGACAACGCCATTCTCGGCAAAGCTGACGGCCACGACCTGACGGTCAATCTCGCGCGGTTCACGCGGACCGTAGAACTGCCAGCGCGAGCCGACGTAATACCAGGCCGAGCCGGTCAACAGCCCCTGCGCCGAGGGCCGGCCCAGCAGCCCCTCGATATCGGCTTGCGTGGTCTGGCCAACAACGACCTGGGCCAGCTGCTCCTCGGGGGGAACATAACCATGGTTGCGATAAGTGGCCTGACAGGCGGAAAGGCCAAGAGGTGCGGCCAACGCAAAACCCATGAGTTGCCGCCTGGAAATCTTCATCTTCTCTCTGTCCCCTTACGCGCCTGTTGACGCCGCTCGACCGGCTTAGCAAACTCGTGCC
The DNA here is from genome assembly GCF_019633685.1 of Paracoccus sp. J56. Lineage (NCBI taxonomy): Bacteria > Pseudomonadati > Pseudomonadota > Alphaproteobacteria > Rhodobacterales > Paracoccaceae > Paracoccus > Paracoccus sp. J56. The sequence continues at coordinate 175,654 of NZ_JAFL01000001.1, forward strand.
TCACGCTCAAGAATATCCAGACCAAGGGCAGATTTGCCCGCGAAAGGCCACCGATGACCACTTCCCCAGCCCCGCAGAGCCGCTTCCGCGTGGCGCATCTGAACCCCCGGCAGCCGACCGAGTTCGCGTTGGCCCCAGATACCACCGCCCGCGATGCGCTGGCGGATGAGTTGGGAATCAATGCCCTGCCCCGGCTGCGCTTTTCCGGCAGCATTCGCGCCATCGCGAATGACAGTTGGGAGGTGACCGGGACGCTTTCGGCGCGCGTCGTACAACCCTGTGTGGTCACACTCGCTCCGGTGGCGACGAATCTGCAGGAAGAGGTCCACCGCCTGTTCTCGCCCCATGTCGATTCGCCCGAAGGCGAAGAGGTCGAGATGCCGGACGAGGATGTCGAACCCCTTGGCCAGTTCATCGACGTCGAGGCAATCATGGTCGAGGCGCTGACACTGGCTCTGCCTCTTTATCCCCGCGCCCGGGGGGCCGCTCTCGATGCCCCTGAACCCAAAGAAGAAAAAGAAGAGCCGCGCAAGCCCTTTGCCGGGCTTGCTGATTTGATTAAAGACTCGAAGAAGCGCCCGTAACCCATTCGGTACGTTGCTTTTCCTGCCAATCCGCCGGGATTTCCGGCCCAAGATTCAGCCGCGGCAACATTCCCTGCCCTAGGATATGATCGGCAGCCTTTTCGCCGGTCATGATCGAAGGGGCGTTGAGGTTGCCGTTGGTGATGCGCGGGAAAATCGAGCTGTCGGCAACCCGCAGCCCCTCGACGCCAATCACCCGCAATTCAGGATCAACGACCGCCATCGGGTCATCCGCCCGCCCCATCCGTGCCGTACCGCAAGGATGAAAAGCCGACTCTGCATGGTCGCGAATGAATGCATCGATCTGTTCGTCCGACACCACTGCCTCGCCGGGCTGGATCTCATAGCCCTTGTATTCGGCAAAGGCAGGCTGGGTGAAAATCTCGCGCGTCAGCCGAACGCAGGCACGGAATTCAGCCCAGTCGTCCGGGTGCGACATGTAGTTAAAGCGGATCTCGGGCGCCTCCTTGGGATCGGCCGATTTCAGCCGGATCGTGCCGCGCGATTTTGAACGCATCGGCCCGACATGGACCTGGAAACCATGCCCCTCGGCCGCTGCTTTCCCGTCATAACGCACGGCAAGCGGCAGGAAATGATACTGAATATCGGGATATTCGACCCCGGCGCGCGAACGGATAAAACCGCAGCTTTCAAACTGGTTCGAGGCGCCAAGCCCGGTCCCGGTCGCCATCCATTGCGCCCCGATCGAGCCCTTCCCCCAAAGGTTCCAGTGCTTGTAAAGCGTGACCGGCTTGGTCGCAGTATATTGCATGTAGATCTCAAGGTGATCCTGCAAGTTCGCACCAACGCCTGGGCGATCGGCAAGAACCTCAATTCCATGCTCGCGCAAATGCTCGGCCGGGCCGATACCCGACAGCATCAGCAACTTGGGCGTATTGATCGAGCTTGCTGAAAGTATCACTTCATGTTTTGCGCGGAATACATTGATACCGCGCGTATTTTTAACCTCAACACCAACCGCCCGGCCATCCTCGATAATAATCCGCTGAGCAAGGCCGCGCCGCAGGCGCAAAAGGCCGGTTTCCTGCGCCGGGCGCAGATAGGCATTGGCCGCCGACCAGCGCCGGCCCTCCCAGATCGTCGCCTCCATGGCGCCAAAGCCTTCCTGACGGGCGCCGTTGTAATCTTCGGTCATCGGATAGCCGGCTTCGCGTCCGGCACGGATGAATGCGTTAAACAGCGGGTTCTTGCGTGAACCACGCGTTACATGCAGCGGCCCCTCGGTGCCGCGATAATCGCTGACCGCCCCGTGCGAGGTTTCCATCCGTTTGAAATAGGGCAACACGTCGGCATAGGCCCAACCGTTCGCACCGCTTTCAGCCCAGAAATCATAATCCTTGGCATGGCCACGCACAAAAACCATGCCGTTGATCGAAGAGGACCCCCCGATCACCTTGCCGCGCGGGGTCACCAGCCGCCGCCCGCCCAGGTGCGGCTCAGGCTCGGTCGAAAAGCCCCAGTCATAGCGGCGCATGTTCATAGGATAGGACAGCGCCGCAGGCATCTGGATAAAGGGGCCGATGTCACTGCCGCCATATTCAATGATATCAACGCGCTTGCCCGCCATCACCAGGCGATAGGCCAGCGCGCAGCCGGCAGAACCTGCACCGACGATCACATAATCCGGGATCATGCCTGTCCCTCCTTGGCCAAACCTGCTGATTTCTTCCGTGTAAAAATATCCATGCCTGCGCGAGCACAGGCGCGACGCCGGTCAGTAAGGCGCATCAACCCCTCCCGTGCCGACATAGACGGACTTCAGTTGCGAATAATGCTCGATGGCCGCCGCCGAGTTCTCGCGCCCGATCCCGGACAGCTTGACCCCGCCAAAGGGCGCCTCTACCGGGGTCAGGTTATAGGCGTTGATCCAGGTCGTCCCTGCCTCAAGCGCCGCCGCAACCCGATGTCCGCGCGCCAGATCGCGGGTAAAGACCCCCGCTGCCAACCCGTAGGGTGAGGCATTGGCGCGCGCAACCGCCTCTTCCTCGGTCTCAAAAGACAGAACCGACATGACCGGCCCAAAGATTTCCTCGCGCACGATCCACATCTCGTCACTGGCATCGGCAAAGACTGTCGGCGGGATGAATGCCCCCTCGCCCGCGCCGCCGCAGACCAGCCGGGCGCCTTCCTCACGGCCGCGCTCGATTGCCGCGCGAATCTTGGCGGCCTGTGCCGGGCTGACGATAGGACCGTGCTGGGTTTCTTCATCCAAAGGATCGCCGATCCTGATCTTGCCCGCACGCTCGGCCAGCCGATCAAGGAATGCCGGCAGAATACCGCGCTGAACAAAGACACGCGTCCCGTTCGAACAGATCTGCCCCGAAGAGTAGAAGTTCGCCAGCATCGCCGCACCCACCGCATCATCAAGAGAGGCGTCGTCAAAAACGATCAGCGGCGACTTGCCGCCAAGCTCCATGGTGACATGGCGCATGCCCTCGGCTGCGGCGGCATAGACCTTTTGGCCCGTTGCGACCGATCCGGTCAGCGAAACCTTGGCCACACGCGGGTCCGTCACCAGTGCTGCACCCACAGCGCCGCGCCCTTGCACCACATTGAAAATGCCAGGGGGCAAGCCCGCCTCGGTCAAGATCTCGGCCAGTTTCAACGCGCCAAGCGGCGTTTCCTCGCTGGGTTTGAACACCATCGCATTGCCCATCGCCAACGCCGGCGCGGCTTTCCAACAGGCGATCTGGCTGGGATAATTCCACGCACCAATCCCGGCGCAGACCCCCAAGGCCTCGCGGATTGTATAAACGAAATCACCGCCAAGCGGGATCATCTGCCCGGTGACAGTGGGAGCAAGCCCGCCGAAATATTCCAGCGCATCCGCCCCCGAAGGCCAGTCAGCGACACGGGTTTCCTGAATGGGTTTGCCGGTATCCAGCGTCTCCAGCCGGGCCAGTTCTTCGGCACGCTCACGAATGATCGCAGCAGCGCGAATCAGCACCCGGCCACGCTCAACCGGGCGCAGGGCTGCCCATGCCGGCTGGGCTGCTGCTGCGGCGGCGGTGGCGCGGGCAACCTGATCGCGGCTCGCCTCGCGCAGGGTGGCAATCGTCTCGCCGGTATAGGGATAGTGAACGGGCAGCGCCTCGCCCTCACCCTCGACATAGGCGCCGTCGATATAGAGGCTCGCCTGCGGTTGCGCGTCATGGCTCATGGCAGCACCTTTTCCAGATAGTCCAATGTCATACGTTCAGCGACGGCGGCATTCGCGTCATTCGAAAGCGCCGCGCGCAGATAAAGCCCGTCGATCAGCGCCCCAAGAGTACGGGTAATGCGCCTGGCCCCCTCGCCCGCCAGAGGCCGCAGCGCCACCATCAGGTTCGAGTTGAGCCGCCGGTGATAGACGCGCAAAAGGCGCGCCGCTTCGGGTTCGACCAGCGCCAGCGCGTAAAAATTCAGCCAGGCGGCAATGGTGTCGCGTTCAAAGTTCACACTGTCGAAACTGGCCGCCACGATGGCGTTCAGACGCTCACGCGGGACTGTCGCCCCACGCAGCGCCGCGCGGGTCGCAAGGCCATATTGCGTCAGGATATGTCGCATTGCGGCGAGAAAGATCCGCTCTTTCGAACCGAAATAGTGATGGGCCAGCGCCGAGGACATCCCAGCCTCGCGCGCAATCTGCGCCACGGTCACATCAAGCGAGCCCGCTCGCCCCACTGTGACGATAGCGGCGTTGATTAATGCGGCCTTTCGGATAGGTTCTGCACCAACTTTGGGCATGCTCAGGATACCATTTCGCCGTTCGGCTTCAAAATTCGCGTGGAAGACCCGCATCTGGCAGATCTTTGATTGACTCGTCAATCAATAAAAGCCTTAATTGACGCACCAGTCAACAAACCAGGGAGAACAAGATGACATTTCGCCGCACCACCGCCGCCCTTGCTGCCGGGCTCGTAGCTTCGCTCGCCACGGCAGGAACGGCAGCGGCAGAAGAACCCGCCGAGTGCCGCAAGATCGTCTTTTCGGATGTCGGCTGGACCGATATCAGCGCCACCACGGCGCTGGCGTCAAACGTCCTGCAAGCACTGGGATATGAGACCGAGACCAAGATCCTGTCCCTGCCCGTCACCTATACGGCCATGGCCAAGGATGACGTGGACGTCTTTCTGGGCAACTGGATGCCCAGTCAGGAAAACGATATCAAACCTTATCGCGACGCCGGCACGGTCGAGGTGCTGCGCTCAAACCTGACCGGGGCGAAATATACGCTGGCGACCAACAAGGCCGGCGCCGAACTCGGCATCGACGATTTCAGCAAGATCGCCGCTCATAAGGACGCGCTGGACGGCAAGATCTATGGGATCGAGCCCGGCAATGACGGCAACCGCCTGCTGCTGGAAATGGTAGCCGAGAACAAATTTGACCTTGGCACTTTCGAAGTGGTCGAAAGCAGCGAACAAGGGATGCTGGCCCAGGTCGCCCGTGCCGACAGTTCGGGCAAACCGGTGGTCTTTCTGGGCTGGGAGCCGCATCCGATGAACACTCAGTTCCAGATGACCTATCTGGGCGGCGGAGATGATGTCTTTGGCCCCGATTTCGGCGGTGCCCGTGTCGATACCAATATCCGCGCCGGCTATGTCGAGAAATGTCCCAATGTGGGCAAATTCCTGCAAAACCTCGAATTCACCCTGCCGATGGAAAGCGAGGTCATGGGCCTGATCCTGAACGACGGTTCCGATCCCATGAAAGCGGCCAGCACATGGCTGAAGGCGAACCCCGATGCGGCCAAACCCTGGCTTGAGGGTGTGACCACCGTTGATGGCGGCGATGCCATTGCGGCGCTGGAAGCGGCCCTGTCCAAGTAAGGGACGGCAGGGCGGGCCCCGTCTCCCTGGCCGCCCTGCCCCGCCTTTACTACTATTCTTCATCCACCCTTGCCGGGAGTTCCCGCCCGAGCCACACTGTCGCAGCCTGATTTTTCAGGGCGGCGTCCGGGCGTCTGATCATCCCCGTTGGCAGAAAGAAAGGGACGCATGGACCAACTGACCGCATATCTGACCGACACAAAGATCCCGGTGGGCAAGACCGCCAAGGCGATCTTTGACTGGCTGAACGCCCATGCCGCGGTGGTCTTCAACTTCATCTCACGAGTGCTTGACGGGCTGATCAACGGCATTCTGCATGCGCTTGAATTCCCCCATCCGCTGATCTTTACGCTGCTGGCTGTAGCCCTGACCTGGGTCCTGCAACGCAGCTGGAAGACCTGCCTGCTGGTCGCTCTGGGCTTTCTCTTTATCCTGAACCAAGGGTATTGGGATCCGACGATGCAATCGCTGACGCTGGTGCTGTCGGCCTGCGTGGTTTGCATGGCAATCGGCGTACCCATGGGTATCGCTGCCGCACATCGGCCCCGGCTTTACGCATGGATGCGCCCGGTTCTGGACCTGATGCAGACGCTGCCGACCTTTGTCTATCTGATCCCCGCCATCGTCTTTTTCGGCATCGGCATGGTGCCCGGCCTGATCGCCACGGTGATCTTTGTACTGCCTGCGCCGATCCGGCTGACCCATCTGGGCATCAGCTCGACACCACAATCACTGGTCGAGGCAGGCACCGCCTTTGGCGCAACCCCCCGCCAGCTTCTGTGGAAAGTCGAACTGCCCTCGGCCCTGCCCCAGATCATGGCCGGCCTGAACCAGACCATCATGCTGTCGCTTTCCATGGTCGTCATCGCGGCGCTTGTCGGCGCCTCGGGTCTGGGCGTGCCGGTGGTACGGGCGCTTAACAGCGTGAACACCGCGCTGGGTTTTGAAAGCGGCTCCATCATCGTGGTGGTCGCCATCATGCTGGACCGCATGTTGCGGGTAAGGGAACGCGATGACTGAGGGGATGACGAAAGACATGCAAGCCGCCCGCAATGCCGTCGAATTCGACAATGTAAATATCGTCTTTGGGGACTCGCCCCAGGCTGCTCTGCCGCTGATGGATCAGGGGCTTGATCGCGGCCCGATCAAAACCGCAACCGGTCAGGTGCTTGGCGTGCACAACTGCTCGCTTACCGTGCGCGAGGGCGAAATCCTTGTGCTCATGGGCCTGTCCGGCTCGGGCAAATCCACGCTTTTGCGGGCAGTGAACGGGCTTAACGCGGTTTGCCGCGGCGAGGTGCGGATCTGGGACGGGGACCGCATGGCCTCGGTCACGAAAGCCTCGGGGGCCGAACTGCGGCGACTGCGGCGCGAACGTATCGCCATGGTGTTTCAACAGTTCGGCCTGTTGCCCTGGCGCACGGTGCGCGAAAATGTCGGGCTGGGGCTGGAACTGGCGGGCATCCCGGTCTCCGAACGCCGCAAGCGCGTCGATGCGCAGCTTGCGACCGTCGGCCTTACTGAATGGGCCGAACGCAAGGTCGGTGATCTGTCGGGTGGGATGCAACAGCGCGTCGGCCTTGCCCGCGCCTTTGCAACCGAAGCGCCGATCCTGCTGATGGACGAGCCTTTTTCGGCGCTTGATCCGCTGATCCGCAACCGGCTGCAAGATGAGCTGCTGGAACTGCAGGAACGTTTCCGCCGCACGATCATCTTTGTCAGCCATGACCTTGATGAAGCGTTCCGTATCGGCAACCGCATTGCGCTGATGGAGGGCGGCCGCATCGTTCAGGTCGGCACCGCGCGCGAAATCATCGCCAATCCGGTCGACGCCTATGTCGAGGACTTCGTAGCCCATATGAACCCTCTGGCAGTGCTGACAGCCGAGGACGTGGCCGAAGGCGGCGACGCCCCGGGTCAGCCCCTCGACCGCGAAACCCCGGTGCGCGAAATCATCCAGCACATGACCGAGACCGAGGCAGATGCCCTGCCCCTGCAGGGCGGCGGACGGGTGACGCGGCAAGGGATCATGTCGCGGCTGGTCGCCCAGCCCGGCAAAGGCGGCGGGGCTGTCGAGCATTAAGACCGCCCTTGGCGGCGCGATTGTGGGGGCATGTTCAGCTTTCCCGCGTCGCGCCCGCCAAAGGTGTGATCGCGCGCTGACGCAACCGCGCCTCGCGCCAGGTGATATAGCTGATCGCACCGATCATGATCGCGCCACCGAGCAGCACCCAGATCTCGACCGGCTCGCCAAAGGCCAGCGCCCCAAGCAGGCTGGCCCAGATCAGCTGCAAAAAGGTTATCGGCTGGGTGACTGTCAGCGGCGCAGCGACAAAGGCGCGGGTCATCGCATAATGCCCGGCCGTCGCAAAAACCGCCGTGCAGGCCAGCACAGCATATTGCACCAGCGTCGGCTGTATCCAGACCAGGGCCGCAATCGGTGCAAGACCGACGCAGACTGTCAGCGACATCATCGCTACGACTACGGTTGCCGGCACCAGCTCTGACAACCGCTTCGCCACCAGATAAGAAGAACCAAAGGTCAGCGCCGCACCAAGCTGGGCGAAATGCCCCGATTCAAGCGCGCGAAAGCCGGGGCGCAGCACAATCATCGCCCCCGCCAGCGCCACACCGATGGCCAGCCCCCGCCGCCAGGAAATCCGCTCTCCCATCAGCAGGGCCGCGCCCAGCGTCACCATGATCGGGTTTAAGAAACCAATGGCGGTGACCTCGGCCACCGGGATCCGAGCCATGGCATAGAACCACAGGATCACCGCCACAACATGCAGCGCCCCGCGCAGGGTGAACAGCGCCCAGACACGCGGCGCAAAACCCTGTCGCAGCGCCGGCCACAGTACCGGGATCAGGAACAACAGGCCAAAGGCAAAGCGGATAAAGGCGTTTTCAGCAGCGGGCAGGTCCTGCCCCAGCCAGCGCACCGTACCATTGACACCGACAAAGCACAGGCCAGCTGTCAGCATCCACAGGATACCCGACAACTCGCTGCGAGTGACTTGAGAAAGCCTGATCATCCGGCCAGCCTTGCCCTCTAAGACGGGGCAGCGCAAGGCTCAGCCGTTAAGGATCAGCCCCAGCGCAATTGACCACATGATGACCCCCACCAGCGCGTCAAGCACCCTCCACGCGACCGGGCGCGCAAACAGCGGGGACAACCAACGCGCGCCATAGCCAAGCGCGAAAAAGAACAGCACCGAGCCCGAGGCAGCCCCGAACGCAAAGCCCGCCTTGCTATCCCATGAAGCCGAGACCGAGCCCAGCAGCACCACAGTGTCCAGCCAGACATGAGGATTCAGCCAGGTCAGCCCTGCCAGCACCAGCAGCGTGGCCCCCAGCCCGGCCGCCCTTCCCGACCCGGCTTGCAAGGCCTCGCCACCCCGCCATGCGGCACGAAAGGCACGCGCGCCATAGATGATCAGAAAAGCCGCCCCACCCCAGCGCATGGCCTGCAAAAACCACGGCGCCCGGGCAGCAAGCGCCCCTGCCCCCATCACCCCTGCAACGATCAGGATGGCGTCCGAAAGCGCGCAGAATGCGCAGGTCGCCAGCACATGCCGGCGCATCAGCCCCTGTTTCAGCACAAAGGCATTCTGCGCCCCGATGGCAACAATCAGCGACAGCCCGGTTCCCAGACCGGCAAGATAGGCACTCATGGTTTTCTCCTTTGTGCCCGTTGTCTTGCTCCAAGGCTGTTGTTCAGGCAAACTCAAAATCCTTATGTAGATTCAGGTATTCTAATGATGGACTACGCGGCCCTGTCCGCCCTTGCCGAAATCATCCGCCGCGGCAGTTTCGAAGCGGCGGCAGCGGCACTGGGCGTAACGCCCTCAGCCGTGTCGCAGCGCATCAAAGGGCTGGAAGAGCGGCTGGGACAGGTGCTCATCCATCGCGGACCACCCGCGACAGGGACCGAAACAGGTTTGCGACTGATGCAGCATCTGGATCAGGTGCGACTGTTGGAAAGCACACTCGCGGCCAGTCTGCGCCCGGCTGGCGGGCCGGCGGTGCTGCGGCTTGCGGTGAACGCCGACAGTCTTGCGACCTGGTTTCTGCCCGTGCTGACGGCGCTGCCCTTGCTTTACGATCTGGTGGTCGATGATCAGGACCATGCCCGCGACTGGTTGCGGCAGGGCCAGGTCTCGGGCGCGATTTCATCCGAGCCGGTACCGGTACCGGGTTGTGACGCAATCGCCTTGGGAAATATGCGCTATCTCGCATTGGCAACACCCGATTTCATCGCCCGCTATTTCCCCGACGGCGTGACCGAGGCCAGCCTGCGCACCGCCCCGGCCATCATCTTTAATGCCAAGGATGCGCTGCAATCGCGCTGGGTACAGCTTGCCACCGGCCGCAGGCTGCATGTCCCGGGCCACCTGATCCCGGCATCCGAGCCCTTTGCCCGCGCGGTCGAGCTTGGCCTTGGCTGGGGCATGATTCCCGAAACCATGGCTGAGTTGGCGCTACGTGCAGGCCGCATGCAGCCTTTGCGCCCTGATCTGCCGCTGGACGTGCCGCTGTACTGGCATGTGCAGCGCGCCATGGCCCCGGCACTCGCCCCTCTGACCGCCGAGATAAGAAAAAGGGCCGCAGCAGACCTGCGACCCTGATCCGTTTTGACTTTCCGACGCAGGGAAAGGATCAAAGCTGGGCGGCGACATCCTCGGGAATGTCAAAATTCCCGGTGACGTTCTGGACGTCGTCGTCGTCTTCCAGCGCCTCGATCAGCTTCATCAGCTTCTGGGCGGTTTCCAGATCGACCTCGGTCGGGGCCTGCGGTTTCCAGATCAGCTTGGAGTGTTCAGATTCGCCAAGACTGGCCTCAAGCGCCTGCGAGACTTCGGCCAGATCGGTATCCGAGGTGTAGATCCAGTGGCCATCTTCATCGCTTTCGACGTCCTCGGCCCCGGCCTCTATCGCGGCCATCATCACCGTATCGGCGTCCCCTGCTTCGGGCTTGTAAAAGATCTCGCCCTTGCGATCGAACATGAAGCTGACCGAGCCGGTCTGACCCAGATCGCCGCCATGTTTGGTGAAATAGCTGCGCACATTCGATGCGGTGCGGTTGCGGTTGTCCGTCATCGCCTCGACGATGATGGCGATGCCGTTCGGGCCGTAACCTTCGTAACGGATTTCGTCATAGTTCTCGGCGTCGCCGCCTTGCGATTTCTTGATCGCGCGCTCGATCACGTCCTTGGGGACCGAGTTCGTCTTGGCCTCTTTGACCGCAAGCCGCAGACGCGGGTTCTTTTCCGGGTCGGGATCGCCCATCTTAGCGGCGACGGTGATCTCTTTGGCCAGCTTTGAGAACAGCTTCGAGCGGATCGCATCCTGCCGCCCCTTGCGGTGCTGGATGTTCGCCCATTTGGAATGGCCTGCCATGGTTCTGTCCAAATCCTGTGGATGTATTGCAGGCGCTTTTAGTCAGCACTCCCCAGTCCTGCAAGCTTTTGCCTTAGCGCGGCCAGCACATATAACCGCAGCGCGGTGGCAAGCCCCACTTCGGGCGGGCGCGCAGCGTCGATTTCAGCAATCAGCATGGCGGTAGTGCGCTGGCTCTCACGGGCCAGATCGCGCAGCTCGCGCCAGAACCCCTCTTCCAGACTGACCGAGGTGCGATGCCCGCCAATGGTGACCGAGCGTTTGACCGGGGCCGTCAGGACCGGCAGCAACAGCGGCGGCCGATCAGTCATTGGCGTCCTCTGGCCGGTCGCGGCGATGCTGGTCAAGATGACGGGCCATACGTTCGGCCGCCTGTTCTTCGGCCAGCCGGGCCGCCTTGCTGCGACCGAATTTCGCTGCGTTCTCTTCACCCTGACGACGCGCAGCCGCACGGGCGGCGGTTTTACGCGCCGCCCGCAGGTTGATGACCTTGCCGGAATCCGGGCTGGTCAATTTCAGTCTTCCGGGCCGATCATCTGCTCGGGGCGGACGATCCGGTCAAAGGTTTCGCCATCGACAAAGCCCAGGTTGATCGCCTCTTCGCGCAGAGTGGTGCCGTTCTTATGCGCGGTCTTGGCCACCTTGGTCGCATTGTCATAGCCGATGGTCGGAGCCAGCGCCGTCACCAGCATCAGCGATTCCTTCATCAGCTTGTCGATGCGGGCGATATTCGCCTGCGTGCCGACGACCATATTATCGGTAAAGGACGAGGCTGCATCGCCCAGCAGCTGCATGCTTTGCAGGACGTTGTAGCTCATCATCGGGTTATAGACGTTCAGTTCGAAATGGCCCTGGCTGCCGGCAAAACCGACGGCAGCATCATTGCCCATCACATGCGCGCAGACCATGGTCAGGGCCTCGGCCTGTGTGGGGTTCACCTTGCCCGGCATGATCGACGAGCCGGGCTCGTTCTCGGGCAGGATCAGTTCGCCCAGACCCGAGCGCGGCCCCGAACCCAGCAGGCGCATGTCGTTGGCGATCTTGAACAGTGATGCCGCCACCGTCTTGAGCGCGCCCGAGAACATGACCATCGCGTCATGGGCCGCCAAAGCCTCGAACTTGTTCGGGGCGGTGACAAAGGGCAGGCCCGAGATCTCGGCGATCTTGGCCGCGATGGACGTGTCCCAGCCCTTTTTCGTGTTCAGCCCGGTGCCGACCGCCGTACCGCCCTGCGCCAGTTCATAGATATCGCCAAGCGCGGCTTTCACACGCTCGATCCCTTTGGCGACCTGGTGGGCGTAGCCGCCGAATTCCTGACCCAGCGTCAGCGGCGTCGCATCCTGGGTGTGGGTGCGGCCGATCTTGATGATGTCCTTGAACTCCTCGGCCTTGGCGACCAGCGCCTTGTGCAGCTTTTCCAGACCGGGCAGCAGCACGTCACGTGCCTGAAGGGCGATGGCCACATGCATGGCCGTCGGGAAGGTGTCGTTCGACGACTGCCCCATGTTCACATGGTCATTCGGGTGAACAGGCTTTTTCGAACCCATCTCGCCGCCAAGGATTTCGATGGCGCGGTTGCTGATGACCTCGTTGGCGTTCATGTTCGACTGGGTGCCCGAACCGGTCTGCCAGACGACCAGCGGGAAGTTGTCGTCAAACTTGCCTGCAACCACTTCCGAGGCAGCTTGCACCATGGCCTTGCCGATCGCCGGGTCCAGCTTGCCCATGGCCATGTTCACCTCGGCCGCGGCCTGTTTGATGATGCCCAGCGCCCGGATGATCGGCACAGGCTGTTTTTCCCAGCCGATCGGAAAGTTCAGGATCGAACGCTGCGTCTGCGCCCCCCAGTACTTGTCGGCAGGAACCTCCAGCGGGCCGAAGCTGTCGGTTTCGGTGCGGGTCTTGGTCATGTCGGATACCCCTTGCGATTTTGCCGGCCTTGTAGCCCCGAAGCGCCAGATTCGCAAATAGTATGCGAAAGTATGCAGTTAGCGCTCACGCTCCCTGACGAAAGATATAGACGCGGGCTGGGGGCAAATTCGCCCAGATTCTAGGGCTTTTCACATGGGTCAGGTTAAAGCGCGCCCGCACCACCTCGGACAGCGGGGGCCGCGGACCATAGGTGATCTGCACGAAAGGCGCGCCCCGTTTCATCCTCGACAATGCCGCACCTACGATTGCCGCTTGCAATGCATCAGGCATCAGCAACGTCGGCACGCCCGAGATCACTGCATCCAGTTCCCGGTACCCGACGTTGACCATCTCTTGCGCAGGCAGGTTGTGGACAACGGTACGGGGAAAGCGTTGGCGCAGCCGGTCGCAGAACGCGGCGTTCAGCTCATAAAGCTCCAGCCGTTCAGGGGACAGGCCCGATGCAAGAATGGCGCGGGTGATCGTGCCGGTGCCTGCGCCGATTTCGGCCACGGCCTCCATCTGCCGGGTGACGGGCCGCGCCATCTCATTCGCGGCTGCGCGCCCGGTTGGAACGATGGCACGGATTTCAGAGGGACGGCGAAGGAATTGGCCAAGAAACAGCGACAGATCGGACAAGCGGAAACCTCCTGCTAGCAAGCCGGTCTCCGCCTTTATTACCTAGCCGTTACAGTGATGTGACGTTCAGGCTGGTGCGGAATCATTTGCGCCATTTGTCGAGGCTGACCACCTCGGCACCGCCCTTTGGAGTATCGTCATCGGGCTTTTCGGGGGTGGCCTCTTCGGCCTCTTCCTCTTCATCCTCGTCTTCTTCGTGGTTTTCAAACCGCAGGCCGAATTCGACCGAGGGGTCCACAAAGGTCCGCAGGGCGTCAAAGGGGATGTAAAGCGGCTCGGGCGAGTTGCCAAAGTTCAGCGTGACGCTGAACCCATCCGGCGTTACCGAGAGGTTGTCAAACCAGTGCTGCAACACAATGGTCATTTCCTCGGGGTAACGCTCGCGCAGCCAGTCAGCCATCTGCACGTCCGAATCGCGGGTGTCGAAAGTGATAAAGAAATGATGCTCACCGGGCAGCCCCTCACGCGCCACCGAGTCCAGCACATCCGCAATCAGCCGCTGCATGGCCCGATGCATCATTCCGCCGTAATCTATTCCGCGTGCCATGGCGTCCTCCGTCGTGCTTGGGGGCCAGCATAGGGAATTGGGACGGCTTGAAAAGCCCCTAGCGACAACCTCAGCGTGGCAAACGCTGTCGCCGTTCACGCCTGCAGGCGGCGGAAAACCTGTAGCAAGGCAGTACTTGCGCGGATCGAAAAAATTCTGGGATATCAGAGAGAAGATGGCGCGGTTGACGGGGCTCGAACCCGCGACCCCCGGCGTGACAGGCCGGTACTCTAACCAACTGAGCTACAACCGCGCATCGTTTCGGCGATATATGTGGTGGTGGCGCGGTTGACGGGGCTCGAACCCGCGACCCCCGGCGTGACAGGCCGGTACTCTAACCAACTGAGCTACAACCGCGCAGACCACTTTCCCCGGATCGCCGTCCGGGGTGCGAGGGGGTTTACGCATGGGGGCGCGTGGCGTCAAGGCCGATCTTGTGCAAAAAACAAATGGGCGCCCCGAAAGGCGCCCCGCTTTGTGTCAGAAAAGGTGTGCGGCCTTACTTTCGCACGGTCTTTATGTCGAAATCGGGCAGCGCCTCGAGCTCGGCTTTGGTGTAATTGGTGGCAAAGAACGTGTCATTGCCGATGGTCACCAGATGGATCGCATCCTTGCCAAGCAGCACTTTCTTGGCACCGATTCCCAAAAAGCCCCCGATATCGGCGATATAGCCGACGACCTGGCCCGAATCATCCAGCACGATATCGTTCACCTTGGCGATGTCCTGCCATTCGGCCGGACGCTCTTCGACCGCAGGATCAACCCATTCGGTGGTCGAGGGCTGGTTGGTGGTCCAGATGCGACGGCTGGTCAGCCAGCTCGACAACACGCCGGGATCAGCCTCGGAAATCGCGGGCGGATTGACGTCGGGCGGAGCGACCACAGCCTCGGCAGCCGCTTCTCCCGCGGCAGCAGCGTCGTCCGCAGCAGTGGCGGCGGCGTCAGCGGCGCTATCAGCCGCCGCAGCAGCATCCTCGGCCGCATCAGTGGCGGCATCCGCAGCCGCATCGCCCATCCCGGTCGCGGCATCCGCAGCGTCATTCGCAGCATCGGCGGCCGCGTCACCCGCCTCGGCCGCAGCGTCGGCGGCGGCATCCGCAGCCTGACCCGCGGCATCGCCTGCCTCGGCCGCCGCTTCAGCAGCAGCCCCGGCAGCATCGTCTGCCGCATCGGCTGCGGCAGCGCCAGCGTCTTCGGCGGCCTGCATGGCCTGATCAGCAGCATTCTCGGCTGCGGTAGCGGCGTCCTGAGCCTGCTCGGCCGGGGTCACGGGCGGCGTCGCCGGTTCGGTTTGCGCAAAGGCAGGACCGGCAAGGGCCAGCGTGGTGGCAGCAATGACAAGAGGTTTCATGGACGTTGTCCTTTCCGGTTGTCGTTGTCTCGAACGGCGCACGCGCCGTCATTACGTTCGTCCAACGCCCCTGTCAGAGGCATCGTTCCCCCCAGAGTGGTGCTGGAATGATCACAAGGCGGAAATCCGCCCGTGAGCGGTGGCGTCACCCGGTCCCGTTTTAGCGACGGCGCGGATGGCTGATGCGACCACCGCAAACCGGCCCGGGTGCACCCGTGGTGCCAGGACCCGAGGTCGGCAGCCCCCGCAACACCCGCACTGCGAGCCAGCCAAAGGCCTGCGCCTCAAGCATGTCCCCGTCGAGCCCCGCGACCTCGACCGGCGCGACATGGGCAGGCAGCCTTGCAGATAGCGCCGCCATCATCGCCGCATTGTGACGCCCGCCACCGCAGACAAGCACCCGTTCCACCGGGGTCAGCGCCGCCAGCCCCGCCGCCACCGCCGCCGCCGCCGCATGGGTCAGGGTCGCCGCCGCATCGGCATCCGAAAGCCCCGCGACCTCGGCCACAAGAGCGGGAAAGGCGTCGCGATCAAGCGATTTGGGCACCGGTCGGGCAAAATAGGGATCGCACAGGAAACGGGCGATAACCTCTTCGTCGGGCGTGCCTTGCAACGCAAGCTGACCGCCCTCATCCCTTGCCAGCCCGTGACGGGCGCGCATCAGGTCATTTATTGGCGCATTGGCGGGGCCGGTATCAAAGGCAATACAGGCCCCCGGTGCCTCGGGCGATGCAGCGGCTGGATCAACCAGTGTCAGGTTGCCGACGCCGCCAAGGTTCAGAAACGCAACCGGCGCGCGCGGCAAAAGCCCCTGCCCCATTGCCCATTCCGCGCAGGCCCAGTGGAAAAAGGGGGCAAGCGGCGCGCCTTCGCCGCCCTGTCGCACGTCCTCGGAACGGAAATCCCACACCACGGGCCGGTCAAGCAGTTGCGCGAGTGCCGCGCCGTCTCCGGCCTGATGTGTGCCACGACCGCCCGGATCATGGGCAAGCGTCTGGCCGTGATAGCCGACCAGCTCGGCCTCGGGAAAGGTTTCGGCCAAGGCCGCATGGGCCGCAACGGACAGCGCAGCGGCCTCGGCCACATCAGGCCCGCCCGGCCATTGCCCAAGCGCGGCGTGAAGCAACCCCGCCTCATTATCCGAATAACCGCGCCACGTGCTGCGACCAAAACCAGCGATACGCTGACCGTCCGTTTCGATCACCGCCGCATCCACCCCGTCAAGCGAGGTTCCCGACATCATCCCCAGCGCCCGGATCATCGCGCTTTCCCTTCGCTGTTTCCCCCGGTATATCCGCGCCAGTGGAAAGGAACAGCCCATGACATATCGTGCCAAATCCGATTTTCTTAACGTGATGATCGAGCGTGGCTATCTGGCAGACTGCACCGACCTGCAGGCGCTGGATGAGGCCCTGATCAACGGAGCGGTGACGGCATATATCGGCTATGACGCGACCGCGGCCAGCCTGCATGTCGGGCACCTGCTGAACATCATGATGCTGCGCTGGTTCCAGAAAACCGGCAACCGTCCGATCACCCTGATGGGCGGCGGCACCACCAAGATCGGCGACCCGAGCTTTCGCTCGGAAGAGCGTCCTTTGCTGACGCCCACTCAGATTGATGAGAACATCGCCGGTATGAAGCAGGTCTTTGCCCGCTACCTCGATTATGGCGAGGGGCGCGCGATGATGCTCAACAACGCCGAGTGGCTGGATAGTCTGAACTACCTCGATTTCCTGCGCGACATCGGCCGGCATTTCAGCGTGAACCGGATGCTGTCGTTCGAATCGGTCAAGTCCCGGCTTGACCGCGAACAGTCGCTAAGCTTCCTCGAATTCAACTACATGATCCTGCAGGCCTATGACTTTCTTGAACTGCACCGCCGCTATGGCTGCCGGCTGCAGATGGGCGGCTCGGATCAGTGGGGCAATATCGTCAACGGGATCGACCTGACCCGCAGGGTGCTCGACGCCGAGATCTGGGGCCTGACCTCGCCGCTGCTGACCACCTCGGACGGGCGCAAGATGGGCAAGTCGGCGGGCGGGGCTGTCTGGCTGAATGGCGCGATGCTGTCGCCCTATGAGTTCTGGCAGTTCTGGCGCAACACCACCGATGCCGATGTCGGCCGCTTCCTTAAGCTTTATACCGAGCTGCCGGTGGATGAGTGCAACCGTCTGGGCGCGCTGTCCGGGTCGGAAATCAACGCCGCCAAGATCATCCTTGCCAATGAGGTGACGACGCTGCTGCACGGGGCCGAGGCCGCCGCCAGCGCCGAAGCCACCGCACGTCAGGTCTTTGAACAGGGTGGCGCCGGCGGCGATCTTGAGGTGGTGACGGTCAGCCCCGACGCTCTGGCGGCCGGGCTGACGGTGGTGCAGCTGCTGACCCAGACCGGCATCACCACCTCGGGCAAAGAGGCCAAGCGCCTGATCGCCGAAGGCGGGCTGCGGCTGAACAACGAGGCTGTCTCGGACCCCTTGCTTGCGGTTGACGCGGCGCTGATCGGGGATGGGCTCAAGGTCTCGGTCGGCAAGAAAAAGCACCGTATGGTGCAAATGGGATAACCCAAAAGGCCGGCAGAAACGCCGGCCTTTTTCATCACCCCGCCCTTAGCCCGCCTGCCAGACCCGCACCGCCTCAAGCGGCCAGACCAGCATCAGCACATTCAGGATCAGCCCGTCGCGGATCAGCCAGGTAGTCAGCGCCTCGAACCCCAGAACCAGCAGGACCGAGACCCAGACCGGCAAGCGCGAGGCCAGCATAAAGCCCAGCACCATCGCCAGAATATCCGCGACCGAGTTCAGCACGCTGTCGCCATAATAATCGAGCGAGATGGTCACCGAGCGATAGCGTTCGATGATCGCATCCGAGTTCTCGACCAGCTCCCATGCCGCTTCGACCAGCGTGGCGATGGCCAGTCTCCAGCCAAAGCTGATCCGGCGCGCAACCAGCCATAGTCCCGCATAGAACAAGATGCCGTGGATGATATGAGAGGGCGTGTACCAATCCGCGATATGCTGCGAATTTTCAGAGGTCATGGTCTGGCCATACCACAGCTTGATATGGCCACATTTGCAGATCGGCTCGCGTCCGATCCACAGTAACCAGGCCGCAGCCAGAAGGATGATGAAAAAGGTGGCCCAGTAAGGGGCAAGGCGGCGTGTAAACATAAAGGAAACTCAAATCATTCTCGCGGGCCGCTGTCCATGGGGTGAATCGCGACGCCTCAGCCTGCGCGCAGCGCCGCCGCCATCACCCTGTCCAGCGCCTGCAAAAAGCGCGCCCGCTCGGGCTTGCCAAAACTTCCGCCCCGACCCTGATGAAAGGGATCGGCGGCGCGGATATCCTGCATCAGATCGCGCGTCGCCAGCCTGGGACCGATATTCGTCGCGGTCAGCACCTCGCCGTCGTGCAGCACCACCTGCGCCCCGGCCTTAATGCAGCGATCCGCCAAAGGCAGGTCAGAGGTCACCACCACATCGCCCCGCCCACAATGCGAGGCGATCCACCGGTCCGCTGCGTCCAGCCCTTCTGACACGATCACAAGCGAGACGAGCGGATTGGCCGGAGGCCGCAATCCGCCATTGCAGACCAGCACCATTGGCACGCGCAGCCGGGTTGCGACCCGTTCGGCCTCGGCCTTGACCGGGCAAGCGTCGGCATCAATGTAAAGCGTCGTCAACGGGCTCTCCGTTCAGAGGAAATGGGGTCTCTGCCCTGCGCCTCAGGCGGCGCGATGGCGGTTTCGGGCGATTGCCGTGATGCAGCCGAGGTTTCTCACGCCTTCTTTGCCTGCAAAAGATAGGTCATGGGGATCGGCGCCTCTCACCCCTCATAAATGTCATATCCGGGTTCCCGTATCGAGTGTCCGAATTCCTTTAGTGACGTGATAGCCAGTCCGGCCCCGGCACAGGCGTCACGATTTCGCCAAGCGTATGTCAAAACCAGTAACCAGTGGCACCAGCGCCATGATCTATGCCGTCATATGAGATCAGGCCGTCCTCTTTGATCGGGTCTTTATGGAAATAGCAGATAGCAGGCTCATGCAGCATGGCGCTGTCTGGGTCGAACATTTGCATGGCAGGGTGGGTTTCATAAATTACCAGATGGCCACCCGGAGAAAGAAGCTTGGCGACGATCTGAAAAAACCATCAAGGGCGGGAATCCAGTTCAGCACGCCAATTGCGATCAGAACCAGATCAAAGGTGCCGATATCCTTTGGCAGATCATATATATATCAGCCTTGATCAGGCGAGGTTTCAGGCCGACCGCAGCTGCAAGAAGCCTCGCCTGCCCAAGAAAAGCGCCTGACTGATCTATACCTGCCGACGGCTGAATGCCTGATGACGCCAGCGATAGCAGTTCACGGGCACTATTGCGTCCCGCCTGAACCGCCGGTTTCCATCAAGGCCAAGGGCCTGGATTGTCCCTGTCAGCACCTGATCCAACACGGAAAATCCTGGCTGGACGGCTTGCTCTAAAAGTCGCTTCCATCCCTCTCCCTGCCCGTGCAACGAGGCGGACGCATCCCATCCAGCCTTGTTTGCGGCTGTGAATGATGTGATCGGGTCCGTCATGACGAATGCTTCTCGGCAATGACAGCGTTACGAACCCGCCCGAGGGTTAACGGAATATGGGCGCAGAGCAGCGGCTGAAACGCCTCAGGCTGTCCGGGCAGATATCTCCCGACAAAAAAAGCCCCGCACAGGCGGGGCTTTCGGGTCTGTTGGCGGTTTTATTCCGCGACCGTCACCTTGACCATGTAATCAGGATCGACCACCGCGCCATTGGCGGCCGGATCGCCCTTTTTGACCGCGTTAAGCACATCCCAGCCGTCGATCAGCTGACCAACCACGGTATATTGCCCGTCAAGGAAGGTCGCCGGGGCCAGGTCGATAAAGAACTGGCTGTTGGCGCTGTCCGGGTCCTGCGAACGGGCCATGCCCACGGTGCCAGCCTGAAAGCTGACATCGTTGAACTCGGCTTTCAGGTCAGGCAGGTCCGAACCGCCCATGCCGGCGCGGGCGGTGTCGCCGCCGTGCTTGCCGAACTCGACATCGCCGGTCTGGGCCATAAAGCCGTCGATCACGCGGTGAAAGACCACCCCGTCATAGGCACCCGATTTCGCCAACGTCACCAGACGCTCGACATGTTTCGGGGCCTTGTCGTTATAAAGGTCCAGCACGATGCGGCCCTTGGGATTACCCTTGGAATCGGCAACCTCGATCACAAGGTTCGGCCCCGGACCGTCGGTCACCCCCGGCAGCCCCTCGGCCATGGCGGTATGGGCGGCCATGCCAGCCATCAGCGATGCGGAAAGCAGAACCTTACGCAACATCGGCCGCCACCTTTACCGAGATCATCCGGTCGGGGTTCGCCGGCGGCTCGCCGCGAGCGATGCGGTCCACGTGCTCCATCCCCTCGATGACGCGGCCGTAAACGGTGTATTGGCCGTTCAGAAAGTGGTTGTCCTTGAAGTTGATGAAGAACTGGCTGTTGGCCGAGTTCGGGTTCATCGACCGCGCCGCGCCCAGCGTGCCACGGTCATGTGGCAGGCGCGAGAACTCGGCCGGCAGGTCCGGCAAGTCCGAACCGCCGGTCCCCGCGCGCGAGGGGTTCCAGCCGTTTTCCATATTGGCATGTTCGACATCACCGGTCTGGGCCATGAAGCCCTCGATCACGCGGTGAAAGGCCACGTTGTCATATTTCCCGGCGCGGGCCAGCTCTTTCATGCGATCGACATGTTTCGGCGCAACATCGGGCAGCAGCTCGATCACCACCGGGCCGTCCTTCAGCTCGATGATGACCGTGTTCTCGGGATCCTTGATCTCGGCCATGGGGGTCTCCTTCTGATGGCTTGGGCAAAGGCATAAGCGTTTCGCCCCGCCCAGACAACGCCACCATTTGCCGAGGCGATCCCCCGCCGGCGCTGGTTGACGAAAATGTCATGATGCAGGAAAACAGCGCCGGGGCGGCGGAGCCCAGCATGAAAGGGACGAGAGCATGGCGGATTTCAACACGATCGACGACCTGGATCTTGACGGCAAGGTGGTGCTTGTCCGCGTGGACGTGAACGTCCCGGTCGAAAATGGTCAGGTCACCGACGCTACCCGGATCGAAAAGATCGTGCCGACCGTCAAGGATATTCAGGCCAGGGGCGGTATCCCGGTGCTGCTGGCCCATTTCGACCGTCCCAAAGGCAAACGCGTCGACAGCATGAGCCTGAAAGTCGTCGTTCCGACGCTGGAAAAGGCGCTTGGCCAGCCGGTGAAATTCTCGGAAGAGGCAATCGGCGGCCCGGCGAAACGTGCCGTCGCCGATCTGGCCAGGGGCGATGTGCTGCTGCTGGAAAACACCCGCTTCTATCCGGGCGAGGAAAGCAACGACCCGACCTTTGCCGCCTCTCTGGCCGCGCTGGGGCAGGCCTATGTTAACGACGCCTTCTCGGCCGCGCATCGCGCCCATGCCTCGACCGAAGGGATCGCGCGGCTGCTGCCCGCCGCCGCCGGCAGGCTGATGGAGGCCGAGCTGAAGGCGCTGGACGCCGCGCTTGGCAATCCGCAGCGCCCGGTCGTCGCGGTGGTCGGGGGCGCCAAGGTCTCGACCAAGCTCGACCTGCTCGGCAACCTCATCGAAAAGGTCGATCACCTCGTCATCGGCGGCGGTATGGCAAACACCTTCCTCGTCGCTCAGGGGATCGAGGTCGGCAAATCTCTGGCCGAACGCGACATGGCCGATACAGCGCGTGAGATTCTGGGCAAGGCGGAACAAGCCGGATGCACAATTCACCTGCCGGTGGACGTGGTTGTCGCGCGCGAGTTCAAGGCGGGTGCCGAGAATGAGACTGTGGCGGCGGATGCCTGCCCGGCCGATGCCATGATCCTGGACGCTGGTCCGGCAACGGTGGCCAGGATCACCGAAGTCTTTGACGCCAGCCGCACGCTGATCTGGAACGGCCCGCTTGGCGCCTTTGAGATTCAGCCCTTTGACGCAGCGACCAATGCCGCCGCGCAAGAGGCCGCCCGCCTGACGCAGGAAGGCAAGCTGATCTCGGTCGCCGGTGGCGGCGATACGGTGGCAGCCCTGAACAAGGCAGGCGTGGCAAGCAGCTTTACCTTTATCTCGACCGCCGGGGGCGCGTTCCTTGAGTGGATGGAGGGCAAGGAACTGCCCGGCGTCGCTGCCTTGCAGAAGCGCTGAAACCGCAAGGATGGGATCAGGGGCCGCAATGGCCCCTTTTTTCCTATCTGTCAGCCCCGCATCCCGGCACGCCCCCTTGCGAATCTCCTGGATGGTCACAGGCAGGGGAAAACCCGGCGCGACAGAAATCGTGGCCAAACCCCGACAAAAATGGCACGCACTGTGCCTTCTTTCCCGACAGGCAGGCGGGGTCCGGCCTGACAGATGCGCCGTTAGCGCAATCTGAATTGCCCTTGCCAACCGGTCTGCTAATCACCGCCTCAAGTCAGAAATGGAGTTCCCGATGCAGATGACCGATACCGTCCGCAAGATCCTCGCCAATTATGAAGGCGAAGCACCGGGCGTGAAGGCCCAACTGGCCCGCATGCTGATGACCGGCAAACTGGCCGGCACCGGCAAGATGATCATCCTGCCCGTGGACCAGGGGTTCGAACATGGGCCGGCGCGCAGCTTTGCCCCGAACCCTGCCGGCTACGACCCCCATTATCACTATCAGCTCGCCATCGACGCCGGGCTGAACGCCTATGCCGCGCCGCTGGGCATGATCGAGGCAGGTGCCGACACCTTTGCCGGCCAGATCCCGACCATCCTCAAGGTGAACTCGGCCAACTCGCTGATGTCGGACACCGCCGGCAAGAACCAGGCGATCACCGCTTCGGTCGATGATGCGCTGCGGCTGGGCTGTGCGGCCATCGGCTTTACCATCTACCCGGGCAGCGACATGGCGCTGGACATGATCGAAGAGATCGTCGAGATGCGCCGCGAAGCCGCCGCCAAGGGTGTTGCGACCGTGATCTGGTCCTATCCGCGCGGCGAAGCGATCTCGAAAGACGGCGAAACTGCGATCGACATCGCGGCCTATGCAGCCCAGATCGCGGCCCTGATCGGTGCGCATATCATCAAGATCAAACTCTCGACCGATCACCTTGAGCTGCCCGAGGCCAAAAAAGTCTATGAATCCAAGGGTATCGACATTTCAACCCAGGCCAAACGGGTCGAACACTGCATGCAGGCCGCCTTTAACGGCCGCCGTCTGGTGGTGTTCTCGGGCGGTGCTGCCAAGGGCGCGGATGCGGTTTACGACGACGCTCGCGCCATCCGTGACGGCGGCGGCAACGGCTCGATCATCGGCCGCAACAGCTTCCAGCGTTCGCGCGAAGATGCGCTGCAAATGCTGCAAAAGCTGGTCGATATCTATCTGGGCAAAGCCTGATCTCAGGCCCCCGGCGAGGAAGATATCCCCGCGGAATATCTGGTCGAAACAAGCGGCGTCCCTTGCGGGGCGCCCTTTTCCTTTGGGCCAAGATTGCCTAGTCTCTGGCCCGACAGACAGAAGGATGGGTGCATGTCGTTTTTCTCAAAGCTGCGCGACCGGTTGACGCGATCCTCGTCGAAGATCGGCGCGGGGCTGGAGGATATCGTCTCGGACGGAGCTGCACAGACCCAGCCACCGGCTTCCGAACCGGCCCCCGCCCCGGCAACCCCAGCCGCGCCCCCTGCCCCGGCACCGGACACCGCCCCGGCGGCTGAAGCCGAGACCCGGCCCGGCGTTCTGGGTCGTCTGTTTGGCCGCGCCACAGCCCCCGCCGAACCCCGGCGCGAGCTTGACGATGCGATGCTGGAAGAGCTGGAAGAGATGTTGATCCAGGCCGATATGGGCGTCGAGACCGCGCTGCGCGTCACCGCCAATATCGCTGAAGGCCGCATGGGCCGTCGCGTCTCGGCGACCGAGCTGAAAGAGCTGCTGGCCAATGAGATCACCCGCATCATGACGCCGGTGGCCAAGCCCCTGCCCATCTATCCCAAACGGCCGCAGGTGGTTCTGGTGGTGGGCGTTAACGGCTCGGGCAAGACGACGACGATCGGCAAGCTTGCCAGCCAGTTCAAAGCGGCGGGCAAGAATGTCGTGATCGCCGCAGGCGATACATTCCGCGCCGCTGCCGTCGAGCAATTACAGGTCTGGGGCCAGCGCGCCGGCGTGCCGGTGCTGACCGCGCCCGAAGGGTCCGACCCTGCAAGCCTTGCCTTTGACGCCATGACCAAGGCCGAGGCCGAGGGCGCGGATCTGTTGATGATCGACACGGCCGGACGACTGCAAAACCGTCAGGACCTGATGGAAGAGCTGGCAAAGATCGTCCGCGTCATCCGCAAAAAGGACCCGTCAGCCCCGCATAACACCCTGCTGGTGTTGGACGCGACCACGGGCCAGAACGCGCTGAGCCAGGTCGAGATCTTTCAAAAGCTGGCCGATGTGTCGGGTCTGGTGATGACCAAGCTGGACGGCACGGCGCGCGGCGGCGTGCTGGTGGCGCTGGCCGACCGCTTTGGCCTGCCGATCCATGCCATCGGCGTCGGCGAACAGATCGACGATCTGGACGCCTTTGACGCCAGCGATTTTGCCCGCGCCCTGGTCGGACTGGACAGCTAAAGCTTACGGCTTGACCAGATGCGCGTCGGTCCGGGTATCCTCGGCCGGGGCGACATTGCCGACCGGATCAGCCTCGGGCATCGTCACCTCTTGCGGCGGGGTAAAGGCCGCGGTCAGCTCGGCGGTCTTTTCCTGTTTGTCATAGATGCAGACATAGCGGTCGGCCGCCCCATCCTCAAAGGCGGTAATCAGCAAAGCCGCGCCATAGCTTTCCGAGCCAAAGGGGTTGACCTCAATCATGGTCTCGCCCTCTTGGGGGGCAAGCGCCGAACAGGCGGTCTCGACATCCTTGCGGAACTGTTCCCACTCGGCCTCGGAAGAGGCAAGCGCGGGGCCGACGGACAAGAGCAGCATCAGGACGGCGTGGCGCATCGGCTTTCTCCCTTTTCGTGCGACAAGCCTAACGCGCCAGAACGCCTTGGGTTTCTAAATCCCCAGCAGGGCCGCGAAATCCCTTACCTCACCCTCATCCCCGGCAGCAACGGAACGCAGCAGCGTCGCCTGCGACTGCAAGACAGGTTCGCCAATGACCTTGAGGTGGTTGGCACGCAGCGTCTCGCCCGAGGATGTGATATCGGCAATCGCCTCGGCCGTCAGGTTCGCAACCGTCCCTTCAGTCGCGCCCTGACTGTCAACCAGCTGATAATCTGCGACTTCTTCGGCTGACAACCAGGCACGCACCAGCCTGTGATATTTGGTGGCGATACGCAGGCGAAAGCCGTGTTCCGCCCGGAAATCGCGGGCAATGGCAGCGAAATCGTCCAACGTTTCGCAATCGCTCCAGCAGGCAGGAACGGCAAGGATCAGGTCGGCGTGGCCAAAGCCCATCGGGGCCAGTTCTTCGACATGGCTGCGCCAACCGGCCAGCTTTTCCCGAATCAGATCAATGCCGGTCACACCCAGATGGATGCGGCCCGCCTGCAATTCACGCGGGATCTCACCCGCCGACAGCAACACCAGCGTCACATTCGCAGCGCCCTCAACCCGGCCCGCATATTCACGCTCCGAGCCCGCGCGCGACAGGCGCACGCCACGGGCGGCGAACCAGTCAAAGGTCTGCTCCATCAGCCGCCCCTTGGACGGCACGCCCAGCCGGATCATGACAAGCCTCCCAGTTCATGGACAAGGCCCGGGCGGATGATGCCCCCGACAGCAGGAATCGAGCGACCCCGCGCCTGCCCCAGCACCGCCGCCAGCGCGTCATAACGCCCGCCCGAGGCGACCGGAGGCCAGTCCTCGCGTCCCAAAGCGGCAAAGCTGAAGGTCATGCCGTCGTAATATTCCATCGTATGCCGACCATGGCTTGCATCGAACCGGATCGCGCCAACGTCGATGCCTCGGGCCGACAGCGCAGTCAGGTTACGCTCAAGCCGGTCCACGGCCTCGGCGATATCGGGGATTTCGGCACTGAGGATGCGCAGTTGGCGCAGCGCCTCGGGCGCAGGTGCAGAAATGGCGAAAAGCCGTTCAAGCCGCGTAACCCATTGCGCGGACAAAGGCGCCTCGGCAACATCGCTGCGCAACCGGTCAATGCGGGCCTGCATTTCATCGGCCGAACGCAAGCCCGTCCAGGGCGCGGGGCTGTCGGGAAACTCGCGCGATTCGGCCGGCGCGGCAAAACGCGCAAGCAGCCGGGCAAAGCGCCGTGGCCGCCAGATATGATGCAGCAGCGCCGCGCGCCGCGCGCCCGACAGCGGCAGGGCGCGCACCGCATCCATCAGCAGGTCCATATCGCCCATGGTCGCCTGCAAACGCAGTGGCGCAAGGATGTCGTGAAAAAGCGCAAAGACCTCGGCATCAGCATCCGGGTCGCGGGCGAAAAGCTCAAACCCCGCCTGCAGATATTCATTGTCGCGCGGATGTTCGGGCCGGGTTTCGCCGTGGTCCTGTTTGCGGAAAACCTCGCCCAGATAGCAATAGCGGGCCGGCTCGGCACCGTTTGCCATATGCATCTGCACCACCGGCACGGTGAAATCGGGGCGCAACATCATCTCACCCCGGATCGGGTCCTGGGTGACATAGGCGCGGGCGCGAATGTCCTCGCCATAAAGGTCAAGAAGCGTCTCGGCCTCAAGCAGGATGTCGGGCGCGACCTCCTGCGCCCCCGCAGCGCGAAAGGCGGCAAGGATCTGCTGACCGATGGCCTGTTTCTCGCGCTTGCTCATCCGAGGATACGCCGCACTTCCGCGACAAGCTGGTCGCGGGGCACCTCGGTCTGGGCCGGCTGGGCCTTCCATTCCTCATGGCTGGCCTCGGCTGCGATCCTGGCCCCAAGGATCAGGTCCTTGACCTGCACGACGCCCCGCTGGGCCTCGTCCGTACCCTGGATGATGGCGACGGGCGCGTTGCGCTTGTCAGCATATTTCAACTGGTTGCCAAAGTTCTTGGGATTGCCAAGATAGACCTCGGCCCGGATGCCGGCGGCGCGCAATTCAGCGGCCATGGCCTGATATTCCGCCATACGGTCGCGGTCCATGACGGTAACGACTACCGGGCCCTGATCGGAGCCGCCCATCAGCCCCTTGGCGCGCAGCGCAGCAAGCAGCCGATCCACACCGATCGACACGCCAGTCGCCGGGACCTTCTGCCCGGTAAAACGCTCGACCAGCCCATCATAGCGCCCGCCGCCCGCGACCGAGCCGAATTGACGCTTGCGACCCTTTTCATCAAGGATCTCAAAGGTCAGCTCGGCCTCGAATACCGGGCCGGTGTAATAGCCAAGCCCGCGCACGATCGAAGGGTCGATGACGGCACAATCCTCACCAACCCCCATGGCGGCCAGCATCGCAGCGATCTGTTCCAGCTCATCAACGCCCTCGGCCCCAATGGCAGAGGTGCCGACAGCGGCGCGCAGATTAGCCAGCGTCTGGGTATTGTCCGCACCCTTCGAGGTCAGGAAGGCCAGTACCGGCGCAGCCTGTTCGGCTGTCAGCCCCACACCCTCGATAAACGCACCGCTGTCATCCTTGCGCCCCGTCGTCAAAAGCTGGCGGACGCCCTCTTCTCCAATCTTGTCGAACTTGTCGATGGTACGCAGGACAGCATCGGCAGCCTGTCCCTCGGTCACGCCCATAGCCTCAAGAATGCCGTTCAGCACCTTGCGGTTGTTGATGCGGATCAGGTAGTCGCCGCGCCGGATCCCGGCATGCTCCAGTGCCGCAGCCAGCATGGCGCAGATCTCGGCATCCGCCGCGACCGAGGCCGAACCGACCGTATCAGCGTCGCATTGATAGAACTGGCGAAAGCGGCCTGGACCGGGCTTTTCGTTGCGCCAGACCGGCCCCATCGCATAACGGCGATAAGGCGAAGGCAGATCGTTACGGAACTGTGCCGCGACCCGGGCCAAAGGCGCGGTCAGGTCATAGCGCAGCGCCAGCCAATCGCCCGGACCACCGCCCGGCACCTCGGCTTCTTGCCAGGCAAAGACGCCGGCATTGGGGCGGTCCACGTCGGGAAGGAACTTTCCCAGCGCCTCGACGGTTTCCACCGCACTGGTTTCAAGCGGCTCAAAGCCGTGGCGATGATAGATCTCGGCGATGCGGTCGAGCATCTGCTTGCGCTCGGTCACATCCGCACCGAAATAGTCACGGAACCCCTTGGGCGTCTCGGCCTTGGGGCGGGGCTGTTTCTTCAGATCTTTCGCCATGGTTTGCCTCGGGCTTTTCCATGGGCGGGTCTAACGGATGGAGGATGGATGGACAAGCAGACGCAGGACCGGATTGAACGGCTGGAAGAGGCCGTGGCCTATCTGACGCGTACCGTCGAAGATCTGTCGGCCATTGTCGCCCGGCAAGAGGGTGAGATCACCCGCCTTGGGCGCCATGTCGGCATGTTGATGGAGCGAGAGGCCGAACGAGAGGCCGAGGCGGGCACCGTTCCGCTGGCAGATCAGCGCCCACCGCATTGGTAGGCGCCCCGCCTCGCACGATATGTGACGATTAACGGCTGGCCGGGCCAAGACGCGGCCCGGTCGGGGCGGGCGCCTGGGGTGCGGTCAGCGGCGGTTCGGACACCCGGCTCCGGGCGTTCGGCGCAACCGGTGCGGTCAGAGGCGCGGTGGGTTTCGGCGCAGCGCGCATCGGCTGGCTGAACGGCCCACGCGGCTGGGCCGCAGCCTCATCCTCGGGCTGAGCCTGGGTTTGCGGCTGTGCTTCGGCAGGTTCCGCGACCGGTGCGGCAACCGGCGGCGCGACAGGCTCGGCCAGCGGCACCTCTTGTCGGGTCGAAACGGCCAGCGCTCTACGAAAAACCAGCAGGTTGTGATAGACGGTGGTCCGGCTTGTCAGACCCGAACGCTCTTCTGCCGGCAAGGTCTCGGCGCGGACATATTCCCAGCCATCACGGCCCATCTCGTTCAGCACATCGCTGAGCGTGGCGGCAAAGCGTTCGATCCCACTGCGGGCACCCCTGGCCTTTTCGCCGCGCGCGGGTGCAGGGATGACGGTGTATTCATAGCTGGTCATGCGTCTGCCTTTCCTTTGTCGCGCAGGTTAGGCGAGATGAAACGTCAAGGGAAGCGCCTCGCGCAGCAGCACCCCTAGCCCGCCCTGCACGAGCGCGTGAGGCCGATCATAGGCCCCGCATGAAAAAAACCGCCCCCGGCACGAGGGCGGCTGGGTGATCAGGGGAAAGCCGGGCTTCAGCTCAGCTTCCTGGCGACCAGTTCGTTCACAGCAGCCGGGTTGGCCTTGCCGCCGGTCGCTTTCAGCACCTGACCAACGAACCAGCCAGCCAGTTTGGGGTTGGCCTTGGCCTTTTCCACCTGCGCCGGGTTTGCGGCGATGATCTCATCAACCGCCTTTTCGATCGCGCCCAGATCGGTAACCTGCTTCATGCCGCGCTCTTCCACGATTGCGGCGGGGTCGCCTCCTTCGGTCCACAGGATCTCAAACAGGTCCTTGGCGATCTTGCCCGAGATGTCGCCCTTGGCGATCAGGTCGATCACCCCGCCAAGCTGCGCTGCCGAAACCGGAGAATTCTCGACCGTCAGCCCCTCTTTGTTCAGGCGGCCGAACAGCTCGTTGATGACCCAGTTTGCCGCCTGTTTGCCATCGCGGCCAGCAGCGACCTGCTCAAAGAAATTGGCGTTCTCGACCTCGGCAGTCAGCACGCCGGCGTCATATTCCGACAGGCCGAGTTCAGTGACGAAACGCACCTTTTTCTCATCCGGCAGTTCAGGCATCGAGGCCGCAATGCCATCCACCCACTCCTGCTCGATCTCAAGCGGCAGCAGGTCGGGATCGGGGAAATAGCGGTAGTCATGCGCCTCTTCTTTCGAGCGCATCGAACGGGTCTCGCCCCGGTCAGGGTCATAAAGCCGGGTCTCTTGCTCGATCTTGCCACCATCTTCGAGAATGGCGATCTGGCGGCGGGCCTCATATTCGATGGCCTGCTGGATAAAGCGCAGCGAGTTCATGTTCTTGATCTCGCAGCGGGTGCCAAGATGGCTGTGATCGCCCGTTTCCTGATAGCGCTCATAGGCACCGGGCTGGCAGACCGAGACGTTCACGTCGGCACGCAGGTTACCGTTCTGCATGTTGCCGTCACAGGTGCCAAGATAGCGCATGATCTGGCGCAGCTTGGCGACATAGGCGGCAGCTTCTTCAGGGCCGCGGATATCGGGGCGGCTGACGATCTCCATCAGCGCCACGCCGGTGCGGTTCAGATCCACGAAGGACATGTTGGGATCCATGTCGTGGATCGACTTGCCGGCATCCTGTTCAAGGTGGATCCGCTCGATCCGGACACGGCGGGCGACGCCCGGGGCCATGTCCACGATCACTTCGCCTTCGCCCACAATGGGGTGATAAAGCTGGCTGATCTGATAGCCCTGTGGCAGGTCAGGATAGAAATAGTTCTTGCGGTCAAAGGCCGAGACCAGATTGATCCGGGCCCTGAGCCCCAGCCCGGTCTTGACCGCTTGCGCAACGCAGAATTCGTTGATCACCGGCAGCATGCCGGGCATGGCGGCATCGACGAATGCGACATGGCTGTTCGGTTCGGCCCCAAAGCCGGTCGAGGCACCCGAGAACAGCTTGGCATTCGACGCGACCTGAGCGTGAACCTCAAGCCCGATGACCAGTTCCCAGTCCTGTTTCGCCCCCTGAATGACTTTGGGTTCCGGGGCGGTATAGGTCAGATGGTCAAGCATGGCATTTCCCTTGGCAAGGTTGCCCTGCCTTCTAGGCGCTTGGCGCGCGGCTCGCAAGAGTTGCGCGCGGATCGCAGCTGCCTAGCGCCCACCGGGGCGGCCCGGACGGGTCAGGCCATGTTCGGGCGCCTCATCCTGATCGGCAACGATGGGGGCCGCGCTGGGACCATGGGCAAACCGCTCCATCAGAGCGTTTTCAAGGTGGCGGTTCAGGTCGCGGCTCAGCGCTATATATTCCGGGTTCTCATCCACCGGAACGCCGGGCTTCCACACCTCGGCCAGTTCGCGCAGATGCGCACGGTCCATGCGATAAAAGATGCGCTCAAGCTCGGACGCCTCATAGGGGGACAGCCCCATATTTTCGAGCACATAGCGTCCCGCGCGCAGCGAGCTGTCAAAGGTTTCCCGCACGATATGATCGGCCTTGGCAGCATAGAGACGAAAAACGTCGATCCGGTCCCGCGCCCGGGCGATGATGACGATATCGGGGCGCTTTTCACGGGCATAGCGGATCAGACGCAGGTTCGCCTCGGGGTCGTCCAGCGCCGCGACCAGCACCCGCGCCTTGTCAAGACCGGCAGCCATCAGAATCTCGGGCCGGGTCGGATCGCCGAAATAGCCTTTAAAACCGAAACGCCGCATAAGCTGGATCACCTCAAGATCGTGATCAAGCACGGTCGTCTTGTACCCCGACATCGTCACCAAGCGGTTCAGCACCTGTCCAAAGCGCCCCACCCCGGCAATGATGATCGGCTGCTGCTCTGAAATCTCATCCGCGATATCGCTCGCCCTTTCCTCGGCGATACGGCGCGAGATGAAATCCGACAGGATGAACAGCAGCGGCGTCGCCAGCATCGACAACGCAATGACAAGCAGAAACCCCTGCGCCACCAGCCGGGGCAGAATGGCCAGCGACACGGCATAGGAAATCAGCACAAAGCCGAACTCGCCCGCCTGCGCAAGCGACAGGGTAAACAGCATCCGGTCACGCCCGCGAATACCTGTCAGCCGCGCGATCAGATGCAGGATCAGCGCCTTGATGGCGATGACCGTCACCGTGATCCCGATCACTGTCACCGGATATTCGGACAGCAGGCGAAAATTCATCCCTGCCCCGACGGTGATAAAGAACAGCCCAAGCAGCAGGCCCTTGAAGGGTGCGATCTGGCCCTCAAGCTCATGGCGGAACTCAGAGCCTGCCAGCATCACCCCGGCCAGAAAGGTGCCAAGCGCGGGCGAAAGGCCGACGAACTCCATCAACGAGGCGATTCCGACAACGATCAGCAGCGCCATCGCAGTGTCGAGCTCATTCAGGCGTGCGGTATAAACCCAGCGAAACAGGGGCCGGATCAGATACTGGCCGATCAGCACCACCGCCCCTACCGCGCCAAGCGTGACCAAGGCGGCCGCCCAGCCGGGCAGCGCATGCATGAAAGCCTCACCAATATGCTCTTCGGCCTGCGGCAGGGGGGCACGGGTCGCCAGCAGCGGCATCAGCGCCAGCATCGGAATGACGGCAATGTCCTGGGTCAGCAGCACCGCAAAGGCCCCGCGCCCGCCCGGTGTATGCATCAGCGATTTTTCCGACAGCGTCTGCAGGACGATGGCGGTCGAGCTTAGCGCCAGGATCATCCCCAGCGTGACCGAAACATGCCAGTCCTGCCCCAGCGCCATGCCAACCAGCGCCAATAGCACCACGGTGCCGACGATCTGCATGCTGGCAAGGCCCAGCAGGCGCTTGCGCATCTGCCACAGCGCCTGCGGCTCAAGCTCCAGCCCGATCAGGAACAGCATCATTACCACGCCAAATTCGGCGAAATGCTGCAAATCGGCCATCTCGCCCGGCGTCCCGGCAAGCCCGAGCACCGGACCAATGACAATCCCCGCAATCAGATAGCCCAGAACCGAGCCCAGCCCCAGTCGCGCAGACAGCGGCACAGCGATCACCATTGTCATCAGATAGACAGTGGCGATCAGCAGGAATGTCTCCATCAGCGCCCGTCCAGCATGCGCAATTCGTGAACCCGGCCCGCCTTGACATAGGTCAGCCTGCCGTCACCGATCGAGTTGATCGTGCCGCCGTCAATGCGGTCGCCGATACGGACCGTCACCACCTTGCCGTTGCGCAGCCGGATCAGCGCGCGGCTGGCCTTGCCCGCGCCAATGATGCCAATGATCGTCGTCCGGCCTACATTAAGGCCGCGCGGTTGCGTCGCGGCCTTGGCCACACTGGCCGAGGTCGGGCTTTTGGACAGGGCGGCGGCGGCAATCTCGGGCTCGTTATCGACCTCGGGTGGCTTGTATTCCTGACGGCGGGCGCGGGCTGCGCGTTCTTCGGCCTCGGCCTGCGCACGGGCGCGGGCTTCGGCCTGGGCGCGGGCCTCGGCCTCGGCCTGGGCGTCAGCGGCGGCACGGGCACGAATGCGCGCCTCGGCCTGCGCCTGAAGCTGCTCGTCAAGCTTGCGGCGCGCGGCAAGCTCTGCCTCGCTGGGTCCGGCAGCGGCGGGCGGCTCAGGCGCGGCAGCCGGGGCATCTGGCGCCGCTGCTGCGGCGGCGGCGACAGGAGCATCTCCGCGCCGGGGCGGCAGCGGCGATGACGCCAGCGCCGAAAGCTGCACCCCACCCGGAGTTGCGGGGGACGCGGCGACCGCAGCCGAGATCGCCTCTTCGACCGCCTGACTGGGAATGGCAGCTCGACCGGAACGTGCTGGCGGACGCGGTGAGCCACGCAAAAGCCCGCCCGAATCCCGGGCGGGCGCGGCAGCCGTGACGCGTTCGGGCCGGTCCGGTGGCGGCGTGGTCGCCGATCTGATTGCAGCATCAATGGCTGAAGGGCTGACCGCATCGCTGGCTGTGGCCGGAGACGCCCCACCCGGCTTATGCGGCGGGCGGACCTGCGCCAGCCGCGCATCAGGTGACGGATCGGGCAGACCCGTGACCAGCGCACTGCGGCCCAGATCCTGAATCAGCAGGCGCAGATGCAGTTGCTCAGCCGGGGTCAGCTCATCATTGGCCTGGACGGCACCCAGAACCTCGGGCGTCGAGCCTTCGGGGCGCGAGGGCGGGCGGGCCGAACCGCGCAGCGTCGCCGCCCGGCTATTGTCAGTGGCCGCCGGTGGCGGCTGGACCGCCGCACCCGAGGCCGCAGGCGCAGCGCGGCGCGCACGTTCAGGCGGACGGGCACCCGAGATCGGCTGAGTCTTACGCTGGCTCGCCTCATAAGGCAGCGGATCAGAGGGCACACGAGGAGCAGAATCGGCGCGCGGCGTGGTGGTCTGCGGCGCGGCGCGGCGCGGGGCAAGCTGCGGACGGGCCGAACTGGTCAGCTGCGTTGTCGCCGGGGCGGGCTTTTGCTGCGTCACCACGGCACGGGAAGGCCGCTGCGCCGGAGCAGGTGCCCGAGCAGTGGTCTGAGCCGGGGCTTGCGCCCGAGGCTGCGTCGGTACCGGAGCCTCGGCAGCGCGGTTTTCAGCGGGTCGGGTCTCGGCAGGTTGTGTCTCGGCAGGCTGCGGATCAACCGTGGCGGTCAGCGCAGGCTCGGCAGTAACCGGCTCTTCGACCGGCGCGGACGGGGTGGCAGGCGTGACCGAAGGCGGCACCACCGCAGCGGCAACCGCCGCAGCAGCGACGATGACACGACGCTTTTCCTCTTCGGTCAGCGCCGAAACCGGGGGCGCGGCAGGCTCACTGACTGCCACTTGCCCGGCCGAGGTCTCCGGCTGGGCCGCGGCAGGCTGCTCCCCGGTCGGGGCGATTCCCGGTTCGGCGGGGGTTTGCGGCGCGGTTTGCTGCTCCGGGACGGTCCCAGCGATCTGCGACGCATCCTTTTCGGGCACGAGGAAGGCCCAGATCAGGATCAGACCGACCACCAGCGCCCCTAGCATACCAAGCAGGCTGACAAGGCCGCCACGCTCACCCGGGCGGCGCGGCTGAGCAGGCGCGACGCCCAGGCTCCGCGCCTGACGGGCACCGGCAGCACGCTCATGCACCGCGCGGGCACGCGGATTCAGCCCGGCATTCGCAGGCGCGGCAGGGTGGTCCTCTGCTGCGACATGCGGCGTCGCAGGTTCATCGGACGCAACGGGGGCATCATCCGCTTCAGTGGCGGGAACTTCGGCAGCGGTCTCAACAGGTGCGGCCTCGGACGCTGCATCGCCTTGTGCTTCGGCAGCATCAGAAGCAGGTTCCGCGTCTGCTGCAGAGACGGTCTCTTCAGCCTCAGCGGCAGCATCGTCCGCCTGCGGCTCAACGGGTGCCTCAGCAGCAACCGGATCGGCATCCTCGGCGGGTTCCTCTTTGTCCTCCACAGCCTCAGCGGACGCAGGATCTTCTACCGCGCCATCATCGACTGAGGTCGCAGCCTCACCCTCTGTCGCAGCCTCGCTCGCGGGGTCATCTTTGGGGCTTGCCTCGGAGATCTTGGCCTGTTCATCAGCAGCAGCCGGAACCTCGTCAGGGCCGCTTTCCACAGCCGGCTCATCCGGGCTGCCTTGCAGGTCCAGAGCAGCCTGCGCTGTGGTTTCCTTCTGCGCCTCATCGTCGATAAGCAGCGCGCCTGCTGTCACGCCTGCTTGCGTCAGGCCGATCCTGGGGCGGGGGCGCCGCACGGGGTCCAGCACAAAGACCGGCTCTCCGGGGTAAAGATCGGCAGGAGGGGTGGCGCAAAACCCCTGCCCCTCAAACCCGTATTGCTCGGCGAATTCGCGGGCTTCACGCAAGGTCTGGCGAGCCACGGCGGCCACGCGCACGCTGTCGCCGTCACCTTCCCAGTCAAAGGCCAGATCCTGGATCTTATACGGGGTCAGCCCGTCCAGCGCCCGACCCACCGCCAGTTCACGATCTGCGCCGGGCGCGACAGTCAGGGTGGTATAAAGGATCTGGTCGTCGGGAATGATCAGGGTAACCGGCAGTACCTCGTCCGAACCGGTCGCCATGTTGCGCAGGCGCACGAAATCATCGCGAAAGTCAGGTGCCGAGAAATCGACCGAGCCAAGATGCCGCCAGCCCGCAGGCGCCGCGCCATCCCCATGTTCCAAAACCCGGTCGCGCCGTTGCAGATGCACGGCGTCCTCGCTGAAAGAGAGGGCGTATTCAGGAGCGGAATCAAGCGACATCTATAGGCTTTGCCTTGCGGTTCCGGGCGCCGGGGCGCGTATTCATGATTGATAGTTCCGGACTAACGCAGAACGCCACCCGTGAAAAGCCAAAC
Organism: Paracoccus sp. J56; assembly: GCF_019633685.1. Taxonomy (NCBI): domain Bacteria; kingdom Pseudomonadati; phylum Pseudomonadota; class Alphaproteobacteria; order Rhodobacterales; family Paracoccaceae; genus Paracoccus; species Paracoccus sp. J56. The sequence continues at coordinate 211,903 of NZ_JAFL01000001.1, forward strand.
ACCTGATTGTGAGGCATCCATCGGCGTGTTTCCGGTGTTATAGCGGCTCATGACAGCAATCGCGTGGAAGGGTCCGCCCAGCCCGCGTCAAGGAGAGATGACCATGTCCCAATTCCGCCCCCTCATCGCTGCAACTGCGCTGATGGTTCTGGCCGCAGGCCCGCTGGCTGCGCAAACCGCGCAACCCGACGTGCCTGCGCCCCCTGCGCCCATGGGACATCACAGCATGAAAGCCATGAAACACACCCCTTTTGCCAAGCTGACCGTGACCGGCACCGGTCATGCCACCGCCCAGCCTGATATGGCCACGGTCTCGGTCGGGGTCAGCACCCGCGCCGCCACCGCCGCCGAAGCCATGTCACAAAATGCCGAACAGCAGAAAAAAGTGATCGAGACGCTGAAGGCCGAGGGGATCGAGGCGCGCGATATCCAGACCGCTGGTCTGAACCTGTCGCCGACCATGGATTATTCCGATCAGGGCAAACCGCCGAAGCTGACCGGCTATACCGCGCAAAACACCGTTTCGGTGCGGGTGCGCGACGTGGCGGGTCTGGGACCGGTGCTCGACAAGCTGGTCACCTCGGGCGCAAATGAGATCGGCGGTATCGTCTTTTCGCGTGAGGACATGACCGAGGCCGAGGACAAGGCCCGCACCGAGGCCGTCGCCGATGCACGCCGTCGTGCCGAAGTGATGGCCGAGGCGGCAGGCATGCGGCTGGGCGGCCTGCTGTCGCTTTCGGATGCCGCAGTCAGCAGCGGGCCGCGCCCGATGATGGCGATGCGTGTCCAGGAAAGCGCCGCGGCCGACACCCCGATCGAGGCCGGAGAGTTGGGGATCAGCACGAATGTCACCGCAGTCTTTGCCATGCTGCCGGCTGATGCGCCGGAAGTCGACGAGCCGGGCGACGCCCCCGCAACCGAGGCGGGGACCGAAGACGCCCCGGCGAACTGATCACAATCATAAGGGCGGCGCGGCAAGGCACCGCCCTTTTTCCTTGTCTCAGGCCGTGGCTGCCGCCAGCGCCTGATCCAGATCGGCGATAATATCCGCCGCGTCCTCGATCCCGATCGAAAGCCGCACCACATCGGGGCCCGCGCCCGCCGCGATCTTTTGCTCATCCGTCAGTTGGCTATGCGTGGTCGATGCTGAATGGATGACCAGCGAACGCGAATCCCCAAGGTTCGCCACATGGCTGAACAGCTTGAGGTTATCGACCAGTTTCACCGCCGCGTCATAGCCGCCCTTGATCGAGAAGGTAAAAAGCGCCCCTGCCCCTTTGGGATAGACGCGCCGCGCCGTCTCGTTCCACGGCGATGAGGCAAGGCCCGCATAGGTGACCGAGGTCACGCGCGGGTCGTTTTCAAGCCACTCCGCGACTTTCTGGGCGTTCTCGACATGGCGGGCCATGCGCAGGCCAAGGGTCTCGATCCCCATCAGCGTGTAATGGGCAGCCTGCGGGTTCATGGTCATGCCCAGATCGCGCAGCCCGATGGCGATTCCGTGGAATGTGTAGGCAAGGGCACCAAAGGTTTCGTGGAATTTCAGCCCGTGATAGGCAGGCTCGGGTTCGGACAGGCTTGGGAATTTACCCGAGGCGGACCAGTCGAACCTGCCGGAATCAACGATCACGCCACCGGTTACCGTACCATTGCCGGTGATATATTTGGTCAGGCTGTGAACGACCAAAGTCGCGCCCAGTTCGATAGGCTTGCACAGCCATGGCGTCGCCAGCGTGTTGTCCACGATCAGCGGCAGGCCGACCTCATCCGCGATCCGCGCCACAGCAGGAATATCAGTGACATAACCGCCCGGGTTGCTGATCGATTCACAAAAGATCGCGCGCGTATCGTCATCGACCGCCGCCCGCACCGCCTGGGGATCGTCCAGATCGACAAACTTTACCCCCCAGCCAAAGCGTTTGATGGTCTGGCTGAACTGAGTGATCGTCCCACCGTAAAGCCGGGTCGAAGCAACGATATTGCGACCCGGTCCCATCAGCGGAAACAGCGCCATGATCTGGGCCGCATGGCCTGACGAACAGCAGACGGCGCCCGCGCCGCCTTCAAGCTCGGCCACGCGGGCCTGCAGCGCGGCGACCGTCGGATTGGTCAGGCGGGAATAGATGTAGCCAACCTCTTGCAGACCAAAAAGCCGCGCAGCATGGGCCGCATCCTTAAAGACATAGGCCGTGGTCTGATAAATCGGCACCTGCCGCGCGCCCGTTGCGGGATCAGGCGCAGTACCCGCATGAATAGCGGCCGTGTCGAAGCCCCAGTTGTCGGACATGAATTCTCTCCCCTTCTTCGCGGGAAAAGACTAGGGTCAGGACCAGGGTTTCGCCATAAAAAACCTGTCGCAGGACACAGGAAAGAACGGCGTTTCTGTTCAGCCCAAAGGGGTAAAACAGGTTATCTGCCGGATGCTGCGGAGAAAGGAAAAATCGTGCTTTCGAAAGGGCTGGAACGCAGATCCTGCATTTCGGCGCAACGTCCGCCTCGTCCCGGGTCAGAGCCGGTGACACAGACGAAAAAGCGGCAGGGCAAGGCCCCGCCGCTTTGGCAGATCTGATGCGCAGCCTTAGTTGACCAGGGCCTTGCCGTTACTGATATGACGCACCGCCAGCTTGCGCCCCGCGCGGCCCGAAGGCATCAGGCGCACGGGCTGAACCGCGTCCTGCCCCTCCAGCACCCCACGCAGTTGGGGCAGGATTTGCAGGATCTCATCCACCGCCGCAGCGCCCAGCCCTTTAAGAGCCTCCGCGCCCAGATAAAGCGACTCGGTCGGTGCGCCGTTCGAGAAAACGATCTCATGCTGGTCAAACATCATGTGAAAATATTCGACCCGCTCTGTCCCGGTCTCGATGTCGATCCCCTCGACCTGCAACAGCTGCTTGGCCGCCACCAGAACCTCGGTGGTGCTGAACATCCGCTGAGCAATACGCGAGCGTACCAGGATGCGGTGCTGCGGCGAGACAAGAAGATCCGTCTCGGGCGTATTCGCGCCAAGCGCCCCGGCCCTGATGCGGATAGGCCGCAGATTGGCCGGGATGGGCTTGTCATGACCTCCGACAACTGCGCTGCCGATCCATTTTACCGGGCGGAAACCGCTGTCCATCGTCCGGACCAGCGTCCCGGGCCGGATGTCCTCAATGGCGACCGGTCCGTCGATGGTTTCGATCATCGTGCCACGCACGAAACAGACCTTGGTAAAGTTCAGCGTGACGGTGAAGGTGTCCGATTCGTTGAAGGTGCCGAATGCGTTACGTTCACGTGCGCTGACGACAAAGGTGACCGTCAGAGTCTCGCCATAAGCCAAGTCCTGCCATGCCGCCGCCGTCGGATCGAAGGCGTAATGAACCGTATCATGATCGTAGTCGTCTTGGACGAGTTCGATCGGATTGGTGCTGGGAAGATCGATACCGTCCCCGTCTACCATGGACGCAGAGCCCACGGAAGGTGCAGTCCCTATTGTGTATTCGTCCCATTCATTGTTCAGGGGATTTGGCGCCCAAGAGGTCCAGTCATCAGGGATGATGGGCAGGTCAGCGGTACGATGAAGCTGCACAATATCCTGAGAAAATACAGAGGAACTGACTACCGTACCATCCGCCGTCGCAAGATACCCTTCAGGGGTCAAATAGTAGTTACCGGTGAACGAGGTGCCGCCAAGAAAGCCGGCGATGCCGCCATAAGCGATCTGTGCCATTAGTTTTCTCCATACCTAAAACCATTCATGCCCCTCAGACATGAATGGGTTTGATAGATCCGCCGCCCTTGCCGTCATGGGCAAAGACAACAGGCTGAGGTCTTCCATTCGGTTCGATCGGGGCGAGGCAGCGAAACCTTTCCTTACCCTCTTCGACAGGCAGGTTCTTTGCGGCCCAACCAAGGGCCGCAACCAGATGTTCGGCTCCGCCAGGTGCTGACAGGGCGATCAGCCAAAGATTCCCTTCAGTCCCGATATCCGATGGCCTGAGACCGGAAATACCCATGGCGGCATAACGCTTTTCAGCATCCTGAGTCAGCCAGGACCACATCAGAAGTACGTCTGCGGGTCCCTGACTTTCGCCCAATCGCAACAGCTCAACCTGATGAAGATCGTGACATTTCGCCGCGACAGCCTTGAACAGCCCTATAGGGACCATGTCCCAAGCACTGTCGTTGAACGCAAACGCCAAAATATCCGTCGGTTTCATATGGGCCTTGAACGAACTGAGTAATTGTCACCTCGGCAGCCGATTTGGACACCGATTACATTAACCATCACACCATCTTTTCAATAAGCGCCAGTGTCTTTTTAGACAGTTACCCATATGCATCAGTCAGCGCCAACATCGACCTCGCCGCGCAAAGTCATGTATTATTATGAAGTAATATCAATTAATTATCATATGAATCGGCACCATGACCGGCCATCAGAAGGCCCGGAACATAACCATGATATCTGCCTGTGGATCACAAAAAAAGATGCAGCACCAACAAGATCCCCTGCCCTTCTCAGTATTATGATACCACCTTCAGCCCGAAAGTGACGCCGCGTAATTCCTGGGAAACTGCGCGCGACCCCCATAAAAACACGCAATGATTGAATTGCAGGGCAGCAAGTATCCAATTAGCCGGTTTTGATTCTGCACCTTTCGGTTTTGCCGATCATGTATTAGCAACTTTTGGTTGCATTATTCTTTCTGAACACAAAGACGACGATCAATCGACCGACCTTTCCCTCGGCCAAGAAAAGCACAGGTAGCAACGCCCCATGGCTGACATGATCAGCATGTATTGGAAATGAGTTTGCAGAAATCGAAGCATCCAGCCAGAGGGATTGGCCTTATAGTCAAAGAGATTGATTTAGACATAAACGTTCGACATCTTACCACGCCATTCGCTCTGACATGCAGGACGCTTCAACCGCACCACACATCACTGGTCAGTCCGATGATGCAGCCTTCACAGACGTCGTCCCGATGCAAAACCCGCCCGGAAAAACGCAGGGCGGGCTAGCAATCAGATGTGTTCAAGACAGTCAATCGCGCGGCAAATTTTATGAGCTGCGCTATTTTTTCGACGCTTTCCCGCCCTCGTTCACCGCCATCACGGCCAATGCGGTAAGCTTGGAGTTCGCGGCCTTCTCTTCGTCAAGAATCGAGGTCAGCAACGTATGCGCCTCTTCATGACCCAGCACCTTGGCCCATTCGCGCAGGGTGCCATAGCGGGCGATCTCATAATGCTCGACCGCCTGCGCGGCACCGATCAGCGCCACGTCCAGCGCATGACCCGAGGCCTCTTCGATCAGCCCGTCCGCCTCTTTCAGAAGACCGTCCATGGCATCGCATTTCTCGCCCTCGGCCTTTTTTCCGATAGACTTGAACACCGCCTCAAGGGTCTTGATATGGCCTTTGGTCTCCGTCAGATGGTCCTCAATGGCGACCTTCAGTTCCGCATTGTTGGCCGATTTTGCTACCTTGGGCAGAGCTTTCGACAAGGCATTCTCGGCCCAATAGATATCTTGCAACGTGTGTTCGAAAGCGTCCTGCAGCGTTTTCATAAGACAACTCCTCCACTGACATCGCCGCCTGGCGCGGCATTCAGGAGCAACGCGCAGGGGCTGGCGGGGTTCCGGGGACATCAGCGCGCGATTCGCAGCTTGTCCACAAGAAAAGCAGTGCAGGCTAGGCCATGAGGCGATCTTTAAGGCAGTTCAGGACCTCAAACCATCGCCTGCCCGGTTACATGTCCAATCGCAAGGGCTTGGATGCCCATTTCCAGCGGGCTATTCGTAACCACAAGCCATTAATAGGCAGGCATGAAAGTAACATGGCGGAAAGATGTGAGGGTGCTAGACCACCACCCTAGTGATCCCAAGGCCAGCAATTCTCAGAATATCTCTGAAAAGTGATGGTGCGGTCGAGAAGACTCGAACTTCCACTCCGGTTAAGGAACAGCGACCTCAACGCTGCGCGTCTACCAATTCCGCCACGACCGCATCCGTAGCAAGGCGGCTTCTAGACGCTTGCGCGGCGGATGAAAAGAGGCATTTTTCACCCGCCGCAGCTTTATTTCATTCTGCGGCCACTGCCGCCTGCGGGACATAGTTCAGGATCGGCGCCAACCAACGCTCGGCCTCGGAAACCGACATGCCCTTGCGTGCTGCATAGTCCAGAACCTGATCGTGCTCGACCTTGGCAACACCAAAATAATAGGCCTCGGGATGGCCGATATAAAGACCCGAGACCGACGCGCCGGGCCACATCGCCATTGATTCGGTCAGTTCGACCCCCGTTGCAGTCGTCGCATCCAACAGATTGAACAGCGTTACCTTTTCGGTGTGATCGGGCTGGGCCGGATAGCCGGGCGCGGGGCGGATGCCCTTGTACGGTTCGGCAATCAGCTCTTCGGGGGTAAAATTCTCGTCGGCATAGCCCCAGTACTGACGGCGCACCCGTTCATGCATCATCTCGGCCAGAGCCTCGGCAAAGCGGTCGGCCAGGGCCTGCACGATAATCGCCGAGAAATCGTCATGCTCGGCTTTGAAGCGGTCGGCGATCACCTGCTCTTCGCCCCCGGCGGTCACCACGAAACCACCGACATAATCCCGGTGGCCCTCGGGGGCGACGAAATCGGCCAGCGCGACATTCGGGCGGCCGTCACGCTTGGTGACCTGCTGACGCAGCGTGTGCAGCGTCGCCAAAGCCTCACCACGATCCTCGCCCGTATAAAGCCGGATATCATCTCCGACCCGGTTCGCCGGCCAGAAGCCGATGACCGCGCGCGGGTGGAACCATTTCTCGTCGATGATCCGCTTAAGCATCGCCTGAGCATCGCTGAACAGCTGCCGCGCGACCTCACCCTGCTTTTCATCCTCAAGGATGCGCGGGTAGACGCCCTTCAGTTCCCAGGTCTGGAAGAACGGAGTCCAGTCGATATAGCGCGCGATTTCGGCCAGATCGAAATCGTCGATCACCCGGGCGCCCAGGAATTCAGGGGTCCTGGCCTCATAGCCCGTCCAGTCGATCTGCAACGCATTATCGCGCGCGGTCGCCAGCGGCAGACGTTTCTTGTCAGCCTCAGCCCGGGCGTGCTTGTTTGCGACCTCGACATATTCGGCGCGAATGGTTTCGACATAGGCATTCTTCTGACCCGAAAGCAGATTGCCCACGACGCCCACTGCCCGGCTTGCGTCAGTGACATAGACCGCCTGCCCGCGCGCGTATTTCGGATGGATCTTGACCGCCGTATGCACGCGGCTGGTCGTCGCCCCGCCAATCAGCAGCGGAATGTCAAAGCCCTCACGCTCCATTTCAGAGGCGACATGGACCATCTCGTCCAAGGACGGGGTGATCAGACCCGACAGGCCGATGATATCGACCTTTTCAGCCTTGGCGATCTCAAGGATCTTGGTCGCCGGGACCATCACGCCAAGGTCGATGATCTCATAGTTGTTGCAGGCAAGGACGACACCGACAATGTTCTTGCCGATGTCGTGGACGTCACCCTTGACCGTCGCCATCAGCACCTTGCCCGCGCTGCCTGCCCCACCATTGCCGGCCTTTTCGGCCTCCATATAAGGCAGAAGATGCGCCACGGCCTGTTTCATCACCCGCGCCGATTTCACCACCTGCGGCAGGAACATCTTGCCCGAACCGAAAAGATCCCCGACCACGTTCATCCCGGCCATCAGCGGACCTTCGATGACATGCAGGGGACGCTCGGCCTTCTGGCGCGCTTCCTCGGTATCCTCGTCGATATATTCGGTGATGCCGTTGACCAGAGCATGTTCAAGGCGTTTTTCGACCGGCCAGCTGCGCCAGGTCAGATCCTTTTCACGCGCCCTGGCCCCGCCTTCACCGCGGAAGCGTCCGGCGATCTCAAGCATGTTTTCGGTCGCCGTCCCGCCCCTGGCAGGCTTGCGGTTCAGCACCACATCTTCGCAGGCCTCGCGCAGTTCGGCGTCGATCTGATCATAGACCGCAAGCTGACCGGCATTGACGATGCCCATATCCATCCCCGCCTGAATGGCGTGATATAGGAAGACAGCGTGCATCGCCTCGCGCACGGGTTCATTCCCGCGAAAGCTGAACGACAGGTTTGAGACCCCGCCTGACACGTGAACATGCGGCAACTGCTGGGTAATGCGCCGTGCGGCCCCGATAAAATCCAGGCCATAGTTGTCATGCTCTTCGATGCCGGTGGCGACAGCAAAGACGTTGGGGTCAAAAATAATGTCTTCGGGCGGGAAGCCGATCTTGTTGACCAGCAGGTCATAGGCGCGGGAACAGATCTCGACCTTGCGATTCTCGGTATCGGCCTGTCCGGTCTCGTCAAAGGCCATGACCACCACCGCCGCACCATAGCGACGGCATAGCCGGGCATGCTCAAGGAAGCTCTCTTCGCCTTCCTTGAGGCTGATCGAGTTGACGATTGCCTTACCCTGAACGCATTTCAGCCCGGCCTCGATCACCTCCCATTTCGAGCTGTCGATCATCACCGGCACGCGGGCGATATCGGGTTCGGCCGCGATCAGGTTCAGGTAGTCGATCATCGCCTGTTTCGAATCGATCAGGCCCTCGTCCATGTTGACGTCGATGATCTGGGCACCGTTCTCGACCTGATCGCGGGCCACGTCCAGCGCTGCCGCGTAATCGCCATTGGTGATCAGCTTGCGGAAACGTGCCGAGCCGGTGACGTTCGTACGTTCGCCCACGTTGACGAAGGGGATATCGTCCGTCTTGACGAAAGGCTCCAGCCCCGACAGGCGCAGGCGCGGTTCAATCTCGGGGATCGCGCGGGGCGGCAGGTTTTCAACGGCGCGGGCGATGGCCGAGATATGATCGGGGGTCGAGCCGCAGCAGCCGCCAACCACGTTGATCAGCCCCTCGCGCGCAAATTCCGCCACTTGCGCCGCCATATCCTCGGGCGATTCGTCATACTGCCCCATCTCATTCGGCAGACCGGCATTGGGATAGGCACAGATCAGCGTATCGGCGACAGCGGAAAGCTCGGCCAGATGCGGACGCATGGCGGCGGCGCCAAGTGCGCAGTTCAGCCCGATGGTGATCGGCGTGGCGTGGCGGGTCGAATACCAGAAAGCAGTCGGCGTCTGACCCGACAGCGTACGACCGGAAAGGTCGGTGATCGTACCAGAGATCATTACGGGCAGGCGCAGGCCCTTTTCGACAAACACCTCTTCGCAGGCAAAGATTGCGGCCTTGGCGTTCAGCGTGTCAAAAATGGTCTCGATCAGCAAAAGATCGGCGCCTCCCTCGATCAGGCCCCGGACCTGCTGCGCATAAGCGACGCGCAAATCATCAAAGGTCACAGCGCGATAGCCGGGGTTGTTCACGTCCGGGCTGATCGAAGCGGTGCGGTTGGTCGGCCCCAATGCCCCGGCGACCCAACGCCTGCGGCCATCCTCGGCCGTGGCGCGATCCAGCGCCTGCCGGACAAGGCGGGCACCGTGGAGGTTCAGATCATAGACTGCGGCCTCCATCCCATAGTCGGCCTGGGCGATGGTAGTCGAGGAAAAGGTATTGGTCTCGACAATATCCGCGCCTGCCTTGGCATAGCGATAATGGATATCTTCGATCGCCTTGGGCTGGGTCAGGTTCAGAAGGTCGTTATTGCCTTTTTGCGGGTGATCCCCCGGTGCGGGGGGATGGCAGCCACAGCCGCAGCCCGCGCCATGGCCGGCAAAGTCATCCTCGCTAAGGCCAAGCTGCTGAATCTGCGTCCCCATCGCACCGTCGAGGATCAGGATGCGTTGGCGCGCCGCAGCGCGCAGTTCCTCAAAAACCGGAGAAAGGGGCAAGGTCATGGTCCAGGTCCGCGCGTTTCATGGAAATGGCTGTATAGCCGTTGATGAAGAGATAGTGAAATTCAACATCCGCACAATGATCTTGCATGGAATTCATGACCCGCCGCGGAAACTACCGGCGCGACTGCCCTCTTGCGGCAAAGAGCGGCGGGGATTATCTCGCCCCGCATGACCGAATGGATGACCGCCCCCGGCCTGACCGATTATCTTGAAGCCGTGGCCTTCATGGAGGTGCGCGCCGCCGCCATTGCGGCTGGCACGGCGGGGGAACTTGTCTGGCTGGTCGAGCATCCGCCCCTTTACACTGCCGGGACATCGGCTCGGGCGGCCGATCTGCTGAACGCGCGCTTTCCCGTCCATGAAACCGGACGTGGCGGACAATATACTTATCATGGCCCGGGACAGCGCGTCGTGTATGTGATGCTGGATCTCAACCGACGGGGCCGCGACGTGCGCGCCTTTGTCAAGGCGCTGGAATCATGGGTCATAGATGCGCTGGCCGAGTTCAACCTCAGGGGCGAGATCCGCGACGGACGCGTCGGCGTCTGGATCGCCAGGCCTGACAAGACACCCCTGCCCGACGGTTCAATGCGCGAGGACAAGATCGCCGCCATCGGTGTCAAACTGCGCAAATGGGTCAGCTTTCACGGCATCTCGATCAATGTCGAACCGGATCTTGACCATTATTCCGGAATCGTGCCCTGCGGCATCTCGGGTCATGGCGTGACCAGTCTGGTGGACATGGGCCTGCCGGTGGGGATGGAGGACCTAGACCTCGCCCTGCGCGCAACCTTCACGCGCCATTTTCCGCCGTTCGAAGGCTGATTTTCGCTCTGCGGCAAATTCACCCTTGCCGGAACTGCGACCTTTTTCCTGTATTCGCTCGCCGTGACGCATGGTAGCCCTGTCATCGGGAGGCGGAGAGGTCCGTTCCCCGATAATAATGATACCCAAGAGGATTGACCGATGAAGATCAGCATCTGTGCCACTCTTGCCGCCATGACCCTTGCCCTGCCCGCCATGGCACAAGACGCGGGTGATCCCGTCAAAGGCCAGAAGGAATTCAACAAGTGCAAGGCCTGCCACATGGTTCAGGCGCCTGATGGCACCAATATCGTCAAAGGCGGCAAAACGGGGCCGAACCTTTATGGCGTGGTCGGGCGCAAAGCTGGCACCGAAGAAGGGTTCAAATACTCGGACGCGCTGATCAAGCTTGGCGAGGCCGGAGAGGTCTGGACCACCGAGGATCTGGCCGCCTATATCACCGACCCCAACAAATATGTTGCGGAAAAAGTCGGCGATGCTGCGCTCAAGACCAAGATGACTTTCAAGTTGGCCAAGAATCAGGCCGATGTGATAGCCTTCCTTGCCGAGAACTCGCCCGAGGCGGGAGCAGAGGGCGAAGCCGGGGCCGCTGCTCCGGCCGAGGCGCAGTAAGCAGATCACACCGCGCCCCTGTTTGCGACAAAACCGCGCAGGGGTGCGACTTTTAGTCCTTTCTCCGCATTGCGAGGGGTGGGATTGTGGTCTAAGAAACAGCCGAGTCCGCTGGCCCTTGGGCCGGCCAGCCGCATGTCTAGGGAGTCTACGCATGGCAGACGCAGCCGTTCACGGCCACGGTGACCATCATGACACCCGCGGGTTTTTCACCCGCTGGTTCATGTCAACAAACCACAAGGATATCGGGATCCTGTACCTGTTCACGGCCGGCATCGTCGGCCTGATCTCGGTCTGCTTCACCGTCTACATGCGGATGGAGCTGCAGCACCCCGGCGTCCAGTACATGTGCCTTGAGGGCGCGCGCTTCATTGCCGACGCCTCGGCCGAATGCACGCCTAACGGGCATCTGTGGAACGTCATGATCACCTATCACGGTGTGCTCATGATGTTCTTCGTGGTCATCCCGGCACTGTTTGGCGGCTTTGGCAACTATTTCATGCCGCTGCATATCGGCGCCCCGGACATGGCCTTCCCGCGGCTGAACAACCTGTCCTACTGGATGTATGTCTGCGGTGTGGCGCTTGGCATTGCCTCGCTGCTGGCGCCAGGCGGTTCGGACCAGCTGGGTTCGGGTGTGGGCTGGGTGCTTTACCCACCGCTGTCGACCACCGAGGCCGGCTATTCGATGGATCTGGCAATCTTTGCCGTCCACGTCTCGGGTGCCTCGTCGATCCTCGGCGCGATCAACATCATCACCACCTTCCTGAACATGCGCGCGCCCGGCATGACGCTGTTCAAGGTGCCGCTGTTTGCCTGGTCGGTCTTTATCACTGCCTGGCTGATCCTGCTGTCGCTGCCGGTTCTGGCGGGCGCGATCACCATGCTGCTTATGGATCGCAACTTTGGCACGCATTTCTTTGATCCGGCCGGTGGCGGCGACCCGGTGCTGTATCAGCACATCCTGTGGTTCTTTGGCCACCCCGAGGTCTATATCATCATCCTGCCGGGCTTTGGCATCATCAGCCACGTTATCTCGACCTTCGCGCGCAAGCCGATCTTTGGCTACCTGCCGATGGTGCTGGCCATGGCCGCGATTGGTATCCTGGGCTTCGTCGTCTGGGCGCACCACATGTACACGGCTGGTATGTCGCTGACCCAGCAGGCCTACTTCATGCTGGCGACCATGACGATCGCCGTGCCGACCGGCATCAAGGTCTTTTCGTGGATCGCCACGATGTGGGGCGGCTCGATCGAGTTCAAAACGCCGATGCTCTGGGCCTTTGGCTTCCTGTTCCTGTTCACCGTCGGCGGCGTGACCGGCGTGGTACTGAGCCAGGCTCCTCTGGACCGGGTCTATCACGACACCTACTATGTCGTTGCCCACTTCCACTACGTGATGTCGCTGGGCGCGGTTTACGCAATCTTTGCCGGCATCTACTACTGGATCGGCAAGATGTCGGGCCGTCAGTACCCTGAATGGGCGGGCAAGCTGCACTTCTGGACGATGTTCATCGGTTCGAACCTGATCTTCTTCCCGCAGCACTTTCTGGGCCGTCAGGGCATGCCGCGGCGCTACATCGACTATCCGGTCGAGTTCGCCTACTGGAACAACATCTCGTCGATCGGCGCCTATATCGCCTTCGCCTCGTTCCTGTTCTTCATCGGCGTGGTGTTCTACACCCTCTTCGCCGGCAAGCGCGTGAACGTGCCGAACTACTGGAACGAGTATGCCGATACGCTGGAATGGACCCTGCCCTCGCCGCCTCCGGAGCACACCTTCGAGACGCTGCCCAAGCGCGAGGATTGGGACCACTCCCACGCGCATTAATCGCGCAAGCCAAAGCTATGCCCTATTCATGGCATGAAACGGCCCCGGAGAAATCCGGGGCCGTCTGCTTTCAGCTTGATATCTGGCCGCATCGCTCGCTGCCGCGTCGGGGCTTTGTCTGGGTAATCGGGGTGACCGCAGCCGGTCTGGCCTTTCCCCTGCTTGCAACTGTCGGCTCGGCAGTGCTGTGGGGGCTTTTGCCCTTTGCGGTGCTGGCGCTTTGGGCGCTGTGGCATGCAATCACCCGCAGCTACAGCGCCGCGCATGAGCGGATGATTCTGGACCGCGACCGCCTGATCCTGACCCGCAGAGATCCGGGCCGCAAAGAGCGGGTCTGGCGCACCAACCCCTATTGGGTGCGCACCTCGCTGCGCCATAACGGCCCGGTCGATGATTATCTGGTCCTGACCGATGGCCGGCGCGAGGTCGAGCTGGGCGCGTTCCTGTCCCCCGAAGAACGGGTGGCACTGCGGGACGATCTGGACCGCCACCTTGCCAAGCTGCGCTGAAACGGGAAAGGCCCGGACCTGATGGTCCGGGCCTTCCCAGTGTCCTGGCTGCGGGAGGAGAAATCAGCCGTCGACACGGATACGGGCGTTCTCGGGGTCATAGGGGCTGTCCACCGTGACCTCGGCATCCCACAGTTCGCGCTGCATGCGAACCTTAAGCTTGGTGCCCGGCTCGGCCAGATCGGGACGGACATAGCCCATGCCGATTGACTTGCCGAAAGCGGCCGACCAGCCACCCGAAGTCAGGCGTCCAATCCGCGTGCCGTCCTGCGCATAAAGCGCCTCGCGGCCCCAAGGATCAGCATCGGCAGGTCCATCAATCAGCAGGGTGACGCATTTCGCGCGGATACCTTTGTCCAGCATCGCCTGTTTGCCGTTGAAGTCTTTCTCCAGATCGACAAAGCGATCCAGACCAGCCTCAAGCGGGGTCGCATCGCGGCCCAGTTCGGTACCGAAGGCGCGGTAGGATTTCTCCTGACGCAGCCAGTTCTGGGCGCGGGCACCGACCAGTTTCAGCCCATGCTTTTCGCCCGCTGCGACCAGCTGATCCCAGAGATAGCGGCCAAATTCGACCGGGTGATGCAGCTCCCATCCCAGTTCGCCGGTATAGGCGACGCGGATGGCACGCACCGGGCACATGCCCAGCTCGATATTGCGCATCGACAGCCAGGGGAACCGCTTGTTGCCCAGGACTGTTTCGGGGTCAGCATCGCGCACCAGTTCCTTGAGAATGGCGCGGCTGTTCGGGCCGGCAAGGGCAAAGACACCCCATTGCGTGGTGATATCCTGCACGATCACCGGACCAAACTGACCTTCCATATCCTCGGCCAGCTTGCGCAGGTTGTCGCCGTCGTAATCTGCCCAGGCCCCGGCCGAAATCAGGTAGTAGTCATCTTCGGCCAGCCGCACGATGGTATATTCGGTGCGGGTAGTCCCGGTTTCAGTCAACGCATAGGTCAGGTTGATGCGACCGACCTTGGGCAGTTTGTTGGTCGTGAACCAGTCAAGGAACGCCGTCGCCCCCTTGCCGTAAACCCGGTGCTTGGCAAAGGCAGATGCGTCGATCAGACCGGCAGTGTTGCGGATCGCCTCGGCCTCTTCCTTGGCATATTGCCACCAGCCGCCACGACGGAAGCTGCGCGCAGCATGGTCATCGAAACCGGCCGGAGCGTAATAGTTCGGGCGCTCCCAGCCATTGACCTGACCGAATTGCGCCCCCGCCTCTTTCTGCCGGTCATAGGCCGGGGCGGTGCGCAGCGGGCGGCAGGCATCGCGCTCTTCGTCCGGGTGGTGCAGGATAAAGACGTGCTCGTAAGCCTCTTCGTTCTTGCGCGCCGCATATTCGGTGGTCATCCACTGGCCAAAGCGGCGGGGATCAAGGCTAGCCATGTCGATCTCGGCCTCGCCCTCGGTCATCATCTGCGCCAGATAATGGCCGGTGCCACCCGCAGCGGTGATGCCAAAGCTGAAACCTTCGGCCAGCCACATGTTGCGCAGACCCGGCGCCGGACCGACCAGCGGGTTGCCGTCGGGCGTATAGCAGATCGGGCCGTTGAAATCGTCCTTGAGACCCACGGTTTCCGAGGTCGGAAGCCGGTGGATCATCGACATGTACTCTTCCTCGATCCGCTCAAGATCCAGCGGGAAAAGGTCGGCGCGGAAGCTTTCCGGCACGTCGTAAAGGAAACGCGCAGGGGCATTACGCTCATAGGGGCCAAGGATCCAGCCGCCGCGTTCCTCGCGCACGTACCATTTGGCATCGGCATCGCGCAGAACCGGATGTTCGGGGTTGCCCTCGGCACGCCATTTCACCAGCGCCGGGTCCGGCTCGGTGACGATATACTGGTGCTCGACCGGGATGGCGGGGATCTTGATCCCAAGCAGGCGGGCGGTGCGCTGCGCGTGGTTGCCCGTCGCAGTCACAACATGCTCGGCGCGGATCTCAAACTGCTCACCCGAGGGGACAAGGTTGCCGCCCTTTTCGATCATCTTTTCGCAGGTCACGATCCATTCATCGCCGGTCCAGCGATAGGCATTGACCTGGATCTTGCGTTCGATGGTGGCGCCGGCCATGCGGGCTGCGCGCGCCATCGCCTGGGTCACGTCAGCGGGGTTGATATAGCCATCGGTCGGATGGAACAGCGCGCCTTTGAGGTCATCGGTCCGAACCAGCGGCCAGCGTTCCTTGATCTGCTGGGGCGTCAGGAACTCATGCTCGATCCCCACCGTCTCGGCAGTGGCGGAATAGAGCATATACTCATCCATCCGCTCTTGCGTCTGCGCCATGCGCAGGTTGCCGCAGCGGGTAAAGCCGGCGTTCAGCCCCGTCTCGGCCTCAAGCCCGGCATAAAGCTTGACCGAATAGTCGTGGATATGGGTTGTCGCGTAACCCATGTTGAACAGCGGCAAAAGCCCCGCAGCATGCCAGGTCGAACCGGCGGTCAGCTCATCACGCTCGACAAGCATCGTCTCCCACCCCGCACGGGCAAGATGCAGCGCGATGCCGCAGCCAACGGCGCCGCCTCCGACCACCAGGGCCTTCACATGGGTTTTCATGGCAAGCGACTCCTCAGTTTCGCGCATGATATTCTCTGAAGATGATTAGAGCCGGAACCGCGCGGCAAGCCGATCTTCTGCGCGACATGTTCTTGCGCAAAAGCGACATGACGAAACAGCACCCCGCCAGACGCAGACGCCCCGGCTAACCGGGGCGCTCTGGTCACAGCATCGAAGGCACCACAAGGTCCGGCGGGCGATGCCCGTCAGCGAATGTCTTGATATTGATCAGGACTTTCTCACCCATTTCGACCCGCCCTTCGACCGTGGCCGAGCCCATATGCGGCAAAAGAACGACATTCGGCAGCTCGCGCAGCCTCGGGTTGATCTCATGCCCATGTTCGAAAACGTCGAGACCCGCACCAGAGATCTCACCCGCGCGCAGCATGCGGGTCAAAGCGTTCTCGTCGATCACCTCACCGCGCGAAGTGTTGATGACCACCGCCGTCGGCTTAAGCAGCTTCAATCGCCGCGCATTCAGCAGGTGGAAGGTCGAAGGCGTATGCGGTGCGTTCACGCTGACGATGTCCATACGCGCCAGCATCTGGTCCAGGCTTTCCCACCAGGTCGCCTGCAGCTCTGCCTCGACCTCGGGACGCAGGCGGCGGCGGTTGTGGTAATGAACCTGCATGCCAAAGACATTGGCCCGCCGCGCTACGGCCTGACCAATACGTCCCATACCCAGGATACCAAGCCGGCGTCCGCCCAGTCGCCCGCCCAGATGCGCGGTCGGGGACCAGCCCTGCCAGCGCCCGGCCTGCATCTCAGCCAGCCCCTCGGGAATACGGCGGGTCACCGCAAGGATCAGCGCCATGGCCATATCAGCGGTATCCTCGGTCACAACGCCGGGGGTATTGCTGACAAGGATGCCACGCTGACGGGCAGAGTGGACGTCGATATGATCCACGCCTGCGCCAAAGTTGGCGATCAGTTTCAGCCGGTCCCCGGCCTGCGCCAGCATCGCGGCATCGACATGGTCGGTGATCGTCGGCACCAGCACGTCCGAGACCCGCATCGCCGCGACCAGTTCGTCGCGGTCCATCTTGTGGTCATCGGCGTTCAGGGACACGTCGAAAAGCTCGGACATCCGGGTCTCGACCGCCTCTGGCAGGCGACGGGTCACGGTAACTTTAAGGCGCGAGCGGGTCGGATCGGTCGCATGAACGGCTGGCATGGTCGCTCCTCTCTTCCAAAGCCGGGCGGCTTTTGGCAAAGTGCCCGCGATGCGGGGCAGGCACAAGACCCCGAACAAGCAGGACGGGCAGATGAAGCAAGGACAGGCTTGGCTGGGCACCGCGATATTGGCTGCCGGAGCGATTTTTGGAACGGCCGCGCTGGGGCAAACGACCAACCCCGGCGAAAAACTCGACTCCAAAGAGATCGGGGGGCTGTCGGCTGATGCGACAATTAGCCGTAATCAGGACGGAGAGCGCGATCCGAACCGCGGACCGGTCACCAACCTGCCGTTGCCGCGCTATGTCAGCCTGAAAGGGGACGAAGGCAACGCCCGGCGCGGTCCCAGCCTGTCCCATCGCATCGACTGGGTGTTTCGGCATGCCGGGATGCCCCTGCGCGTGGTGGCCGAATTCGGCCAGTGGCGCCGGGTAGAGGATCAGGACGGTGCCGGCGGTTGGGTGCATTATTCGCTGCTGTCGGGGGTGCGCACCGCCATTGTGACCAGGGATATGCTGGATTTGCTGTCCCGCCCCGAGCCGCGTGCCAACGTCATCGCACGGGCCGAGGCCGGGGCTATCGTCCGGCTGCATGAATGCAATATCGACTGGTGCCGGGTCTCTGGCGGCGGAGAAAAAGGCTGGGTGCCCAAAACCGCAATCTGGGGCGTCGATGCTGACGAAATCCGCGACTAGGCAGCCCCATCGTCAGCTTTGCGAATCACGACATGACCCAGTGAGATACGCATCCAGTCAAACCGCGAACGGCGGGGCGTACCGGTGCCAAAATCGGGATGGGTCATGTCCTCGGCACCGCATTCGTCGATCAGTTCTTTGACGAAACCGACCATGCCACGGTCGTGGCCGCCAAAACGCCGCCGCACCAGATTCCAGCGTATCCAGCCCGTCAGCTTGCGCAGCGGATATATTGTCTGCACTGCGCCTGATTTATGCAATCGGTCAAGCAGCCTTTCATGAGGTGAAAGGGCCACAGGCTTGGGGCTATAATGTTTCCCGTCGGGATATTGCGGCCAATATCCGGTACCCCAATCCTCAATAAAGTAAAATCCACCCGGTTTCAGATGATTTTCAAACAGGTGCCAGAAACATATCCGGGCCAATTGCCCGACATGGGCGGCATCATCAATAATGACGTCGAACCCTTTGGGTGCACGTTCGGCCGCGACCCGGTCCAGCAGTGCCTTATCCTGCTGCTCTCCGACATAGCAGCGCACCCGACCGCTTTCAAAATGCGCCGGGCATTGGGCGATGTCGAGTCCGGTGATTTCGGCATTCGGCAACCAGGATTCCCAATATTTCAGCGAATCCCCGCGCGCGACACCCAGTTCCAGAAATTTTAACGGCTGCGTCCGGATGGGACCGATATATTTTTCGTAATTCGAAAGGTAATGCAGCAATCCCAGCTTATCTATCGGGATCTCATCAACGCTTTTCATGCGGGCGGTACCAGGCAACGACATGAATAACCTCCTGCCCGAGGGGTGACCAGTTTCCCTGCTCGGGACCCGGAAATGATAAGGCGTGCCAGTTTTTCCGGGCAACAGGTTTGCACCTGCCCTGACCAAATATACTGCCGGTAAATCTTTATGGGGGAGTGCGGGCGCGCAATTACTCGTAACAATTGAAAAGCCGCCCCGTATAGGGGCGGCCAGCCGAGAGAGAGAGGGAATCGCAGTTTTACAGCGTCTGCCCGACCAGCGCATCACTGCTGGCCGCTGCCTTGCTGCACTGATGATAGGTCAGGGTCAGCGAATTTTCGGTCAGGCGCAGCACCCCGGGCCGAAGTTGCAGATCGACCACCCGGTTACCGCCCGGCGTGCCATCACAGGACAGGGTTACACGCGTACGGTTCACCTGCTGTTCCGAATTCGCCACAGTGCAGGAAGCACCGGGGAAAATGAATTTGTTGCCATCAATCACCAGGCTCTTGTCGCTGGCAGCATCCCCGCAATTCGATTCAAGCAGGTTATACGTCCCGTTCAGCGCATTATCCTGGGCAATCGGACCCGGGGTTGGCTCGGGGTTAGCCGGAGAGGTCTGGTCGCAGGCGGCGACAAGGCCCAGGCCGGCCATGGCGGCAAGGACAAAAAGCGGTTTGCGAAAAGTCATGGTGGTCTCCCTTGTTGTCAGCTGGTCTTGGCCAGAAGGCCGCGTCCTTTCAACAAAGCGTGAACCCCCGGTTTTCGTTCCCTGAATTTCAACCAAAGTTCATCAGCAGGCAAAGAATCGCCTTTCGAGAGGATCCATTCCTCAAGCCGCGCGGCAATCTCGGGATCAAAGGCATCGCCTTTTTCAAGGAAGGCCTCGAATGCGTCGGCGTCCATCACCTCGGACCACATGTAGCTGTAATAGCCCGACGAATAGCCGTCACCCGAAAAGACATGCGCGAAATGGGGCGTGGCATGGCGCATCGGAATGGCTGTGGGTGCACCCAGTTCCGCCAGAACCTCGGCCTGACGTGCCATCGGGTCGGCAGGCGGGGCGCCCCGATGAAAGGCCAGATCGACAAGCGCGCTTTCCAGATACTCAACCGTCGCAAAGCCCTGTTCGGCATTCCCCGCCGCCAGCAGACGGTCACGCAGATCTGCCGGCAGTGGCGCGCCGGTCTGGGCATGGCGCGCATGACGATCCAGAACCTCGGGCTGCTCCAGCCAATGTTCAAACAGCTGGCTTGGCAGTTCGACGAAATCGCGCGCGACCGACGTCCCCGACATCGAAGGCCAGGTCACATCCGACAGGATATGATGCAGCGCATGGCCGAATTCGTGGAAAAGCGTATGCGCATCGTCCCAGGACAGATACGCGGGCTCACCCTCGGCCTCGGGCGGGGTAAAGTTGCAGACATTGACGACGATCGGCCTTTGCCCCTGTCCGATCTTGTGTTGCTGTTGCAGGGCCGAGCACCAAGCCCCCGAGCGTTTGCCGGGCCGCGCGTGGTAATCACCGACAAAGACCGCCATGTGCCGGCCGTCACGCACCACTTCCCACGCCCGCACATCGGGTGACCAAAGAAGCGCACTGATCTCATGCAGCTCGATGCCGAAAAGCCGACGCGCAGTGTCGAAAACCGCGTCCAGCATGGCAGACAGCGTCAGGTAGGGCTTAACCTCAGCTTCATCAAGATCATGCTCGGCCCGCCGCCGACGTCCCGCATAAAAGCGCCAGTCCCAGGGTTCCAGCGCACCGTTGACGCCATCCTCACGCAGCATCTCGGTCAGGCGGGCCGCATCAGCCTCGGCCCGGGTTCGGGCGGCGGTCCAGACCTCGGTCAGCAGCGCCTCGACGTTTTCGGCGCTTCGGGCCATTTCGGGCTCAAGCTTGTAGCTGGCGAAATCCTCATAGCCGAGCAACTGCGCCCGTTCGTGCCGCAGTTGCAAGATCTCGGCAGCGATGGGGCGGTTGTCGGTCGCAGCCCCGCCCGCCCCCTGCCCCGAGCCGCGCGCAGTCCAGGCCCTCCACGCAACCTCGCGCAAGGCGCGATCTTCCGCATATTCCAGAAAGGGTACGATCAGGGACCGGTTAAGCGTCACCACCTGCCCCTGCCGCCCCCGTTCGCGTGCCGCAGCCCGCATGGCACGGATCAGCCAATCAGGCAGGCCAGCCAGATGGTCATCTGCGACCTCCAGCACAAACTCACGCTCATCAACCAGCACATTTTGTGAAAACTCGGTCGAGAGCACGGCCAGCCGTTCGCGGATGGCGGCCATGCGCTTGCGCGCCTCGCCAGTCAGCCCCGCCCCGGCCCGACGCAACCCGCGCAAGGTCAGTTCCGTCAGACGCCGATCCTCGGGGGCAAGAGCATCCGCGTCCTGCATCACCGCCTCGACCCGGTCGAAAAGACGCGGATCCATGCTGACCTTGCTGCCATGCGCGGCCAGACGCGGGGCGATGCGGCGCTGCAAATCTTCGCGCGCAGGGTTGGAGTCGGTACCAACCAGCGTGAAAAAGATCGCGCAGAGCCTGTTCAGCGGCTCTTCTGCCGTCTCGAGCGCCGCGATAGTATTGGCAAAGCTTGGCGGAGCGGGGTTCGCGGCGATAGCCTCGACCGCCGCTTCGGCCTCGTTCAGGCAGGCGTCAAAGGCGGGGGCAAAATCCTCGTCGCGGATCAGATCAAAACGCGGCAGGCCCAGCGGGCCGGTCCAATGGGTCAGTTCGGGGTTCATGCGAGCCTCCTGTTCCGGTTGGCCGCGAGTGTTTCAGCCCGCGCGGAAATGTCCAGAGCCGCAGACCGCACAATCATCACGGCGCGAAAGTTTGATCACCCGGTTTTCGCCGTAAAGCCCGTCAAAGATCAGCATCCGCCCACGCGGTGGCTCACCCGCCCCCGCGATCAGCTTGACCGCCTCCAGCGCCATCATGCTGCCGATGATGCCGGGCAAAGGGCCAACAACGCCCGCCTCGGCACAGGCCGGAGCAAGGCCGGAGGCCGGAGCCTGAGGAAAGATGCAGGCCATGCAAGGGGCACCGCGGCGCGGATCCCACAACGTGACCTGCCCCTCCCATTGCGCGATGGCGCCTGCGATCAGCGGCACGCCCGCCGCGACACATGCAGCGTTCACCGCAAGACGCGCGGAAAAACTGTCAGTGCCATCCAGCACCAGATCATGTCCGGCGATCAGCTCCGCATCAGACTCGGTCACGCGGCGGGTCAGGGCGGTCACCTCGATATGCGGGTTCAGGGCCAGCATGGCATCGCGGGCTGCCTCGGCCTTGAAGCGGCCATCATCGGCGCTGCGAAAGATCACTTGCCGTTGCAGGTTCGACAGGCTGACGCGGTCGTCATCAGCAAGGGTGATCCGGCCTACCCCGGCTGCCGCAAGATACAGACAGGCCGGCGCACCCAGGCCGCCCGCACCGACGACCAGCACCCGCGCGCGCTTTAGCGCCGCTTGCCCCGGTCCACCAAGTTCGCGCAAGACGATATGGCGGGCATAACGGTCCAGCTCGGGGCCAGAAAGCGGGCCGCTGGAGATGCTTTCCACAGCCGCAGGCTTTTCAGGCAGGGGGATGGCGCGACGATGCAAATGGCGCAGCACCAACCGATAGCCAAGCACCAGCGCCACAACCACACCGCCCAGCACCCAAATACGAATGTCGCCGCCGATCAGTCGGGCAAGTGCGCTTTGAGGCATCAGCGCCAGAACAGCGATGGCAGCCAGCCATAGGGCCGCGACCGCTGCCCAGCCGCGCCGGGCAGGCCAGCCCAACAGACGCCCCGCCACCAGCAGAGCCGCCATGAGAATGAGGATCAGCACGGGCCTCAGGCCCGCCCGGTCGAACCGAAACCGCCCGCGCCGCGCGCCGTCTCGGTCAAAGACCCGGTCAGGACATAACTGGCACGTGTCACCGGAGCGACCACGGCCTGAGCAATCCGCTCGCCATGCTGGATGGCATAGGGCTGCGCGCCAAGATTGATCATGATGACCCCCAGCGGCCCACGATAGTCGCTGTCGATTGTACCGGGGGTGTTCGGCAGGGTCACACCATGCTTAAGCGCAAGGCTTGAACGGGGTCGGATCTGCATCTCGTACCCCTCGGGGATCTGCACACGCAGCCCCGTGGGCACAAGCTTGATCTGGCCGGGTTCAAGCACCAGCTCGGCCCCGCCCAGATCGGCCCGCAGGTCAGCACCCGCAGAGCCGCTGGTCTGGTATTCGGGCAATGGCAGCGCCGGATCGGCACCCGGTTCACGCAGAACCAGAATCGTCACCTCGGCTGCCATCACAAAGCCCCTTATTTCGGCGAGATCATCATGACCATCTGACGCCCTTCCAGCTTGGGCATCGATTCGACCTTGCCTGCCTCGCCGACATGGGCGGCGATCCGGTTCAGAAGCTCAAGCCCGATCTGCTGGTGAGCCATTTCGCGGCCACGGAAACGCAGCGTGATCTTGACCTTGTCGCCTTCGGCCAGAAACTTCATGACCGAGCGCATCTTGACGTCGTAATCATGGGTATCAGTCCCGGGGCGGAACTTGATCTCCTTGATATCTATTGTCTTTTGCTTCTTGCGGGCCTCGGCCTCACGCTTTTGCTGTTCGTATTTGAACTTACCCAGGTCCATGATCTTGCAGACCGGGGGCGTAGCGTTCGGGGAAATCTCGACAAGATCCAGCCCGGCTTCCTGTGCAAGCTCCAGTCCGCGGGCGGGTGGCACGATCCCGACATTCTCGCCGTCAGCGCCGATCAGGCGGATTTCAGCGACTCGGATGCGCTCGTTAACGCGGGGACCAGTATCACGGGTGGGCGGAGCGTTATGCGGTCTGCGGGCTATGGCTGTCTTCCTTTTATTGCCGGGGGGTTCCGGTCGGTTAGATAGCCATCCGCACCCGGATTTTCAACTGGATTCGATAGGCAGGGCAAGGTTTGCGCCTCTCTCTTGCGGGGGTTGACGGGCGGGATGGCTACAGTTGACCGCCAGCCTCGTCCGAATGCTTTTCTCCCCTGCTGCGACATGGCATAGAAAGCTGATCTGCCGCAGTCCTGACGGAGTCCTGCATGAAAAAGTTCCTTGTTCTAATCGTCGTTCTAGCCGCAGCTTCTGGAGGCGTATGGTATTGGCAGCTAAGGAAAACCGCCAGCGAGGCCACCCCGCCCGCCGCGACTGAGCCGGCACCGGCGGTGCCCGAGGCCATCACGCCGGCACAGGAAAGCGCCAATGCCGCCGCCGATGCCGCAGCTGACGCCGCAGCGATTGCGGCCGACACAGCCGCCGAGGCCGCCGCCTCGGCCCAGAATGCCGCCATCGCCCCGGCCAGCTCTGCCGCCGATCAGGCCCAGGCCGCGGCAGAGGCCGCCATTGCCGCCGCTGATCGCGCCGCAGATGCAGCAGCCGACGCCAATGCTGCACCCGAACAGGCGGGCGAAGCCGCCGTGGCGGCAGGCACCGCCGCGCGCGAGGCCGCAAGTGCCACCCGTGCAGCCGGCGAAGCCGCAAGCACCGTGGTCGAAATCGACGCCGCCCTGACCCCGGAAGGGTTCGACGCCGCCAAGGTGCGTGCCATCGTTGATGCCTCGACCCTTTCGGCCGAGCGCAAGGCCGAACTGACCGCGCTGATCGACCGCGTGGCCGAAAACCCCGAGGCCGCCGCCGAGGTGCTTGAACAGATAAAGGCTGCTCTGCCATGAGCTTTCCCAGCCTAGTCGAGTTCCTGACCCATAACCGCGACCGGCTG
Organism: Paracoccus sp. J56; assembly: GCF_019633685.1. Lineage (NCBI taxonomy): Bacteria > Pseudomonadati > Pseudomonadota > Alphaproteobacteria > Rhodobacterales > Paracoccaceae > Paracoccus > Paracoccus sp. J56. The sequence goes on from NZ_JAFL01000001.1 coordinate 236,414, forward strand.
ATCAAGGGCCCGATCGCGATCCTGCTGATCGAGGATGACGCGGCCGTCACAGAGACCCTTGCCCATCACTTCAAGGCAGGTTTCAGGCTGATCCTTGCGCTTTCGCCCGAACCCCTGCCTCAGAAGCTTATCCCCGAAGAGGCGGCGGCACGCATCGTCAACCTGCGCCACGATTCCCGCCGCAACGACGCCCATGTCACGGCTGTTAACCGGGTGCTTGAAGCCGTGCCGGATGACACCTGGCTTTACTACGGCTACAACGCAGAATTCCTGTTCTATCCCTTTTCGGAAAGCCGCACCGTAGGCGAAATGCTGGCCTTTCACGCCGAGGAACGCCGGCGCGCGATGCTGACCTATGTCATCGACCTCTATGCCCCGGATCTGGAGCGTTTCCCCAATGCCGTCAGCATTGATGAGGCAATGTTCGACCGGACCGGCTATTACGCGCTTGGCCGTCAGGACCGGAATGGTCACCAAAAAGAGCGGCAGCTGGATTTTCATGGCGGGCTACGCTGGCGGTTCGAAGAGCATGTGCCTCCTGACCGCCGTCGCATCGACAGGATCGCACTGTTTCGCAGCCAGCCCAAGCTGCGGCTGTTGCTCGACCACCGCTTTAATGACGAGGAATACAACACCTATTCCTGCCCATGGCACAACAATCTGACCGCTGCCATCGCCTCGTTCCGGGTGGCCAAGGCGCTGGTCAGGAACCCCGGCTCACGCGAGCATATCCGTTCCTTTCGCTGGCGAAACTCATACCCCTTCCGCTGGAATTCACAGCAGTTGATGGATTTCGGGTTGATGGAGCCCGGACAGTGGTTCTGATCCGGCGGGTCAGGCGGCGCTGACCCGCCAGATCACATCACCCACATCATCCGCCATCAGCAGCGAACGGCCGTCAGGGCCGATGGTGACACCGACCGGGCGACCATAGGAATATTTCTCGTCCTCGGACAGAAAACCCCACAGGATGTCCCGAGGCGGCCCCGAGGGACGCCCGTTCTGGAAGGGCACAAAGATCAGCTTGTAGCCCGACAGGGTCGAGCGGTTCCACGAGCCGTGCTGTCCGATCACCATCCCGTCCGGGAAACCGGGCAACGTGCCCTCGGGCATCCAGCACAGACCAAGCGAGGCGGTATGCCCACCAAGTGCATAATCCGGGGTGATCGCGCGGGCGACAGCCGCGGGGTTCTGCGGCACCCGGTCATCGACGGTCTGACCCCAGTAGCACCACGGCCAGCCGTAAAAGGCCCCATCCCGCACCGAGGTCAGATAATCGGGCGGGGTCTCATCGCCCAGCCCGTCGCGTTCGTTTACCACGGTCCACAACGCGCCCGTCACCGGCTCCCACGCCAGACCAACGGGGTTGCGCAGGCCCGAGGCGAATATACGGGCATGGCCGGATTCCAGATCAAGCTCCCAAATCGCGGCGCGGCCTTCCTCTGCCTCCATGCCTTCGTCAGCAATATTGGTCAGCGAGCCGACGCCGCAATATAGCCGCCTGCGGTCGGGCGAGACGATCAGGCTCCGCGTCCAGTGCCCGCCCGGCTGGAACTCGACCAGCCGCCTGCCCGGGCCATTCAGCCGGGTCGCGCCGGGCTGATAGTCAAACGCAACAATCCCGTCGGTATTACCGACATAGAAAGTCTCGCCCACCAGAGCCATGCCGAACGGCTGACGCTGACCTTCCAGAAAGATCTCGCGCGTCCCGGCCACGCCACTGCCCTCATTGTCGCGCAGCAGCGTGATGCGGTTGGCGCTTTTCCCCAAGGCCCGGGCGCGACGCATGGTCGCCTGCGTCGCCCGGTCAAGCAGCGTTTTCGGGGCAGAAGCCTCTTGCAGCGCCTCTGCTACCAGCACATCGCCGTTCGGCAAAACCTCGATCCAGCGTGGATGCTGCAGGTCGCGGGCAAATGCGTTGACGCGCAGGCCCGGGGCAGCCTTGGGCAATTGGCCCGGTGCCCAGCCGCGCGCGGTCGGCATCTTCAGGGTCATGATGCCTTGTTTTTTCGCCTCGGGGATAGCAGGGGCTGGGCCAAGCGCCGCTGTGCGCGGCGCGCCACGACGCCGCATCCTGACCATCGCGCCACCCACCAGTTCCGTCACTTTCGCCATCAGATCCATGGCTTACCCTTCCCTGTTGCGCCAGCAAGGCTAATTCCAGTATCGCCCGGGTCAATCCCGCAGCGGCCATCAATGCGGAAACCGGCGAACCCCGAAACGACCGGGGCGGCGCCTGACGCACCGCCCCTTGAACATGAAAGCTCTAAACAAAGGTCTCAGCCCCGCGCCGCGCGGATCAGCGCCGCGAGATGTTCGGTCGAAGGATCATGACCCGGAGATGGCTTACCCTCAAGCAGCGGGGCGACCTTAAGCGCCAGTTCCTTACCCAGTTCGACCCCCCATTGGTCAAAGCTGTTGATGCCCAGAATCACACCCTCGACAAACACGCGATGTTCGTACAGCGCGACGATCTGGCCCAGCGTATAGGGCGAGAGTTCGGGGATCAGCAGCGTGGTCGAGGGGCGGTTCCCCGGGAAAACCCGGTGGCGTGCCTGACGCTCAAGCTCGGCCCCGGTCAGACCCTTGGCGCGCATGATCTCAAGCGCCTCGTCCAGCGAACGACCGCGCATCAGCGCCTCGGACTGCGCAAGGCAATTGGCAATCAGCAACAGGTGATGATGGGCCAGCTCGGGTTCATGCCCCTGCGCGGCGATAATGAATTCGCAAGGCACGACCGCCGTGCCCTGATGGATAAGCTGGTAGAACGCGTGCTGGCCGTTGGTACCCGGCTCACCCCAGACCACCGGACCCGAGGGCAGGGTCAGGTCGCTGCCGTCCATCGAGACGCGCTTGCCGTTCGATTCCATCTCAAGCTGCTGCAGATAGGCGGGCAGCCGCGCCAGACGGTTGTCATAGGGCAGCACGGCACGCGTGCCGTAGCCACAGATCTGATGATGCCAGATGCCAACCAGCGCCAGAAGCACCGGCAGGTTTTCAGCCAGCGGAGCCTGACGGAAATGCTGATCCATCTCCGCGCCACCAGCAAGGAAACGGTCGAACTGCTTGGGACCGATGGCGATCATCAGCGACAGCCCGATCGGGCCCCACACCGAATAGCGGCCACCGACCCAATCTTCGAACCCAAAGACGCGCGATTCGTCGATGCCCCATTCGGCGGTACGTGCCACAGCCGAAGAAAGCGCCGCGAATTGGGCAGCCGGTTGCGCCACGCTTTTGCTCATCCAGTCCAGCGCCGTGCGGGCGTTGGTCATGGTTTCGATGGTGGTGAAGGTTTTAGAGGCAACAATCACCAGCGTCGTCGCCGGATCAAGGCCCTTGAGCGTATCGGCGATATCCGCCCCGTCCACATTCGAGACGAAATGCACGCGCGGTCCGTCATGCCAGGGGGCAAGCGCCCGCACCGCCATCGCCGGACCCAGGTCCGAACCGCCGATACCGATATTGATGACATCGGTAATACGTCCGCCCTGCCCCGCAAAGCTGCCATCACGCACGGCATTGGCAAAACCGCGCATCCGCTCATGCGTGCGGCGCACCTCGGGCATCACATCCTGACCGTCCACCATGACGCTGCCGCCAAGATTGCGCAAAGCTGTGTGCAGAACAGCGCGATCTTCGGTCTCATTGATGCGCTCGCCGCTAAACATCGCCTCGCGGCGGGCAGGTACCGGGGTCGCCAGTTCCAGCAACAGGTCGCGCGCGCGCGCGTCAATCAGGGTCTTGGACCAGTCGAAAACCAGCCCCTCGGCGCTGGTCGAAAAAGTGGAGGCACGCGAGGGATCGGCCTCAAACAGCGCCTCAATGCGCTGCGCACCCTGAGATTTGCGGTGATCCTTCAGTCGGTTCCAGATATCACTCATCTTACTCTGCCCAATGCACGGTAATATCGCCAAGAAAGGCGCGGATCGGCGCTTCGGTCGGGTCAAGGCTCTGCGCGCGCTCGAAAGCCTCGCGCTTGTCGACACCGGTGATCAGCAGATGGGTGTTGATCGCACCTTTCAGCGCCGAGGCGGTCAGCGTGATCCGCGGCTCATCCCGGTTGCTTGTCACCGCCATCACGGCAGGCGCATCAGGGGCCAGCGCCAGCACCGTTTCTGAAGCGTCAGGGAAAAGGCTCGCCGTATGCATGTCGGTGCCCATGCCCAACAGCAGCACGGTCAGCGGCAGATGCGCTGCAACCGCCTCGCTTAGCGCCGGGGCGGCGTCCTCGGGGCTGGCATCACCGGTATAAAGGTCGAGATACTGCGCAGCCTCGGCCTTGTCATGCAAAAGGTGACGGCGCAGCAAACGGCCGTTCGAGCGCATATGCTCACCATCCACCCAACGTTCGTCGTTCAACAGGACGGTGATACGCGGCCAGTCGATCTCGGCCCCAGACAGATAATCGTAAAGCGGTGCGGGCGTGGTCCCGCCCGGCACGCACAGGCTTGCCCTGTCATTCACGCGCAGATGCTGCGACAGCTGACCGGCAACACGGTCGGCCAGCGACAGAAACAGCATCTCGCGGTCGGGGTATTCGATAAACTCAAGCGTCATGGTCGGATCTCCCTCCAACGACGGTTGTCACGATGCAGCAGGCGCAGCGCCTCTTCGGGGCCACTAGAACCCGGATCATAGGGCTCGGGCCGTTTGGAGCCAGCCTCCCATGCCGCAATGATCGGGTCGGTCCAGGCCCAGGCGGCCTCGACCTCGTCACCGCGCATGAACAGCGTCTGGTTGCCGCGGATCACATCCATGATCAGCCGCTCATAAGCGTCGGGCATGTCCGCACCCTCAGCCCCCAGCGCATCGGCAAAGCTCATGTCCAAAGGCACCTGCACCAGACGCATACCGCCCGGTCCCGGCTCTTTGATCATCACGGTCAGGTGCATGCCCTCATTGGGCTGCAGCTTGATGACCAGCTGGTTGGCGCGATGGATGCCGCCATCGTCAAAGATAGAATGCGGCGGCTCTTTGAAGGTAACGACAATCTCACTGGTGCGGGCACGCAGCCGCTTGCCGGTGCGCAGATAAAACGGCGTCCCGGTCCAGCGCCAGTTGGCGATGCTGACCTTTAGCGCGACAAAGCTTTCCGTGCGCGACTGCGGGTTCTCGGCATCTTCGAGATATCCGGGCCCGTCGGGACCAGCGACATACTGACCGCGCACGATATCTTCGGGCAGCACGGGTTCCAGCGCGCGGATCACCTTCAGCTTTTCATCCCGTACCGCGTCGGGATCAAAATGATAGGGCGGCTCCATGGCGATCAGGCACAAAAGCTGCATCAGGTGGTTCTGCACCATGTCCCGTATTGCGCCCGAGTGGTCGTAATACTCACCGCGCCCGCCGACGCCCACCGTCTCGGCCACGGTGATCTGGACGTGATCCACGTATTGCGCGTTCCACAGCGGCTCGAACAGGATATTGGCGAAACGCACGGCCATCAGGTTCTGGACGGTTTCCTTGCCCAGATAATGGTCGATGCGATAGATCTGATTTTCACTGAAATGCCGAGCCAGCGTCGCGTTCAGCTGCCGGGCAGTTTCAAGGTCGCGACCAAACGGCTTTTCAACCACGATACGGCTGTCGGCATCAGCGATGCCATTCCCGGCCAGCCGCTCAGCGATATCGCCAAACAGCCCCGGCGCGACCGAAAAGTAAAACGCATGGACCACCCCCGGCCGCATCCGCGCCTTAAGCTCGGCCCAGCCATCCGTCCCGCGCGCATCGATAGCGACATAGCCCAGCATGTCCAGAAAGGCCGCGATCTGTGCGGCGTCCTGACCCGGGCCGGCGAATTCCTCGATCGCGGCGCGCATCTCGGCCCGGAAAGCGTCGTCGTCTTGCCGGGTGCGGGCCGCACCGATGATGCGGGCACTCACCGGGACTTGCCCGGCGACAAAGCGGCGATACAGGCCGGGAACGATCTTACGCCGTGCGAGGTCTCCGGTCGCACCAAAGATCACCAGGTCGAAATCATCTACCGGAATGATGCGTGATACCATTGCTGCCTCCTCGTCGGTGATCTGCCGACTAGCCGATGTTAGCGTTAACATCAAGTCCCCCAAATCAAGTCCCTCAATTCCAGCCCCTTTCAGTTCTGCCCCCGTGGGGGAACAATAGGGCTGTCTTGCGACAATGGCGCGGCATCGCCGGCCCCATCCAGCCGGGCCATCGCCTTGGCTAGTCTTGGCAGGCGGGCGCGGCGCATCAGTTCCTTGCGGCCCATCTGTCCGCCGGCTGCGCGGGCGCGGACCTCGGTCGCTTCGACAGCGGCCGACACCGGCTCAGGCGCACGCAGATAAAGATCGCGCAAATATTCATCGGGATGAATGGCGCGCAGGCCGACAGCGCCCAGCGTGCCACGCGGAAAGTCGCGCAGATTCGCGGTGACAATCACCTTGGCCCCTGCCGCCAGCGCGGTCTCGACCACATGCAGATCCGCAGGATCAGGCAGATCCAGCCCGAACATCCTGCCCCCCGGCTCGGCCAGTGCCTGCGGGAAACGCGACTGTAAAAGCGCGATCTCTGCACCTGCCTCAAGCCCCTGACGGATTGCGGCACGGCGCCATTCGTCCAGAATGCGACTGGACCAGACAGGCTGGAACAGGTCCGCTGCCGCCGTGTCGATCAGGATTTCCCGCAGCACGGTCGGAAAAAGGACACAGGCGTCCAGAACCGCCTTCATCCGTCCAACCGAAAGAACAGCGCCTTAAGATAACCAGTCTCGGCCAATTGCGGCAACGTCGGGTGATCCGGTCCGGCCTGCCCGGTATGCAGCAGCTGCATCCGCCGCCCACCTCGGCCAATACCGCGCGCGCTGGCATTGCGGAAAGCGGTCAAATCGGCGGCATGGCTGCACGAACACAGGCCCAGATAGCCACCCGGCGCGACCAAAGGCGCGGCCAGTTTTGCCACCCGCTCATAGGCGCGCAAACCCGCCTCAAGCGCCTGTTTTGAGGGGGCAAAGGCCGGTGGATCACAGATCACCACGTCGAATTGCGCACCCTCGGCGGCAAGCGCCTCCATCTCTTCGAACGCATCCCCTTTGCGAATCGTCAGCCGCGCCTCGGCACCCATGGCACGCGCACCACCCTGCGCCAGCTGCAGGGCCGCGGCCGAGCCATCGACACAGGTGGCATGCGTCGCCCCGGCCGCCAGCGCGGCAAGGCCAAAGCCGCCGACATGCGAAAACACATCGAGCACGCGCTGACCGCGCGCCAGCCTTTGCGCAAAGGCATGGTTCGGGCGCTGATCATAGAACAGCCCGGTCTTTTGACCCTGCATCAGATCGGCCAGATAGATCGCGCCATTCATCGGCACCTCGACCGGCCCGCTGACCACGCCCGACAGGACTTCGGTCCGCTCGTTCAGCCCCTCTTGCGTCCGGGCGCGGCCTTGCCCGTTCAGGATCACTGTTGAAACACCTGTGACCTCACGCAGCGCGGCAGCGATATCTCCGACCATACGCTCGGCCCAGGCGGCATTGGGCTGAATCACCGCTGCATCGCCAAAGCGATCAACAATGGTGCCCGGCAGGCCGTCCGCCTCGGCATGAATCAGGCGATAAAAGGGCGCATCAAACAGCCGCTCACGCATGGAGAGCGCCCGCCGCAGCCGTACCGCAATCCAGTCGCGGGTGATCTGGGCCTGAGGATCGGGGTCCATGACCCGTGCGATGATACGCGAATCGGGATTAACGGTAACCAACCCCAAAGGGCGCCGGTCGGCATCCTCGAGCACGGCGAAACTACCAGCAGGGATGGCCCGTGTGCGCCGGTCGGTCACCAGCTCATCGGCAAAGACCCAGGGAAAGCCGTGGCGGATAGCCTGCGGCTTTGACTTCGGACGCAATCGAATGGTGGGCAGATCGGCGGTCATGGCGGCCTCATGCAAAACGGCGCAGGATTGCCACGGCAAGCCGCCATGGGCAAGAGCGGGCTGGTTGCATTGTTACCGCTAACATGATACATAGCAACTAAAGGAGATGCAAGCCATGACCCTGCACGCCACCATCGCCCGGGTAACCGACCGCATCCGCGAACGTTCCGCAAAAAGCCGCGGCGCCTATCTGGCCAAGATTGCCCGCGCAGCCGAAGAAGGTCCGCGTCGCGCCCATCTGTCCTGCGGAAACCAGGCCCATGCTTATGCCGCCATGCCCGACAAGCAGGACCTTGCCACGACGCGCAAACCGAATATCGGCATCGTCACTGCCTATAACGACATGCTTTCGGCCCATCAGCCCTATGAGCGTTATCCCGACCTGATCCGGCAGGCAGCCCATGTCGCGGGCGCGACCGCACAGGTTGCAGGTGGCGTCCCGGCAATGTGCGACGGGGTCACCCAGGGCCGACCAGGGATGGAGCTGTCGCTTTTTTCGCGCGATGTCATCGCGCTCGCCTCGGGTGTGGCACTGACGCATGACACGTTTGATGCGGCGCTGTATCTGGGGGTCTGTGACAAGATCGTGCCCGGTCTGATCATCGCCGCCGCGACCTTTGGCCATATCCCCGCAGTATTCGTTCCGGCTGGCCCCATGCCCTCGGGCCTGCCCAATGACGAAAAATCCAAGGTCCGCCAGCAGTTTGCTACCGGAGAAGTTGGTCGCGAAGCACTGATGGCAGCCGAGATGGCCAGCTATCACGCCCCGGGCACCTGCACCTTTTACGGCACCGCGAACACCAACCAGATGCTGATGGAGTTCATGGGCCTGCACCTGCCGGGCTCGAGCTTTGTTAATCCGAATACGCCGCTGCGCGATGCGCTGACCGTCGCCGCCGTTCAACGCGCCGCAGCCATCACCCGGCTTGGCAATAATTATCTGCCAGCAGGAGAAATTCTGGACGAGCGCGCCTTTGTTAACGGCATCGTCGGGCTGATGGCCACCGGAGGCTCGACCAATCTGGTGCTGCATCTGCCCGCCATGGCGCGCGCGGCCGGGGTGATTCTGGATCTTGAGGATTTCCACGACCTGTCCGAAATCGTCCCGTTGATGGCGCGGGTCTATCCCAACGGCCTTGCCGACGTGAACCACTTCCACGCCGCAGGGGGGCTTGGGTTCATGATTGGCCAACTGCTTGACGCTGGGCTGCTGCATCAGGACGTCCGTACCATCACCGGCGGCGGGCTTGAGCAATATGTGAAGGAACCCCGGCTCAAGGACAGCCAGATCACCTGGGTCGATGGCGCCCGCGAGTCGCTGAATGACAAAATCCTGCGCCCGGCGACCGCCCCCTTTGCGCCCAGCGGAGGGCTGAAGCAGCTGTCGGGCAATCTGGGTCGCGGCGTCATCAAGATCTCGGCCGTTGCGCCCGAACGACATGTGATCGAGGCCCCCGCCCGCGTCTTTGCCGATCAGGAAGAGGTCAAGGCTGCGTTCAAACGCGGCGAGTTCACCGAGGATGTCGTCGTCGTCGTCCGCTTCCAGGGGCCGCGTGCCAACGGCATGCCCGAGCTGCATTCACTGACCCCAACGCTGGCGGTGCTGCAGGATCGCGGGCTGCGTGTGGCGCTGGTGACTGACGGGCGCATGTCCGGCGCATCGGGCAAGGTCCCCGCCGCGATCCACATCTCGCCCGAGGCGGCGGATGAAGGACCGCTGGCCCGTGTCCGCGACGGTGATATCATTCGCCTGGATGCCGCCAATGGCTCCCTGTCCTGTCTTGCCGCGGACTTTGACAGCAGAGAACCCGCGAAACACGATCCTGCACCCTCGGCCGAAGGGTTGGGACGCGAGCTTTTCGCCGCATTCCGCGCCAATGTTGGCCCAGCCACCGAAGGAGCGGCGGTTGTCGTCTGACATCGTGGTCTGAGGACAGGACCGGAGCCTGCCACGCATCTGCATCGGTCAGGCCCGACCCACCGCCCGGGTTTCCGTACCAGAAGCCTGCACCCAGTCGCTTAGCCGGATCACCTGCCCCCTGCCCTGCCCAAGGGCAGGATCGGGCTGCAACGGCCCCTCCTCCTCTGCGGGTTCGCGCAGGAACAGGACATTGAGGCAGACCTGCCCCTGCTCGTCACGAATCGGGCACAGACGGGCATCGGTGCGAATGCGTCGCCCCGATCTGGCAATCTGCACCAGGCCGTTCAGCCAGGCCTCGGCTTCGTCCGGGGCCTCGATCATCCGCCACAACCATGCAGGACCGGGACCGGATGGTTCAAGCAGGACCGACGCCGGGCGGCCGATCAGCTCATCGCGCTGATAGCCGCACAGGCGCAAACAGCCCTGATTCACAGCGATGATTCGCCCATACCGGTCAGGGATAAGCACGGCGCGGCTGGTCTGGATCGCCTGTATCGCCCAGCCCGGATTGTGGTGGAACCGCTGGATTTCGGACATTCGGGAAGCCCCTGCACAGATTGTCCCGCCAGCATCGGGCCAATAGGCTAACAATTCGTTAGCACCGATAAGATTTCTTTAGTCCTCAGTCGGCGGTCCGAAACGTTCGATCATCCGCTTGCTGATCTGATCCCGCACGGTGCGATAAATTGCCAGCTTTTCTTCGCGCCCCTCGGCCAGACCGCTTGGGTCCATGATCGGCCAGTATTCAACCTCAAGATGGGCCACACGCGTCAGCTCAAGCGCCTGCCTCTGACTTGCCGGAGACAGCGCGACCACAAGGTCGAAACTGCTAAGATCATCGCCCCAGGCCTGCATTTCCTCGAACGAGCGCGAACGATGGGTGGAAAGTTCGACCCCGATCTCTTTGCAGACGGCGATGGCAAAACCGTCAATCTCCATATCGTTCCTGACCCCCGCCGATTGCACATAGGCGGCGCGGCCGTAGAACTTTTTCATCATCCCCTCAGCCATGGGGGAACGGATGGCGTTATGATCGCAGCAGAAAAGTACCGAATGTGGGATCGGTCCAGCCACGAATCACCCCGGCACAAGCGCGCAAATCAGGGTGAACAGGCGGCGCGCTGTGTCGATGTCGATGACGGCCTTACCCTCCAACCGTTCTTGCAGGGTGCGGGCGCCCTCGTTGTGGATGCCGCGACGCGCCATGTCGATCGCCTCGATCTGCGTCGGAGGCAGACGCTTTACCGCATCGAAATAGCTGGCGCAGATCTGGAAGTAATCCTTAACCGTCTGACGAAAAGGGCCAAGCGACAGGTGAAACTCAACCACCTTGCTGCCGCTTTCGGTCGCGATGTCAAAGACCAGCCGCCGCTCGCGCACCGCCAGCGCCAGCGCATAGGGGCCGGGTGGCACATCCTGCCCGTCCCGACCGGGCAGGCTGAAGCTGTTATCCTCCAGCAGATCAAAGACCGCGACGCGGCGGTCCTGCTCCATCTCGGGGGTGGGAGGCGGCAGGGCGCTGTCGTCAATGTCGATCCGGCACAGCCGGTTGGTTGACTGCCCCATTACTTCCCCCTGTTCAAAGCCGACAACCGCGCCGAGACCGAGCGGCCATGTGCGGACAACCCTTCGGATTCGGCCAGACGCACCGCTGCCGGACCAATGGTCGCCAACGCCTCGGGCGTAAGCCGCGCGATAGTGCTGCGCTTCAGGAAATCCATCACTGACAGTCCCGAAGAGAAACGCGCCGAACGGGCCGTCGGCAGAACGTGGTTCGGACCGCTGACGTAATCGCCCACGGCCTCGGGCGTCCAGCCACCGAGGAAGATCGCCCCGGCGTGACGGGTCTGTTTCGCCAACGCCTCGGGGTCGTTCACGCAAAGCTCAAGATGCTCGGGGGCAAGCCGGTCGGAAAGCGCTGCCGCCTCGTCCAGATCGCGGGTCACGATCACCGTGCCATAGTCACGCCAGCTAGCCCCGGCCACCTCGGCGCGCGGAAGCGTGGGCAGAATACGCTCGACCTCGGCCACCACGGCGCGGGCAAGGGCTTCGTCAGGGGTAACCAGAATCGCCTGCGCATCGGCATCATGTTCGGCCTGTGCCAGCAGATCCAGCGCCAGCCATTCGGGGTTCTGTTCGCCCTCAGCGATAATCAGCACCTCGGACGGACCGGCGATCATGTCGATACCGACGCGGCCAAAGACCTGACGCTTTGCCGCCGCGACATAGGCGTTGCCCGGTCCCGTAATCTTGTCCACAGGGCGGATGGTATCGGTGCCGTAGGCCATGGCTGCAATCGCCTGCGCGCCGCCGATGCGATAGATTTCATCGACCCCGGAAAGCTCGGCCGCCAGCAGGACCAGCGGGTTCACCACCCCGTCGGGCGTCGGCACGCAAATCACCAGCCGTTCGACCCCGGCCACCCGGGCCGGAATCGCGTTCATCAGCACCGATGACGGATAACTTGCCTGACCGCCCGGCACGTAAAGCCCTGCCGCCGCGACAGGGGACCAGCGCCAGCCCAGCGTCGCGCCTTCGGGGTCGGTCCAGCTCATATCGTCGGGCATCTGCCGGGCGTGATAAGCCCGGATCCGGTTTGCCGCCATGACCAGCGCCGCGCGATCCGCGGCCGAAACCTTGGCCGTTTCGGCGGCAATTTCGTCCTTTGAAAAGGCCAGAGACTGCGGGGTCAGCGACAGACGGTCGAAGCGCGCGGTCAGTTCGACCAGCGCCGCATCGCCCCGGCTGCGCACATCAGCAATGATCGCGGCAACCGCATCATTCACATCTGCCGCATCCTCACGCTTCATCGAAAGCAGATCGGCAAAGCGGTCAGAAAAATCGGGCTGGGCAGTCGAAAGATGAATGGGCATGGATCGAGGCCTTCAATGACCCGACCTTGTTAGCGGCTGCAGCCAAGCGGCTCAAGCGGCTAAGGCACGCCCGAACGGCCTGTTCAATCCTCGGGGTGCTGTGGCGCACGGCGCGAGGGCGCGACATAGGGCTGGGTCACGTCGCGCAGCTCGACATTGAGGCACTCTGCCTCGACCGCCAGCGTGCCGTCACCAGCAAATTCCAGCAAAAGACGGCCCGCACCATCCTCGCCCGCCTGCCAGCTCATCGTCAAAAGCTCAAGGATCAGGTCCTTGTCCTTGCGGTCGATACCGTCGCTTTGCACCTTCAGCACATCCGAGATCAGCAGGACCGCGCGCACGCGCTCATAGGGGCGGCCCTCGCGGCGGGCCTGCTCGGCATCCTCCCAGCGAAAACGGTTCAGCAACAACGCAAGCTGCCGGTGGCGACCATCAAATGCGATCTCGGTCACCGGCAGGACAGCGTCCTGAGCAAGGGCCGAGATTACGTTCAGATCCTCGACATCGCTGGCCAAAAGCGCCAGCGGTGCCGGGTCGGCATCGGTGAAACGGGCGTCAGCCATCGGCGGTTGCCTCCTTGATACGTTCGATATCGGCGCCAACCCCGCGCAGCTTACGCACGACTTTTTCATAGCCGCGATCAAGATGATAGACGCGGCTGACAATGGTTTCGCCCTCGGCAGCAAGCCCGGCAAGAATCAGGCTGACCGAGGCACGCAAATCAGTTGCCATGACCGGAGCGCCGCGCAACTTATCCACGCCATGAACGGTGGCATGGCCGCCCTGCACCTCGATATGCGCGCCCATGCGCACCAGCTCCGGCGCGTGCATGAAGCGATTCTCGAAAATCTTTTCTTCAAGGACCGAAGTACCCTCGGCCGTGCAAAGCAGCGCCATCATCTGCGCCTGCAGATCGGTCGGGAAACCCGGGAAGGGCTCGGTCACCACATCAACCGCCCGGACCCGGCCATTCTTGCACGAGACTTTCAGCCCGCGCTCGGTCTCGACCACGTTGACGCCCGCTTCGTCCAGCTTTTCGCAGAAAGCCGCGACCAGATCAATGCGGCCGCCAAGGCATTCGACCTCACCCCCGCAGATCGCCGGAGCCAGCATATAGGTGCCAAGCTCGATCCGGTCGGTCACCACCGGATGAGTGGCACCGCCAAGAGCCTGCACACCCTCGATAGTGATGGTCGAGGTCCCCTCGCCCTCGATCTGCGCGCCCATGCGGCGCAGACATTCTGCCAGATCGACGATCTCGGGCTCGCGGGCAGCATTGTTCAGGACCGTGGTCCCACGCGCCAGCGTCGCTGCCATCAGCGCGTTTTCAGTCGCACCGACCGAGACTATAGGAAAGTCGATCACCGCACCCTTGAGCCCGCCCGCCGGAGCCTTGGCATGGACATAGCCATCGCGCAGGTCCAGTTCGGCCCCCATCGCTTCGAACGCGCGCAGATGCAGGTCCACCGGACGCGCGCCGATGGCACAGCCCCCGGGCAACGAAACAACCGCATGACCATCCCGCGCCAGCATCGGCCCCAGCACCAGAATCGAGGCGCGCATCTTGCGCACGATGTCATAATCGGCGCGGTGGCTGGTCAGGGCGTGGCTCGACAGAGCCAGCACCTGGCCGTCCTGCAGGCTGGCGACCTCGGCCCCAAGCGACTGCAAAAGCGCGGTCATAGTGCGGATATCCGACAGGCGCGGCGCATTGGTCAGCGTCAGCGGCTGATCGGTCAGCAGGGTCGCCGGCATCAGCGTCAGGCAGGCATTCTTGGCACCGGCGATCGGGATCTCGCCATGAAGCGGCCCGTTCCCCCTTACAATGATCTGGTCCATCTAATCCTCATTTCCGGGCGTGCCTTGGTTTGGCTTCTCTGGCCCGTGCTGCTCGTTCTGGCTCGTATCGTTCTCTGCGCTTGCCCGTGCGCGCCCTTGCGCCTTGCGCCGCGCAAGATTGGCCCGCAGCGCCGCCTTGAGCCGCGCTTCACGTGTGTCGCCCTTGGGATCGCGGGGTATTTTCGTCATGCTCTTCTGTTAGCGCCCTTGCCTTGTTGCGTCCAGCGCGCGCGCGGGGGGCTGACGCGCGGTCGGCGATGTTCGGCATATCTAAATTTTTTGCGCCGATCCCTCTTGCACCCTCCGCACAGTCGGTCTAAAGCCCCGCCCACGGCGCTGCAGTAGCTCAGTGGTAGAGCACACCCTTGGTAAGGGTGAGGTCGAGAGTTCAATCCTCTCCTGCAGCACCAGTTATTCCCTGCAAAATGACCCGCCTGATGTAGCCGCACCCGGAATGCGTGTGCATGTTGCCGGGGGTGCTGGACCATCTGCGGCCGGGCAGCTAGGCAGGGATGCCCCCCATTGTCCGGAGCCCTGCCCATGACCGATATCCTGCTGATGCTTGCCGCCGGCTTTCTTGGCGGAATGCTGAACGCTGTTGCGGGGGGCGGTACCTTCATCACCTTTCCGGCGCTGGTCGCCAGCGGAGTACCCGTCGTTTCGGCCAATGCAACCAGCACGGTCGCGGCGCTGCCCGGCTATCTTTCGGCCGCATTGGGGTTCCGACGCGAAATCGCCCAGATCGACCGCTCCTTGGTGCTGCGGCTGACCTTCTGGACGGTGATCGGAGGCATCGCCGGTTCTTGCCTGCTACTTGTTTCCTCAAACGAGGCTTTCGCGGTGCTGGTGCCGTTCCTGCTGCTGGCAGCAACCTCGGTCTTTATCTGGGGCGCGCAAGTGCGGGAATGGGCAGGACGGCGCCGCGACGCCGTGGCCCCCTTTGGCGCCGGAACCATGGTGCCCGTGGCGATCTATGGCGGTTATTTCAACGGCGGGCTTGGCATCGTGCTGCTGGCGTTGTTCGCACTTTGGGGCATGACCCAACTGAACCAGATGAACGGGCTTAAGAACTGGCTGTCATTCGCACTGTCGGTAATTTCGTTTGCTATCTTTGCCGCCGGCGGTCAGGTCGCCTGGAAACCAGCGGCGGTGATGAGCGTCGGCACGATTCTGGGCGGCTATCTGGGTGCGCCGGTGGCGCGGCGCATCCCGATCCCTGCCTTGCGAGCATTGATTGCGGCCATCGGCTTTGGCATGACGGCAGTGTTCTTCTGGCGGCTCTTCTGACGCCAGCCCAACCCGAAAGGATCCTTCATGTCCGAGATCAAGCGCATCGAGACCGGCCCCCGTATGAGCCAGGCCGTCATCCACAACGGCACCATCTATCTGGCCGGTCAGGTCGGCAAACCCGGCGAATCGGTGACCGAGCAAACCCGCGAGGTGCTGGCCCAGGTCGACCGGCTGCTGGCCGAATGCGGCTCGGACAAGACCCGCATCCTGTCGGCGCAGGTCTGGCTGGCCGATATGGCCGATTTCGCTGAAATGAACGCCGTCTGGGACGCTTGGGTTGCCCCCGGCCATGCCCCGGCCCGTGCCACGGGCGAATCGGCGCTGGCAACGCCCGATTACAAGGTCGAGATCATCGTGGTCGCGGCCCAGAACTGATCGCGGCCAGAACCGAACGCGCGGCGCGCAGGCCCGGGGCCTCGCCGCCGCGCCCCAGCCGCTCCATGGTCGTGCCCATGGCGGCAAACTGCTCGGCCCGCGCCTCGGGGTCTTCGATCAGCCGGTAAAGCGCCCGCGACATCGGCCCCGGCTGGCAGTTGCGGCCCAGATATTCCGGCACTGCGCGGGTTTCGCTGACCAGATTGACCAGCGTCACCGTATCCGTCCTGAGCATCAGCCCGATGATGAAGCGGCTAAGCAGCGCAACATCATAGCCGATCACCATCGGCACGTTATTCGCCGCCAGATCCAGACTGACCGTGCCCGAGGCCGCCAACGCCAGATCGGCTGCAGCAAAGGCCGCGCGCTTTTCCCCGGCCCCTTCGACCACGACCGGCGCGGTGGGCCAGCGCCGCGCCATATCATGTACCAGCGCCGAAACCCCGCGCACGGTCGGGATCACCACCCGGATTTCGGGCACCCGGTCGCGCAACCGCATCAGCGCCTCGTCAAAGCGCGGACCAAGGCGGCTGACCTCGGTTTGGCGTGATCCGGGCAGGCACAGGACCAGCGGCGCATCAGGCGCAATGCCATTCGCAGCACGGAATGCCGCCGCCTCGGCCTTATCCGCGACGGGATCGGCAACGATCGGATGGCCGACAAAATCGCAGCTCATCCCTGCGGCCTGCATCAGCGGCGGCTCAAAGGGCAGGATCGCCAGCACATGATCAATCACCTGCGCCATCTTGCGGGCCCGACCCGAACGCCAGGCCCAGACCGAGGGGGCGACATAATGGATGGTGCGTAATGAGGGGTTCAGCGCGCGCGCCTGACGCGCCACACGCAGGCAGAAATCCGGGCTGTCGATGGTAATCAGCGCATCAGGCTGTGCCTCAGCCACGGCTCGGGCCGTCTGGGCAATCCGCTCTTTCAGGGCGCGATATTTCGGCAGCACCTCCCACAGGCCCATAAGGCTAAGCTCTTCCATCGGAAAGCGGCTCTCAAGCCCTTGGGCAGCCATGGCAGGCCCGCCAACGCCCATGAATTCGACCCCGGGGGCCGCCAGCTCTTTCAGCCCGGCCATCAGCGCCCCGCCCAAATTGTCACCGGACGGCTCGCCCGCGATCATGAAGAACTTCATCGCTTCGCTCCGCGCGCTGCAAGGCCATGGAATCGAGGACACAGGGCACCGCCTGCATTCCCCGCCCTTGTCTTTGCGGCGCGATCTTTTGGGTTCTGGGGCAACGCAAAGGCAGGCATCAGGTTCCTGTCCCCGCTACCCGTCAGCGCCGCGCGCCCACAGAAACAGACCCGCAGCCTCGGCCCGGCGCACAGTCTCATCCCGTTCCAGCAGGATGACGCTGCCCGCCTCCCACACGATGCCGGCAAGACCGGCCTCGGCAGCCTGATTGACGGTGTCGGGGCCGACGGTCGGCAGGTCGATACGACGGTCCTGTCCGGGCTTGGGCGCCTTGTAAAGAACGCCACCCGGCCCGTTCGGATCGGGTTTCAGCCCGGCATGCAGACGCGCAAACTCCAGCATTGCCTGTGTGCCTGGCAGCGATTCGACAGCAAGGCACAGCCCCTGAGCAACCACCGCACCCTGCCCGATATCAAGCGAGCCAAGACCCCGGACGATTGCGGCCGCGCGTGCAGCGTCCTTTTGATCACGGGGGCTGGGCTCACCGGCCAGCACCCCTTCCCCCGGTACCAGTTCGGGCAGGATCTGATCGACCGAGCGGATGGCGATGCCCGCCTCTTCGAACACGTCAAGCACAGCGCGTAATGCAGCATCGTCGCCCGATTGCATCCCCATCAGGATGCGCGGCACGATCGAAAGCGTGCGCGGGTCAAAAAGCTCGGGCTCGATCCTGGGGCGGCGGATCGCACCGGCAAAGACCGCCTGCGTCACGCCCTGATCGGTCAGTTCGTCCAGAAAGGGCACCAGACGTTCAAGACGAAAGGGCTTGGCCTCGACCTCGGGTTTCAGATTGTCCAGCGCATAGACCAAGGGCTGGTCCAGCGCGGCGGCGATGGCGGGGGCAAGCCGGCCCTCGCCGGCAATCAGGGCGATGCGGCTCATGGATCAGGTCTCACGGATGCGGCGCCAGAAAACTGCGGTCCGAGGGGCCAAGGATGAAATCCAGCACCTCGCGCACCATGGGCGTGGTCTCGCCCTCGGCCAGATGGCGGGCGGTGTCGCGGAAACTGCCCTGCCCCAATTGCCCCAACATCTCGCGCAGCGCATGGATTTCGTCGCGCGACGCGCCGCGACGCCTGAGCCCGACGAGGTTCAGCCCGTCCAGATGCCCGCGGGGGCCCTGTACAAGGCCAAAGGGGATCACATCCGCCGTCACCATGGTCACCGCACCGATCATGGCACCGCGCCCGATACGCACCCATTGGTGAACGCCGGACAGTCCCCCGACGATGACGTCATCCTCAAGCACGCAATGGCCGGCGACCGAGGCGTTGTTGACCAGAATTACCCGGTTGCCGATGTGGCAATCATGGGCGACATGACTGCCCGCCATGAACAGCCCGTCATCGCCGATGCGGGTAACGCCGCCGCCACCCTCGGTGCCGGGGTTCATGGTCACATATTCGCGGATACGATTTCGGGCGCCGATCTCAAGCCGGGTACGCTCACCCCGGAATTTGAGGTCCTGCGGCACCTCGCCCAGCGAGGCAAAGGGGAAAACCGTGGTTTCCTCGCCAATCGCGGTCTCGCCGGCGATGACCACATGCGATTTCAGGACCACGCGCGGCCCCAGCGTGACCTCTGGCCCGATCACGCAGAACGGACCGATCTCGCAACCCTCGCCGATCCGCGCGGCGGGATCGACGACGGCCGAGGGATGGATCAATGTCTCAGCCATTCTCGCCACGGTTCAGCATGGCCATGACCTCGGCCTCGGCGGCAAGCTCGCCTCCGACCATAGCCCGGCCTTCGAATTTCCAGATCTTGCCGCCGCCGCGCAGGGTCTTCATGTGCAGCTCAAGCACGTCGCCCGGCACCACCTTGCGGCGAAAGCGGCATTTGTCGATCGACATGAAATAAGTACCCATGCCCTTGTCGGCGAGGTTCAGCGTCGTGCCGACCAGAACCGCCGCCGATTGCGCCATGGCCTCGATGATCAGGACGCCAGGCATGACGGGTTCCTGCGGGAAATGCCCTTCGAAATGCGGCTCGTTCGATGTCACATTCTTGACGCCGACACAGCTTTCGCCCGGCACGATATCGCGCACCCGATCCACCAGCAGGAAGGGGTAACGATGCGGCAGGATCCGCTTGATCATGGCAAGATCGACTTCGGTCGGAGGGATATAGGCAGTCTCGTCGGCAGCCATGCGGTCCTCTTGAAATGTTTCCATTTGCCTAGCAACGGGGCGCGTTCTTGGCAAGTTTCGCGGCAGCGATGCGCGGCCTCAGGCCGAGCCGCGCAACCGCCCGCGTCCTTCGGCCAGCCAGCCGGAAATCGCAAGCCCCGCGATCAGCACCAGCCATGCCCAGCCCGGCAATAGCGGACGGTGGGTCATGCCGCTGACCGATGCCGCCTCGCGCGGGGTGATCGCGATCCATGGCCGGTCGATGCCCTGACCATGGGCAGGCCGCCCCTCGCGCACGGTACGCAGCGCGGGCACACCCTCTGAAAGCCGAAGCACCCCGCCCTGCGTCGCCTCAGCCAAGGGACCAAGAGCCGCGCCCGAAGCCACCGTTTCCTCAAATTCCAAAGGTGCGGCGGGACCAAGGGCCAGCACCCGCTCGATCTCGCCCTCGGCCAGCCGGTAAAGGCCCGGACCCGGCGCAGTCCAATGCGCGGTGAAACGGCCCGGTCCTGCCTCGGTCAGGGGAATCTCTTCGCTCTTGCCATCGGGATGGGTAATGCGGACCGGACCGGCCGAGACATCCATCGTCCGGCGGGTGATCGTGACCGCAAGGCCGGGACCGACATCGGCAAGCAGCGCCTCTTCCTCAAGATCGGGCTCTTTCATCGACCAATGGGCGATACGGCGCAGCAGCTCAAGCTGCGGCCCGCCCCCCTCGAACCCCCGGCCCCACAGCCAGACCTGATCCGAAGTCAGCATCGCTACCCGCCCCTTGCCGACGCGGCCAAGCAGCAACAGCGGCGCATCATCGGCCCCGCTCAGCACCACTTGCGCGCGCGGGCCGGGAATAACTTCGGACATGCGCAGCCATCGCCCCCAGCTCCGCTCGGCCCCTTCGACCGGAGCGCCGGGCAGATCCGAGGTGACGGGGTGGCGCGAGCCCTCTTCGGTCAGGCGCGGCAGAAAGGGCTGGTCATAAATCCGCCCCGTCGGACGCGCGGGCAGGATCGCCCCCAGAGGCGAAAGGTTCAGGCTTTCGACCGAGGACATCTCGGGCCCGGCCGAGACCAGAATCGCCCCGCCCTCTTCGACATAACGGCGGATATTGTCGTAATATTGGGGCAGCAGGATGCCCCGTACCCGGTAGCGGTCAAAGATGATCAGGTCGAAATCCCTGATCCGCTGCATGAAAAGTTCCTGCGTCGGAAAGGCGATCAGCGACAGCTCCTCGACCGGGATGGCGTCCATCTTGTCCGGTGGCCGCAGGATAGTAAAATGGATCAGATCCACATTCGCATCTGATTTCAAAAGGTTGCGCCATGTTCTTTCACCGGGATGCGGCGCACCTGACACCAAAAGCACGCGCAGGCGGTCCCGCACGCCCTGAATCTGCACCGCTGCGGCATTGTTGCGGTCGGTCAGCTCTGGCACATCCGCCTGTGGTGCCTGGAACGAGATCGAGACCACGTTCTGCCCGGCATGTTTCGGCACAACCGGCAGATCCAGCGTCACGCCGGGCGGCAAATCGAGACTGCGCGTTTCCTCGCCGTCCAGCATGATGCGCAGCCGCGCGGGGGTCTGGGCAACGCTGTCCGGCACGGCACCCTGATCCTCGATGCGCAGGCGAATGGTGACGGGTTGGCCGATCAGGCCATAGGCGGGGGCCTCTTCGATCACCAGACGGCGATCCCAGTCGGTCTCTTGCCCGGTCAGCAGCACATGAACCGGGGCCGGAGCGGTAGCAGGCACCATCGACGCGTCATGCGCAAGCCCGTCGGTCACGGCAATGACCCCCGCAACCCTGCCTTGCGGCTCAGCAGCCAAAGCGCGGGTCAGCGCCGCGCCAGTCAGCGTCCCGTCGGGATCATCTGCAACGGTGATGCGGCGGATCTCGGTATCAGGCAGTGCCGTAAGCTGGCGTGTCAGCTCATCCACCGCTGCGTCTGTCTGTGCCGCCCGTCCGGGCAAGGACTGGCTGGCGCTGCGGTCGTCCAGCAGGATGACGATATCGGAAAGCTTATTGCGAATACCCGATTCCAGTGCCGGCCCGGCCAGGGCAGCAGCCACAGCCAACCCCGCTGCCCCGCGCCACAGCCAGCCACGTAAACCCTGCCACACCGACCACAGCGCCACCAACAGCGCAAGCACGGCCAGAGCGCCGATCACCGGCCATGGCAGCAAAGGATCAAATACAAGGCCGTTCATTGCACGACCTCCTCTTCCTCGCGCAGCCGGTCAAGCAGTGCAGGCACATGGACCTGGTCGGATTTATAGTTCCCGGTCAGCACATACATGATCAGGTTGACCCCGAAACGATAGGCCATTTCGCGCTGGCGTTCGCCCTCGAAACCAGCCCCGACGCTGAACATGGGCAGGCCGTTGTCGTCCACAGCCCAGGCCTCGGCCCAGGCATTTCCGCCGATCAGGACCGGAGAAACGCCATCGTTAAGATTGCGGAAAGGGGCACCCTCGGCAGCCTCGGCACCCGCGGGCGGGGCCTCTGCCCAGACATCGCTGTCAAGGTAGCGGCCGGGAAAATTCCGCAGCAGGTAAAAGCTGCGGGTCAGGACGTGATCCTGCGGGACAGGGGCCAGCGGCGGAATATCGAGCGGCGCGGCCAATGCCTGCAATGCCGCCGTACCGTCTGGCCCGCCCAACCCCGCAATATCGCCGTCGCGGGTATCAAACAGGATCATCCCACCCGAGCGCAGGAAATGGTTCAGCCGCACATAGGCTTGCGGCGAAGGCGGCGCCTGCGTGCCCGTCACCGGCCAGTACAAAAAGGTCAGCAGCGACAGGTCATCCCGGTCGGGATCAATGCCGATCGGCTCACCCGGCTCAACAGTCGTGCGGGCGGTCAGGACCTGCGACAGCCCGCGCAATCCGGCCTCAGAGGCGGCATCAACTTCGGCATCTCCGGTGATGACATAGGCCAGCGCAACCTCGTCGGCGGCTCGGACCAGCCTTGGATCGGGCTCTTCCTGCGCGGAAACCGCAGTCACCCATAGGATCAGCAGCGAAAAAAGCAGCCACGGTCTCATGCCAGTGCCCTTTGCCTGCCGCGCGCCAGCCAGGCGCTGCCCAGCGCATCCAGCGCGAAAAGCGCCGCCGCCAGCGCGATGAGCCAGCCACGCAGGGCAAGGCCCGGTGTCTCGGTCCCACGCTCGATCCGTGCGCCGTGCCAGTTCGCCGGGCGGATCGGTCCGCCGGCATTCAACGCCTTCAGCCGTTCGCCGCCGCGATAAAGCCCGGCGGGCGCACCCGGCGCGGGACCCCGCGCAAAATCAGCGGCGGCGACCGGAGCGGATGCCTCGGCCTCGGTCACACGGCCAAAACCGTCCAGCACCAGTTCAGGCGTCCAGAAGGGCTGCTCGGCCTGATCGGCTTCGGGCGCTGCAGGGCGGTTGACGCGGGCGCTACGCACCAGCCGGTCCAGCATCTCGACGAACAGCCCCGAAATCGCCAGATTCGACCATTCCGCGTTTGCGGTGGTGTGAAACAGCACAAGCTGTCCCTGACCCAAAGACGCACGAGTGACCAAGGGCGTTCCATCCGTCAGCCGGGCAATGGTACGGCTTGCCAGATCGGGGGCAGGCTCGGCCAGCAACTGGGCGCGCACCGTCGCGTCGCCCGGAACCTCCAGCCCGGCAAATGGTCCGTCCGGGGCGAATGGCTCGATCCCGCGCGGCTCGCCCCAGGCCAGCGCGCCGCCGACATCCCGCCCCCCGGCCCGCAGGCGCACGGGCAAAAGCGGCTCATCACTTAACCGTTCCGACGCGGCCATGCGCGGCCCGACAAAGCGGATCAGCAGCCCGCCCTGTTCGACCCAGTCGCGCAACGCGGGTGCTTCGCCAAGGCCAGGCTGGTCGGCAAGCACGATCACATCAGGCGTGGCCAGCAAGACGTCACCCAGGCCGCCCTCGATAAGATCGGTGCTCGGGGCCAGCGCGCGGCGCAGGTAATGCAGCGGCGACAGCAGGCGCTGACCCTCGCTTGCCCGGTCATCGCCGATCAGCGCCACCTTGCGCCGACGCAGCGAATCGTCAGCAAGCACCACCGCCCCGGCCGAGGCGTTCCCCTCGACCTCAAACCGGGTGATGCGGTTGCGCAACTCGGAAGGCAGCGTGATCGGCACCAGCCGCGTGGTCACGCCATCCTCAGCAACAGGGTCAGCTGGGCTCAAGCGGGCCAGTTCACGCGGCGTGCCCTGGGGATCAACGCCGATCGCCAACACGTCCGGCGCATCCGCCCCGCTTGCGGTAGTACGCAGCCGCAGGGCAGGCTGATCGCCCGGCACCAGTTCAAGCGCGCGGCGCGGACCCTCGGGCGGAACCACGGTGACATTGCCCCGCGCAGTAAGGGCCGCCAGCCATTTGGCCTGATCGGGATGGTCAAGACCATCGCTAAGCCACAGAGCCGACAGGCCCGAAGGCGCCGCCGCCAGTGCCGCCTCGGGGTCCGGGGGATAGCGCGTCTCCCACGCGGCGGGACGCAGGGCGCGCAGCGGTCCCGCAAGCTCACCAGCGGGTTGAAAAGGTAGCGCACCTTCGGCCCGGCCATCTGCGATCAGCATTGCCGCGGGCTGGCCTTCGGCCTCGGCGCGGCTCAGCGCGCGCAGGACACGGGCCTGACGCTGCGGCCAGTCGGGCGCGGCGGCCCAGCCGGCATCCATGACGATCAGCAACGGCCCCTGCCCCGCGCCTTCGGGCGACGGCTTCCAGACCGGCCCGGCTGCCCCAAGGATCAGCGCCCCAATCGCAAGCACCCGCAACAACAACAGCCACCACGGCGTATGCCGCGCCACAGGATGCGGATCCCTGAGACCCAAGAGCAGCCGTGTGCCGGGAAACCGCACCAGTTTCGGCGTGGGCGGCATGGCACGCAGGATCAGCCACAGCACCGGCAGCGCCGCAAGCCCGATCAGGATCCAGGGCGTCAGAAAGCCGAGAGGACCAAGAAGCAGCATCAGCCCTCCAGGACAGACCAGAGCCAGAGCAGCGCCTGCGCGGGCGCAGCCCCGGTATCATGTGTGCCGAAATGCCAGCCCGCCGTGCGCGCGGCCTGCGACAAGGTCTCGCGCCGTTCGGCAAGCCGCGCCAGATAGGCAGAGCGCAGCCCTGCCGCGTCGCGGGTATCATGCCCGATCGCCCCCGAGGCCGAGCGGAACAACACCGCGCCACGCCACGGAAACGCCTCTTCGTTCGGGTCAAGCACCTGCATCAGGACACCCTGCACCCCCAGCCCCGAGGCGCGGGCCAGATAGTCCAGCACCGGCTGTGGATCGCCAAGGAAATCGTCAAACAGGATCACCCGCTGGCCCGGGCGCAGCGCCTCGACAGGCGGGGCGTCATCGTCGCGATCAAGTGTGGGACGCGTGACCAGTGTCTCGGCGATGCGGTCGGCCTGCAGACGTCCGGGACGTGGCGGCTGACCGGCCAGCGCCACCCGCTCTCCTCCGGAAAGCAGCGCCATGGTCAGCGACAGCGCCAGCAGTTCGGCACGGTCGCGTTTGGTCGGACGCTCGGCACTACCGGCATAATCCATCCCTGCCGCCGCCGAGATCCAGATCGCAGCCGATTGGGCAACCTGCGCTTCGCGGTCACGGACGAATTGCGCATCCGACCGGGCCGAGCGCCGCCAGTCGATGCTGCGCGCTGTGTCCCCGGTGGTGGCGGGGCGGTATTGCCAGAAGTCCTCGCCCGTGCCGGCGCGGCGCTGGCCATGTGCGCCGGGCGCCAGCGCAGCCGCCAATCTCTCGGCCGACAGCATCAGTGCCGGCAGGGCGGCAGTGGCTGCCTCAGCCCGTGCGCGAAGCTGTCCGGCGGACCGGCTCACGCTGCCGCCCGCATCCGGTCGTCGAGAAGTCGCGTGATAACGCCCTCGACCGTCTCGCCCCGCGCGCGGGCCGCAAAGCTAAGCGCCATACGGTGACGCAGCACCGGGGCAGCCATGGCAGCGACATCATCAAGCGTCGGGGCAAAGCGACCGTTCAGCGCCGCCCGCGCCCGTGTCACCAGCGTCAGGGCCTGCGCGGCGCGCGGCCCCGGCCCCCAGACCAGCGTATCGGCAATCCAGCCCGGCGCCTCGGGTGCGCCGGGACGGGCCGCGCGCACCAGATCGAGGATCGCGTTCAGCACCGTCTCGCCCACCGGCATACGCCGGATCAGCCCCTGCGCCGCGACAAGCCCGGCTGGATCAAAGACCGCATGCGCCTGCCCCTGATCAACCCCGGTCGTGGCCAGCAGGATCGCGCGTTCGGTGTCGCGGTCGGGGTAATCCACGTCGATCTGCAACAGGAAACGGTCAAGCTGCGCCTCGGGCAGCGGATAGGTCCCCTCTTGCTCGATGGGGTTCTGGGTCGCCAGCACGTGAAAAGGCCGGCCCAGCGGGCGATGTTCGCCCCCGATCGTGACCTCGCTTTCCTGCATCGCCTGCAGCAGCGCAGATTGGGTCCGGGGGCTTGCGCGGTTGATCTCGTCCGCCATCAGAAGCTGGGTAAAGACCGGCCCCTCGATAAAGCGAAAGGCGCGAGAGCCGTCGGGCCGGATGTCCAGCACTTCAGAGCCAAGGATATCGGCCGGCATCAGATCGGGGGTGAACTGGATCCGCGCGTTGCCCAGCCCAAGGACGGTGGCAAGCGTATCGACCAGCATGGTCTTGCCCAGCCCCGGCTGCCCGACCAGCAGCGCATGACCCCCCGACAGGATCGCCGCCAGCACCTGCTCGACAACCGCGTGCTGACCGACAAAACGGCGCTCGACACTGGCGCGCGCCTCGGACAGCCGATTGGTCAGCATCTGGACTTCTGAAACCAGTTTCTCATTCTCGGCCATGACAACGCCTCGTTTCTGTTCTAGGACAACATAAAGGCAGGTGTGACAGGGTCCACAGGGAATGGAGGAAAAGACTGACAATACTGTGAGCGATGCGGCCGGAATCGCCGCGGCAGCCAGCCGCGCCGCGAAAAAGGGCCCGCCTCCTGTGCATTTGTGGAATCCGCCATTCTGTGGCAACCTTGATATGGAGATCCGGGCTGACGGCAGCTGGTTCTATAACGGAACGCCCATCGGGCGGCCCGAGATGGTCCGGTTGTTCGCTTCGATCCTCAAGCGTGAGGGTGACGATTACTTTCTGGTAACTCCGGTCGAAAAGGTCGGCATCCGCGTGGCCGACGCGCCCTTCATCGCCGTTGATGCCGAAATCGACCAGGAGATTACCTTTACCACGAACGTTGGCGACCGGGTGGTCGCTGGCCCCGAGCATGCGATCGAGATGCGCGGGACGCCAGATGAGCCCCGGCCCTACGTTCATATTCGCCGCGGTCTTTGGGCACTGATCGACCGCAAGACATTCTACCGACTAGCCGATGCGGCTATGCCCGGAGAAAACGGGCGTATGGAAGTGCACTCGGGAGGGACGGCTTTTCCTCTGGAGCCCTGACCATGGCGCGATTCGCCGCCAACCTGACATATCTGTTTACTGAACTGCCCATGCTGCAACGCTTTACTGCTGCAAAGCAGGCTGGGTTCAGCGGAGTCGAGATCCTGTATCCCTATGACATCGCCGCGAATTCCCTGACGCAGGCCGCACGGGCCGCAGGGGTGGAGTTCGTCCTGATGAACTCCCCGCCGCCCAACTGGGCCGGGGGACCGCGCGGCTTTGCAGCAGAGCCGGGCAACATGGCGCGTTTTCGCAGCGATTTCGACCGCGCGCTGCGCTTTGCCCGTGTCCTGGGCGTGCACCATCTGCATGTCATGTGCGGCAAAGCCAGCGGAGAAGAGGCGCGCCGCACCTTTGTGCAGAACCTCAAATGGGCCTCGGCGCACGACCCACGCATCAGCCTGACCATCGAGCCGATGAACAGCACAGACATGCCGGGATATTTCCTGGACAGTTTCGATCTGGCCGCCGAGATCCTCGAAGAGGTCTCTGCGCCCAATCTGGGACTGCAGTTCGACGTGTATCAGGCCCAGATGATCCATGGTGACGCTTTTGCCATCTGGCAGCGCATGGCCGACCATGTGCGTCATGTCCAGATCGCAGACTGGCCCAGCCGACACGAGCCAAGCCGGGGCGACATCGACTTTCCCGAGCTTCTGCACACCATCAGGTCCTCGGGCTATCGCGGCTGGATCGGCGCGGAATACACGCCCCGCACCTCGACCGAGGCGGGGCTGAACTGGCTGCGCTCGGCCTGAAAAGACGGGCGCCTGCCCCTTAGCTTTCGCCGGGCAGGCGTCTGACCATCTGATCGGCCAGCGCGTCATGCCCGCTGTCGCGCAGCCCGGCAACCGCGCCCAGATAGTCCCGGGCCTCGCGGTTCTGGCTCAGTTTGGATTTCGCCAGCGTCCGGGTGACCGAGATGCGCAGTGCAACAATACCGCCAAGCATCTGCTGCATGTAATCGGCAGGCGCATCGGCCATGCGCCAGGCATTCTCCCCGTTCAGCCGCCTTTCATGATAGCGGGTCAGCAGACCGACTGCCGCACGCCTGGCCCGCTCATCATGCTGAAAACTGACGCGGCCATAGACATGCGCCACGCGATAGTTCCAGGTCGGGACATGCCGGTGATGCTCGGGCTTCGAAGGGTAGAAGTTCGGCGAGATATAGGCGTCCTCGCCACGAAAAATCGCCAGCACCTCCTGCCCTTCGGTGATCAGCCGATGCATGTCATTGGCCAGCGCGACATGACCGATCAGCACACCCTCGGGCCCGGCAAGCAGCGGGATGTGATTGGCAATCAACCCCTCAGAGGTCCCGGCGATGATACAGGCCAGGGGCGCCGCCTCGATCAGCGCGGCGATCTCTGCGGGGTCGATTTCCTGAAAATGCGGCGGGATATACATGCGTTTTTCCTTAATAGGCCGCACTGCCGGTGCCCGCTGGCAACGCGCCATAGGGCAGCCAGATCGTCTTGGTGCGGCTGGCTGCGCGCAGAAACTCCCGGCCCTGCGCGTGCAGATCGCCCCAGTCGCGGGGACCGGGGGTCCAGACCGGAATCAGGGTGTCGGCTGCGGTGCGCTGCACCTCGGCAACCCCCTCGCCCTGCCCCGCGTGCCAGATCGCCGAAACGCCGTCATGCGCGGCAAGCGCCGTCGCCAGCGCATCACGCGGACCGGTAACGATGTTGACCACCCCGCCCGGTACATCCGAACAGGCCAGAACCTTGGCCAGCGTCAGTGCCGCCATCGGCCTGTCCTGCGCTGGGATGGCAACCACCGCATTGCCCATGGCGATGGCCGGCAGCACCAGTGACATGAACCCGGCCAAAGGCGCGGCATTTGGCGCAATCAGACCCATGACCCCATGCGGTTCTGGCTGGACATGGCACAGATGCCCGGGTCGTGCCGAGACCGTAGCGCCGTCATATTTGTCGGCAAAGCCCGCATAGAAGAAACAGCGGCGGATGACGGCATCAACCTCATCCACACTGGCGTAGCCCGCGAACTCGGCTCGCGCCTGAGCAAGATTCTCGGCCAGGAAATACAGCACCTGCGCCCGGCCATGACCTCCAAGGCCCTGCCATTTCGCCAGCGCCGATTGCGCCGCCTCGACCGCGTTGCGGATGTCCTTGCGGTTACCAAGCGGGATCAGCTCGTCCTGTGCGGCATAGCTCGTACCGCCGTCGGGGCGTTTTTGCGCGCCGCCGATGTAAAGCTTGACTGTACGGTCGATGGCTTGCCCCTCGGCCGGGATGATTCCGGCCGGTGCCGTCTCGCGCGGCGCAGAGACCGGGACAGAAAGATAATCGAGCATCCCTTCGCGCCCGCCCTCACGGCCATAGCCTGAATCGCGCACCCCGCCAAAAGGCGCGGCAGCGTCAAAGGTGTTGGCGCAATTAACCCAGACCACACCTGCCTTGATCCGCGCCGCCAGATCGGTGGCCACTGTCGCGCTTTCCGACCAGACCGATGCGGCAAGCCCATAGCGGGTGTTATTCGCCAGCTCTACCGCCTCATCGGGGGTACGAAATGTCGAAAGCGTCGCGATAGGCCCGAATATCTCTTCGATCATGCCGGGGTTGGCGGGGGCAATGTTGCGCAGATAGCCTGGCGCGATAAAGCAGCCGGGCGCAGCATCCCCCCCGACAAGCTCAGCCCCGGCAGCAGTCGCACGATCAAGGATGCTCAGGATGCGGGCCTTTTGCACCGGATCGACGATCGCGCCGACATCCGTAGACTTATCAAGCGGGGCACCAAGTCGCAGCTTTTCCATCCGCGCCCTGAGCAGCGTTTCGAACCGGCTGGCAACGGATTCGGCGACCAGAATGCGCGAACCTGCACAGCAGACCTGCCCCTGATTGAACCAGATGGAATCAACGACGCCCTCGACAGCGGCATCAAGATCGGCGTCCTCCATCACGACAAAGGGCGATTTGCCGCCCAGTTCCAGCGTCAGCCGTTTGCCCGATCCGGCAAGGGCGCGGGCGATCCCCCGCCCCACTTCGGTCGAGCCGGTAAAGGCAATCTTGTCGACCGGGGCCTGAACCAGCGCGGCGCCGGTCTCTCCATCACCAGTCACGATATTCACGACCCCTGCGGGCAGGCCGACATGGGCGCAGATTTCAGCAAAGGCCAGCGCAGTCAGCGGTGTATATTCAGCAGGTTTCAGCACCACAGTGTTGCCAGCAGCAAGCGCGGGCGCGACTTTCCAGGCCAGCATCAGCAGTGGAAAGTTCCACGGGATGATCTGGCCGCAGACACCAAGGGCAAGATGGCCGGGAAACTCACTTTCAAGAAGTTCGGCCCACCCTGCGTGATGATAGAAATGCCGCACGACCAGCGGCACGTCGATATCGCGGCTTTCGCAGATCGGCTTGCCGTTATCCAGCGTCTCCAGCACCGACAGGAAACGCTCACGCTTTTGGATGGTGCGGGCGATGGCATAAAGAAAACGCGCCCTGTCATGCCCCGGCATCGCCGCCCAGCCCCGCTGTGCCCGGCGTGCGGCGCGAACCGCCTTGGCGATATCGCGGGCAGTGCCCTGCGTGACCTGCGCCAGTTCCTCTCCGGTCGAGGGGTCGCGGGTTGCAAAGGTCTCACCCGGGCGGGTGAAGCGTCCGGCGATGAAATGACCAAAACTTACACGCTCGCGCAGCCAGTCGCGGACGGCGGATGCATCCTCGGGCGCGGGGCCGTATTCCATGCTTTCCATGATCTCGCTTACCTTCGGCATCTTTACCCCGCCGCCAGTCGATGGACCGCCGCATAACGGCCAGTCACGTGATGGGAAAGCTGCCGCTCGATATCAGCCAGCAGCGAGCTTGCGCCGATGCGGAACAGATCGGGCCGCAGCCAGTCACGGCCAAGCTCTTCGGCCATCAGCACCTGCCAGTTCAGCGCGTCCTTGGCGGTACGCAGCCCTCCGGCCGGTTTAAATCCGACGGCAAAACCGGTGCGGTCCCGATAATCACGGATCGCCCGCAACATGACGAGCGAGACGGGCAACGTCGCGTTCACCGGCTCTTTCCCGGTCGAGGTCTTGATGAAATCAGCCCCGGCCTGCATGGCGACATGGCTGGCCTTGGCGACATTCGTCAGGGTCTTAAGCTCACCCGTCGCCAGGATGGCCTTCATCCGGGCCGCGCCACAGGCTTCGCGCATCTCGCATATCTCATCGTAAAGCGCCGCCCATTCGGCGCGCAGAACCAGCGCGCGAGAAATGACGATGTCGATTTCATCCGCGCCCTGATCCAGCGCATAGCGGATCTCGGCCAGCCGCAGGTCAAGCGGCATCAGCCCGGCCGGAAAGCCCGTCGCCACCGAGGCAACGGGAATCGCAGTGCCCTGCAGCGCCCGTTTTGCCGCCGCCACCATGGTCGGATAGACGCAGACCGCCCCGGTGGTCAGACCCTCACCCCCCAGCGCAGCAAGCTGGCCTGCGTCCACCGGCTGGCGCGCCTTGGCGCATAGCCGGGCAACGCGATCCG
Organism: Paracoccus sp. J56; assembly: GCF_019633685.1. Lineage (NCBI taxonomy): Bacteria > Pseudomonadati > Pseudomonadota > Alphaproteobacteria > Rhodobacterales > Paracoccaceae > Paracoccus > Paracoccus sp. J56. Next base: position 267,856 of record NZ_JAFL01000001.1, read on the forward strand.
CTGTGTCATCCCCCGAAAGCGTAGTCAGGTCGATGCAGCGCACCGCGTTCAAAAGCCACGCCGCCTGCCATTCCTTTTTCAGGCTGCGGCGGGCGCTCAGGCTTGCCGCGCGGCGCTCAGCCGCAGGGGTGTTGATGGCGATATTCTCAAACCAGTCGAGGCGGAAATCCGTGCCAGGGTTCTTACGCTCCATCACTCAGCGCCCCCGCAGCCAATCCCAGCCGCGCCGCAGACGCCCACGGGCGCTGGCACGTGCCGCATCAGCACGAGCGTCAATACGGTCCCATGCCTCGTCAGCCGAGCGGACGGCCGGGTCAATCGTACGCTCGCGAAACTGGTTCCACATGCGCCAGATCAGAAACAGCAGCGCGCCAAGGATCAGCAGGATGATCTGCGCCGCCCAGTTAAAGGGTTTGACCTCGGGTCCCGCCACCGGCTTGATCGCAATGGCGTTGGGATAGATCGACAGCCACGCAATCCGCCAACCATAAGAGGTCACGCTGACCCATTCCGGATTGGCCGAGGTCGAGCGCAGGTCGGTCGCCTGCGCATGCAGGTTCGAACTGTCGTATTTGAAATAGGGCGGCCAGATCCAGCCGGTGTCTTCATTGCGATAGACATAGGGTTTGCCGTTGGGACGCACCGTGTCGATGAACCGCACGTCGCGCTGGCCTTGGGCGTTTTGCACCGTCCCGGTATCGGGAGAGGCATAAAAGATCGCATTCGCACCTATATCGGTCAGCCGGTTATAGGTGTTGGTGATGCGAACCGTCTGCTTTGCGGGCAGCGTGTAGTCCAGAAACAAAAAGACCACGATCCCGAAGATCACCCCAAGGACGGTCAGGAACCAGCGCATCGGCGCCCCCCTTAATTGTAATTCACGATCACGATGATCACGATGATCGCGACCACCGGCAGAACCAGCACCAACCCGACAAGCCGCGCTTGCAGGGTCTTGCTGAAACCCACCATCGAACGCCGCACGAACTCGGCTCGTTCCGGTGAAGGTCCCGCACGTTCGGGATGGCGGCGATCCCATTCTTCTTCAAGCTCTTCCCGGCGCAGGCTGCGGACATAGATGCCGATCAGCAGGTAAAAGATCAGCTCAACGATCAGGACCATGCCGATCAGGCGCAGAAAGGCAATCATCGGGCCGACCCAGTTTGCAAGAAGCCTGCCCCATGGAAGGCCCGCGCGCGGCAACTGTCAATGACCCCATTGCCGTACCGCCGAACCCGGCCTAGCCTTGGGTCATGGACGCGCTTGCCCAAGAGATCAAGAACCGCCGCGAAGACCTGGTCCGCCTGACACAGGACCTGATCCGCATTCCGACCCTGAACCCGCCGGGACGACATTACCGCGAGATCTGCGAATATCTGCAGGCGCGGCTGGCCCCGCAGGGGTGGGAGTGCGAACTGATCCGCGCCCATGGTGCCCCCGGCGACAGCAAAGAGTTTCCGCGCTGGAACCTTGTCGCCCGCCATCGCGGTGGCCCGCCCGGGGAATGCGTGCATTTCAACAGCCATCATGACGTGGTCGAGGTCGGCCATGGCTGGAGCCGCGACCCCTTTGGCGCAGAGCTGGATGAGGGGCGCATCTATGGCCGCGGCGCTTGCGACATGAAAGGCGGGCTGGCCGCCAGCATCATCGCGGCCGAGGCATTTGTTGCCCTGTATCCCGACCATCCCGGCCAGATCGAGATCAGCGCCACGGCTGACGAGGAATCGGGCGGCTTTGGCGGCGTGGCTTATCTGGCCCAGCAAGGCGCCTTTGCCCATGTCGATCACGTCATCATCCCTGAGCCTCTGCACAAGGACCGCATCTGCCTTGGCCATCGTGGCGTCTGGTGGGCCGAGATCGAAACCCACGGCCGCATCGCCCACGGCTCGATGCCCTTCCTTGGCGACAGCGCCATCCGCCACATGGGCGCAGTGCTTGAGGAAATGGAACGCACCCTGTTCCCGTTGCTGCTGAGCAAGCACACCGAGATGCCTGTGATCCCCGAGGGCGCGCGGAACTCGACCCTGAACATCAATTCGATCCATGGCGGAGAGCCGGATCTGGGTCCCGATTTTACCGGCCTGCCTGCGCCCTGCGTCGCCGACCGCTGCCGCATCGTCATCGACCGCCGCTTTCTGATCGAAGAGGATCTCGCCGAGGTCAAGCGTGAGGTCACGGCGCTCCTTGAAAAAATCAAGGTGCAACGTCCTGGATTTGTTTACGAAATCCGGGATTTGTTCGAGGTCATCCCCAGCATGACCGACCGCGAAGCACCGGTCGTGCGTTCGACCGCCGCCGCAATTGAGAGGGTACTGGGCCGGACTGCCGGATATGTCGTCAGCCCCGGCACCTATGATCAAAAACACATCGACCGCATCGGCAAGCTCAAGAACTGCATCGCCTATGGGCCGGGTGTTCTGGATCTGGCCCATCAGCCCGATGAATGGGTAGGCGTGCAGGATATGCAGGATTCCGCCTGTGTTATGGCGCTGGTGCTTGATGACATCCTGCATGGCCCCGCGGGGGATTCCCCACAAGGCCCGCCTGTGGCATGATCGCGCAAAACAGCCGAGCAGCCGCCGAGCCCCATATGAACCAACGCCTATCGATCAGCGCCCTGATCTTTTTCGTCGTGATGATCCTTTTGGGCGTCTATTTTGCCTATGCGGCGGTTCAGGGTCCCTCTGGCATCCTGCGGCGCGTGCAGTTGCAAGCCGAAACGCAAGAGCTGGTCCAGCAGCGCAACAAGCTGCAGGCCGAGGTGGACCGGATGCGCAATCTGACCCGCCGGCTGTCGGATGAATTTCTGGACGTGGACCTGCTGGACGAACGTGCCCGCGACGTTCTGGGCCTGGTGCGCGCTGACGAAATCATCATCCGCTAGGCTCTCAGGCAAAGCGCACGATCCCGGCCTGCCCGGATATCCGGTCTGCGAACTGCCTTTTCCTGCATCGCCACACTTGCTCAAGCCGCCTTTCGGGCGGCTTTCTGCATCTGGTGTCTGGACCTATGCACGAGTCCGGTTTACTTCCCCCGACAGCTTCGCCTAGAATTAGTTTAACGCTGAACTATTCCCCGCCCCGAGGAGGAGGCCCATGGTCAGAAAGCCCGCAGCCAGGCAGAGCACGCCGAACGTGTCCAAAGATGAGCTGCTTCAATACTATCGCGACATGCTGTTGATCCGCCGATTCGAAGAAAAGGCCGGTCAGCTTTACGGCATGGGCCTGATCGGTGGTTTCTGCCACCTCTACATCGGGCAAGAGGCCGTCGTCGTCGGTCTGGAATCCGTCGCCAAGGAAGGCGACAAGCGCATCACCAGCTACCGTGACCACGGCCATATGCTGGCCTGCGGCATGGACGCACGCGGGGTGATGGCCGAGCTGACCGGCCGCATCGGCGGCTACTCCAAAGGCAAGGGCGGCTCGATGCACATGTTCAGCCGCGAAAAACACTTCTACGGCGGCCATGGCATCGTCGCCGCGCAGGTGCCCCTGGGGGCCGGTCTTGCCTTTTCCGACAAATACCGGGGCAATGACAACGTCACCTTCGTCTATTTCGGTGATGGTGCCGCCAACCAGGGTCAGGTCTATGAGACCTATAACATGGCCACGATCTGGGAACTGCCGGTGGTTTTCGTGATCGAGAACAACCAGTATGCGATGGGCACCTCGCTCAAACGCTCGACCCGTTCGACCACGCTTTACGGCCGTGGCGAGGCTTTCGGCATCCCCGGCGAACAGGTGGACGGCATGGATGTGCTGGCCGTCAAGGCAGCGGGCGAAAAAGCGGTGGCGCATTGCCGCGCCGGCAAGGGTCCCTACATCCTTGAAGTCATGACCTACCGCTATCGCGGCCACTCGATGTCCGACCCGGCGAAATACCGCACCCGCGAAGAAGTGCAGAAGATGCGCGACGAACGCGACGCCATCGAACACGTACGCGAGCTGCTGCTGCAGGGCAAACATGCCTCCGAAGACGACCTCAAGGCCATCGACAAGGAGATTAAGGAAATCGTGAACGACTCTGCCGAGTTCGCCAAGGAAAGCCCGGAGCCGCCGCTCGAAGAGCTGTGGACCGATATCTACGCCGAAGAAAAGAGCGCCTGAGGGAGAGGGAACCATGGCAACCGAAATCCTGATGCCCGCCCTGTCGCCGACCATGGAGGAAGGCACGCTGGCCAAATGGCTGGTCAGGGAAGGCGATAGCGTGAAATCCGGCGACATCATCGCCGAGATCGAAACCGACAAGGCCACGATGGAATTCGAGGCCGTTGATGAAGGCATCCTTGGCAAGATCCTGATCCCCGAGGGTACGCAAGCGGTCAAGGTGAACACCCCGATCGCCATTCTGGTCGAGGAAGGCGAATCCGTCGATTCCGCCCCGGCACCGAAAGCCGAAGCACCTGCCGAGACAAAGGCTGAGGCTCCGGCAGCTCCGGCCCAGGCCGCCGCACCTGCCCCCGCACCGGTAGCGGACCTGTCGCCCGACTGGCCGGAAGGCACGCCGATGAAGACCATGACCGTGCGCGAAGCGCTGCGCGAAGCCATGGCCGAAGAGATGGAGCGTGACGAGACCGTCTTCCTGATGGGCGAAGAGGTCGGCGAATATCAGGGCGCCTACAAGATCAGTCAGGGGCTGCTGGACAAGTTCGGCGCGCGCCGCGTGGTCGATACGCCGATCTCGGAAATCGGCTTTGCCGGTATCGGCACCGGGGCCGCTATGGCAGGTCTGCGTCCGATCGTCGAGTTCATGACCTTCAACTTCGCCATGCAGGCGATTGACCATATCATCAACTCGGCCGCCAAGACGCTTTACATGTCGGGCGGGCAGATGGGTTGCCCCATCGTCTTTCGCGGACCGAACGGCGCCGCCGCCCGCGTGGCCGCCCAGCACAGCCAGGATTACGCAGCCTGGTATGCGCAGATCCCCGGTCTGAAGGTGGTGATGCCCTATACCGCAGCTGACGCAAAAGGCCTGCTCAAGACCGCGATCCGCGATGGTAACCCCGTCGTGTTCCTTGAGAACGAGATCCTTTACGGCCGCAGCTTCGAAGTACCGGATCTGCCGGACTTTACCATCCCGTTTGGCAAGGCGCGCATCGCACGCCCCGGCCGCGACGTGACCATCGTCAGCTTTGGCATCGGCATGACCCACGCGCTGGAAGCAGCCGAGACGCTGGCTGGCGAAGGGATCGAAGCCGAGGTCATCGATCTGCGCACCCTGCGCCCGATCGACTATGCGACCGTCATCGAATCGGTGAAACGCACAAACCGCTGCGTGACGGTGGAAGAAGGTTTCCCGGTCTGCTCGATCGGCAACCACATCTCGGCCCATCTGATGGAGAACGCCTTCGACTGGCTCGACGCTCCGGTCATCAACTGCACCGGTAAGGACGTGCCCATGCCTTATGCGGCCAACCTTGAAAAGCACGCGCTGATCACTGCCGCCGAAGTCGTCGAAGCCGTGAAGAAAGTCACCTACCGTTAAGGGGAGGGCAGAAGATGCCGACTGAAATCCTGATGCCCGCCCTGTCTCCGACCATGGAGGAAGGCACGCTGGCCAAATGGCTGGTGAAAGAGGGCGACGAGGTCAAATCCGGCGACATCATCGCCGAGATCGAGACTGACAAGGCCACGATGGAATTCGAGGCCGTTGATGAGGGCGTCCTGGGCAAGATCCTGATTGCCGAGGGCACCCAAGGGGTAAAGGTCAATACCCCCATCGCTGTCCTGCTTGAGGATGGCGAAAGCGCCGATGACATCGGTTCGGCCCCCGCACCCAAGGCAGAGGCCAAACCCGAGGCCGCGAAAGCAGAGGCCGCTCCGGCGGCGGCAGCCCCGGCTGCGCCTGCCCCGGCTGCGCCAAAATCGGCTGAGGGCGGGCGTATCTTTGCCTCGCCTCTGGCCCGGCGCATCGCGGCGGAAAAGGGCATCGACCTTGCCACGGTTCAGGGCTCTGGTCCGCGTGGTCGTATCGTCAAGGCGGATGTCGAGGGTGCAAAGCCCGGCGCGGCCAAGCCTGCCACCGCCGAAGCCCCGAAAGCGGCGACCCCCGCCCCGGCTGCTGCCGCACCGGCAGGTCCTTCGGCAGAGACCATCCTCAAGATGTATGCCGACCGCGAAACCGAAGAGGTGGCGCTGGACGGCATGCGCCGCACCATCGCCGCGCGGCTGTCCGAGGCCAAACAGACCATCCCGCATTTCTATCTGCGCCGCTCGGCCAAGCTGGACGAGCTGATGAAGTTCCGCGCCATGCTGAACAAGCAGCTTGAATCGCGGGGCGTGAAACTGTCGGTCAACGACTTCATCATCAAGGCCTGCGCGTTGGCGCTGCAAGAGGTGCCGGATGCCAATGCCGTCTGGGCAGGCGACCGTATCCTTAAGCTGAAACCGTCGGATGTCGCGGTCGCCGTCGCAGTCGAGGGCGGGCTCTTTACCCCCGTTCTTAAGGACGCGCAGCAAAAGACGCTGTCCGCCCTTTCGGCCGAGATGAAGGATCTGGCCAACCGCGCCAAGACCAGAAAGCTTGCACCCCACGAATATCAGGGCGGCAGCTTTGCGATCTCGAACCTCGGCATGTTCGGGATCGAGAACTTTGATGCAGTGATCAACCCGCCGCACGGCGCAATCCTGGCGGTCGGTGCCGGCATTCAAACCCCTGTGGTCGAGAATGGCGAAGTGGTGATCCGCAATGTCATGTCGATGACGCTGTCGGTCGATCACCGGGTGATCGACGGTGCGCTTGGCGCCCAGCTGCTGGAAGCCATCGTCAAACATCTGGAAAACCCGATGGGTATGCTGGCCTGATCCGATCAGCCACAGCAATAAAAAGGGGGGGGCTCTCGGGCCCCCTTTTTCATATTCAGATGCAGCTCTCTTATTCGCCCGCGGGTTTCGAAGCGACGTTCAGCCCGATCCAGCGCCGCAACAAACGCGCGATCCTGACCTGTCCGCCATGAACGACCGAGAACAGCGACGGTACGAACAACAGCGACAGCAACGTCGAAAGCAGCAGCCCCCCGATCACCGCAATCGCCATCGGAGAGCTGAACTCGGCCCCCTCTCCCGTGCCGATGGCCGAAGGTACCATGCCCGCAGTCATGGCAATGGTGGTCATCACGATAGGGCGCGCGCGCTTATGAACCGCGTCCAGAATGGCGGTACGCTTATCAATGCCCTGGTCCATTGAGCTGACCGCGAATTCCACCAGCATGATCGCGTTTTTGGTCACGATCCCCATCAGCATCAGAAAGCCGATGACCACCGCCATGCTGATCGAGTTCCCGGTCAGGAACAGCGCAAGGATCGCCCCACCGATCGCCAGCGGCAGCGACATCAGGATGGAAATCGGGGTAACGAAATTGTGGAACAGCAGCACCAGCACGACATAGGTCAGCATCACGCCCGAGATCATCGCGACCGAGAAGGCCTGGAACACCTCACCCATAATCTCGGCATCGCCCGAGGGCTGGATCTCGGTTCCCGGCGGCAGCTCGACCTCGCCTTGCAGGGCGGCAACCTCTGCACTGACCGGACCAAGCAGTGCGCCACGGGCAAGGTTTGCCGAAACCGTGGTCCGATAACGCCGGTCATAGCGCCCGATTTCAGTCGCCCCGGCAGAGAAGGTGACATCCGCCACGGCCTCAAGCGGCACCTGCCCGGCTGAACTTGGCACCCTCAGGTTGCGCACTGTCATCAGATCGCGCCGCGCGGATTCGTTCAGCCGCACCATGATCGGGATCTGCTTGTCGCCCGTATTGAACTTGGCAAGGTTCGATTCGGTATCGCCCAGCGTCGCAACGCGAAGGGTGGTGGCCAATGCGCTGGCGGTCACACCCAGTTGCGCGGCAACTTCGGGGCGCGGATGGACCTGAATCTCTGGCCGCTGAAGACTGGCCGAAGAGGTGATCCCTTCAAGCGTGGGCAGGGTCTTCATCGCCGCGACCAGCCGCTCGGCCGCCTCGGCCGCGCCCTCTTCGCTATCGCCAAGGACCGAGACGGAAAGATCGGCGTTCCCCTCTTCGTTCTGGAAGTTGATGCGCACATCGGGGATCGTCGACAGCTCGCGCTTAAGCTCATCCTCGATCTGAAAGCTTGAACGCCCACGCTCTTCCTTGGGGCCGTAATTGACCATCAGCGTGGCTTTGGTCACGTCCTCATCACCGCCATTGACAAAGACCGAGCGCACCTCGGGCGCGGTCTTGATACGGTGCGAAATCTCGCGCGCCATCGCCTCGGTCTCGGCCACGGTCGAGCCGGGGGGCAGTTCGACGGTGACCTGGCTACGCCCGACATCCGAGGCGGGGATGAATTCTGTCGGCAAAAGCGTTGCCGAAAAGATCGAGATCGCAAAAACACCAAGCCCCATCAGCAGCGACAGCCCGCGATGGCGCAGAGTCCAGCCCAGCACGCCCATCAGACCGCGCAACAGCGGGCCATCGCGTTCCTCGGCCAGACGGGTGTTGTCGCGCAGGAAATATGCGGCGAGCATCGGCGTGATCAGTCGCGCAACCAGCAGCGAAAACAGCACCGAGACCGCGACGGTCAGGCCGAATTGCTTGAAGTACTGCCCGGGAATCCCCCCCATGAAACTGACCGGAGCAAAGACCGCGACGATTGAAAAGCTGATCGCGATGACGGTCAGGCCGATCTCATTCGCGGCCTCCATACTCGCGTCATAGGCGGGCACGCCCATGTTGATATGGCGGACGATGTTTTCGATCTCGACGATGGCGTCATCGACAAGGATGCCGGTGACCAGCGTGATCGCAAGCAGGCTGATGCCGTTCAGCGTAAAGCCCAGCCAGTGCATGACAAAGAAGGTCGGGATGATCGACAGGGGCAGCGCAGTCGCCGCGATCAGCATCGCGCGCCAGTTGCGCAGGAACAAAAACACCACCACCACCGCCAGGAACGCGCCCTCGTAAAGCGTGTCCATGGTCGAATGATAGCTGCCCGAGGTATAGGTCGTCGCATCGTCGATCAGCGTGATCCTGGTGCCCGGATGTCGCTTTTCGATCTCGGCGATACGGGCCTTAGTCCCGTCACCTGCGACCAGATCGGACTGGCCGCTGGCGCGAAAGACGCCAAAGGCGACGACCGGCTGACCGTCAAGCAACGCAAACTTGCGCTCTTCGCTGGCCCCGTCCGTGACAGTGCCAAGCTGGTCCAGCCGCACTGTCCGGCCACCGCCGACCAGAATGGGCGTCGCGGCCAGAAGTGAGACATCATCGGCCGATCCCAGCGCGCGGATGGTGTATTCGGTCCCGGCCAGATCGCCACGTCCACCGCCCATGTCGATATTCTTGGCCCGCAGCTGTTCCGATATCTCGGCCGCGGTTAGCCCAAAGGCCATGATCCGGGCGGGGTCCAGCTCGACATTGATCTGGCGATCCGCGCCGCCGATCCGGGTAATGCTGGCCACGCCGGGCACGGTCGAAAGATCGCGCGACACCACATCATCAACGAAATCCGACAGCTCTTCGATATTCATGCCGGGGTTGCTGATGGCATAGGTCAGGATCGCCATGCCGCTGACGTCGATGCGATGAATCAGCGGTTCGACAATCGACTCGGGCAAGTCTGCCCGGACTTTGGCGACGGCATCCTTGACGTCGTTGACTGCGCGGTCGGTGTCGGTCTCAAGCTCGAATTCGACATAGATCCGTGCCGAACTGTCGGTCGCAGATGAGGTGATGTGCCGCACGCCGGTGATCGAGGCAATCGAGTCCTCGATCGGTTGAACCACCTGCCGCGTCAGCTCTGACGGTGCGGCGCCGGGCTGGCTGACCACAACGCTGACCAAGGGCAGGTCGATGTTCGGCATAGCCGTGACCGCCAGCCGGCTGAAGCTGTAAAGCCCCACCAGCACCAGCACGAGAAAGATCGCAATTGGCGGCACAGGGTGGCGGATAGACCATGCCGAAAAGTTCATTGGGCCGCCCGCACCTGATCACCACTGCGGAAAAAGGCCGCAGCCCTGGCCACCACCTGTTCACCCGGCGCGACCCCTTCAAGGATTTCTCGCCGGCCCTGCGACAATAGTCCGGCGCGAACCGGGCGGGACTCGATCCGCCCGTCCTTGACCACCTGGACCCGCTCACCCGAGGCATCGGCAAGAATGGCAGAGCTGGGCAAAGTCAGGGCCTGACGGCGCTCGGTGATGATCCAGCCGCTGGCAAAAAGCCCCGGCCGCAGCCGTGGGTCGGGGTCAAGCGCGATCCGCGCCTGACCAAGCCGCGTCACCGGATCGACAGCAGCCGGAACCAGCCGCATCTTGCCCGCGACCTTGCCAAGGCCAGCAACCTCAATCTCGGCCGGATCACCGGGTTTAAGCTGGGTCAGCGCGGTCTCGATCACATCGGCCTCCAGCTCAACCTCGCCACCGGCTATCAGGGTAAACAGGGGATCACCACCACCGCCCGGTATCGCGCCAAGGCGTGCTGTCCGCGCCACCACCACGCCGTCGACCGGCGCAGTGATGCGCGCATGATCAAGATTCAGCTGCGCGATGCTACGCGCCGCCTCAGCAAGCGCCAGCGCCGCGCGCGCAACCCCCAGCCCGTCCGAGGCCGAAGCCGAGGCCGCCCGGGCCGAGGCCTCGGTCGCTATGGCCTGATCCAGGACCGCCTGACTGGCATTGCCGCTTTTACGCAGGCTGCGTGTCCGCTCCAGCGCCGCGACGGCTTGCGTCAGGGTCGCCTCGGCGCTGGCGATCTGGCTTTCGGCCTGGCTGACGCCGGCCAGCGCGCGCTGATATTCGGCCTCGGCCTGCGCCAGTTGTGCGGCCAGCACATCCTCGGACAAACGGGCCAGAACCTGCCCCTCTTCGACCCGGTCGCCGACCTCGGCATCAATACTGGTGATTTCATGCCCCGAGACGAGGGCGTGGATCTGCACCTCTTGCCGCGCCACCAAAGAACCCGAGACCGGCACGCGGGCCTCGATCCAGTCCTGCCTGGCGGTCGCCAGCGTGACTACAGGTAATTCAGATTGTTCTGCGGCATCCGCCGCCTGAGCTGTGGCCGTGCCAGCAGGCCCCATCGGCAAAGCAAGGGCGAGCACCACAATACGGATGAATCGGCTGGCTGCCGTCATCGTCCTCTCCTAACCAATCTGCGGCGCAACATAGTGGCGCGCAGGCCCGGCAACAATGGCGGGCGGTTCAAAAGGAAACGCTGACGCCAGGCAAGTTTAACGCAGTCATCAGGTCCCTGAGTTCCTGACGCGCTGCAATATTTGACATGCTGAGCTGTTCTGTGCCGATGTCCCTGAGATCAAGCAGCGTCAGACCGCGCGGAAAAAGTTCACGAAAGATCACCCGTTCAGAAAAACCGGGGGCGACACGGAAACCGATGCGGCGCGACAGGTTGGTCAGGGCGCTGCCGACCTTGCGCTTGTTGTGCATGGCCTGCGTTCCCAGCCGGTTGCGCAGCACCAGCCAGTCGATCGGCCCCGCACCCGCCTGACCACGCAGCTGGCGGGCAGACCAGACCATCTCGGCATAGATCGAGGGACCAAGAATCTTGCCTTCGGGGGACAGCCGCGCCAAAAGGTCGAAATCGACAAAACTGTCGTTCATCGGGGTGATCAGCGTATCGGCCAGCGTATGCGCCATCTGACTAAGCCGGGTATGCGAGCCGGGACAGTCGATCAGGATAAAATCGCATTCTGCCTCCAGCGCGGAAACGGCCTGAGACAGCGGATCCGAACCCTCAGGCGCATCAGCCTCAAGATGGGCCAATAGCGGCATGGGCAGGTCCAGCCCCTCGCGCTGTGAAAAGGCAGCACGATTTTCCAGATAACGGCCAAAACTGCGCTGACGCACGTCCAGATCCAGCGCGCCGACACGATGGCCCATGCGCGCCAGCGCTGTCGCCACATGCATTGAGGTCGTGGACTTACCCGAACCGCCCTTCTCATTGCCGACAACGATGATATGCGCCACGAATCCCCCTGCCATGCCCGGCCGCGTCGCGCCGAAACATAGGCCGCAGCCGCAGCGATGAAAAGCGCCGACACCGCGCGAATCGCTGTAAAACAAGCCTTTTCCGGGCGTGAAATGTCACGTCAGTTCCAGCCGTGGCCGCACTGCAACCTTTTGTTCCAGCTTCATTCTTTCATCACGACCAGGTGAGTCGCTTTTTATTCTTGAAAAAGACGATCCGCTATGTCGTTATATATTCATGCCGAGACCGCAAGGATCGGTGAGGAGGAGGAGGAACCAGAGATGATCACAACGAGTCATCCCCCGGTCTTTGGCGGCACAGCGATGCCGCGGCCAAGCACCCCTGCCCTATTAGCGCCAGCCCGGGCCGCGATGCGCCGGGTCACCACCCACAGCCTTGCCAGGAAAGGAGCGATCCAATGATACACGCCGTATTTTCCAAGCCAGACCAAGGCTATGCGACCATCGCCCTTTCGGACCATCAAAGCGTGCAGGGACCGGTCCTGCGGGAATATCATGACGGGCGCGTGGTCATCGACACCGGCAATGGCCATATGACCGGCCTGCCGCTGAACCGTCCGCCGCGTTCGCCGGTCTGGATGCCGATCCTGGGCCTTGCCTTCTGATCAACCGACCGGAGGGTCACCAACGCGGATCGTGCAAAAGTAAAACGCCGCCCTTTTTGGGGCGGCGTTCGTGTATCTGGCTGGCTCTGGGATCAGAAGCCGAGACCGGCGTATTTGTTCTTGAACTTCGACACGCGGCCCCCGGTGTCCATCAGCTTGGCCGAGCCACCGGTCCAGGCGGGGTGCGAGGTCGGATCGATGTCGAGCGACATGGTGTCGCCTTCTTTGCCCCAGGTCGAACGCACCTGATAGGTGGTGCCGTCGGTCATTTTGACTTCGATCAGGTGATAATCGGGATGGATGTCTGCTTTCATGTCGCGTCTCCTCAGGCCTCGGCTTCGGCTTTGGGCTTGTAGTTGGTGACCTCGGCGATACGGGCCGATTTACCGCGACGATCGCGCAGGTAGTACAGCTTGGCGCGGCGGACGCGGCCACGGCGCACCACGGTGATCGAATCGATGTTGGTCGAATAAAGCGGGAAGACACGCTCGACGCCTTCGCCGAACGAGATCTTGCGCACGGTGAACGAGGCGCCGATGCCGTCACCGCCCTTGCGCGAGATGACCACGCCTTCGTAGTTCTGCACGCGGGTGCGGCTGCCTTCGGTCACCTTGTAGCCGACGCGCACGGTGTCACCGGCCTTGAAATCCGGGATGTTCTTGCCGAGCGCAGCGATCTGCTCGGCTTCCAGTTGGGCGATCAGGTTCATCGCTATGAGTCCTCTTGATGCTCGCGGTAGCCCCGCGATTGGTCTGATGCGCCCGAGAGCTGTCGGTCCTTAGCCGGGTCCATATGAGCCTGCTCATATGCCCGCCACAGGTCGGGGCGGCGTTCCTTTGTCAGCCTTTCGGCCATGTCGCGCCGCCAATCAGCAACGGCCGCGTGATTTCCGGACAGCAGAACGTCCGGTATCGCGCGGCCTTCCCAAAGGGCGGGCTTCGTGTACTGAGGGTGCTCAAGCAGGCCGTCGGAAAAGGACTCCTCGGCCAGAGACTCCTGATTCCCCAGCACGCGCGGTATAAGCCGAACAGTCGCGTCGATCAAGACCTGAGCGGCAAGCTCTCCGCCGGTCAGGACATAGTCCCCGATACTGATCTCTTCGACGTCATGGGCGTCCAGCACACGCTGATCCACACCCTCAAACCGGCCACAGATCAGCGTCATGCCAGGCCCTTGGGCCAGTTCCTTGGCGCGGGCCTGGGTAAATGGTCGGCCGCGTGGCGAAAGATAAATCACCGGCAGCGCATTCCTGGTCCCCGCCCCCGCCTCGCGCAGGGCCGCGTCCATCACATCGGGACGGATCACCATGCCGGCACCGCCGCCCGCGGGGGTGTCGTCCACATTGCGGTGCCGCCCGACACCAAAGGGGCGCAGGTCAATGCTGCGCAGATTCCATAGCCCCTGAGACAGCGCCCGCCCGGTCAAAGATAGTCCCAGAACCCCCGGAAATGCCTCGGGAAACAGGGTGATGACCTGCGCGGTCCATGCCCCTCTGACCTGCGGCTCGGCCAACAGGTCGCGTGGCTGCCCGCTGGCCCGGATCGACAGCCGGCCATGGGATTTCATCCCTGAGCTGTCGCCCTCACCGCTCATTCCTCATCCTCGGGCGGATCGGCAATGATGCGGCCTGCGGTCAGATCGACCGTGGGCACAAAGGCGCGGGTAAAGGGCAAAAGCAGGGTCTGACGGCGACCGGGTCCAAAGACCTCAAGTATATCGCCTGCGCCGTGATCATAGATTGCGCGCACCTTGCCAAGCAGCTGCCCCCCGGTGTCATAGACCGGCAGACCAATCAGATCGGCATGGTAGAATTCGTCATCCGGCAGCACCGGAAGCTTGTCGCGATCAGCCCAAAGCGTCACGCCCTTAAGCGCCTCGGCCTCTTCGCGCGTTTCAACGCCCGACAGCCGGGCGCCAAGTCCGCCCGTCACCGGCCGGGTCAGGCGGACGGTGAACGAGCGGCTGCCATCTTCGGTATAAAGCGGAGAATATGCAGCGATGTCATTTGGTTGCGAGGTAAAGCTCTTGAGCCTCACCTCGCCCCGGACGCCAAAGGCGCCCGCGATCGCACCCACACAGACCCGCTCGGTCATTCTTATTCCGAAGCGGCTTCTTCGGCCGGAGCGTTAGCCGCGGCTTCACGGGCGGCGCGCTTTTCAGCACGTTCCTTGGCAGCCTTGCCCGGCTCGCCTTTCTTGAGGTTCTTGCGCTCGGTCTTTTCTTTCAGACCAGCCGCTTCGAGAAAGCGGGCAACGCGGTCGGTAGCCTGAGCACCCTGAGCCAGCCAGTACTGAACGCGCTCAGCATTCATCTTGACGCGATCTTCCGAATCTTTCGGCAGCAGCGGGTTATAGGTGCCCAGCTTTTCGATAAAGCGGCCATCGCGCGGCATACGCGAGTCAGAGGCGACGATGGCATAATGGGGGCGCTTCTTCGAGCCACCACGGGCCAGGCGGATTTTCATTGCCATTGTAAGTTCTCCTTTGGAAATGGCGGGGTTGCGGGGAAAACCCCGCGTCAGGGGAGGAATGTCTCGTGATGTCGGATCACTTCGGCGATCACGAAATTCAGGAACTTGCGCGCAAATTCCGGGTCCAGGTCGGCCTCGCGCGCAAGGCGTTCCAGCCGCTCGATCTGCTGCGCTTCGCGCGTGGGATCGGACGGAGGAAGATCATGTTCGGCCTTAAGACGACCGACGGATTGGGTGTGCTTGAACCGTTCGGCCAGCGTATAGACAAGGATCGCGTCAAGCCTGTCGATGCTGGCGCGATGTTCCTTAAGCAAGGCCGCGGCGCGGGCGATCGGGTCTGACATGCTGTTCTCTGCTGGCTGGGATTCTGGCTCTGCGGGGTTCGGCTGGGGCAGCTCGCTCATCAGACGGTCTCCATCGGATGGCGATAAACAAGGCAAGGATCCTTGCCCGGATGGGCGGCATCGGGATCGCGCACCGCGCCCAACCGTTCGGCCAGTGCGGCCGAGCGCGCGTTCTCGGGCAGGATATAGCTGACCGCCGTCGTCCAGCCGAGATTACGGGCGGCAAAGTCGCGGGCCACCAACGCCGCCTCATGCGCGATGCCACGACCTTCGGCCTCGGGCGTCCACAGGGTCCAGCCAAGCTCATGCTCGGGCCAGCCATCCGGGAACCACGGCCCGACCGAGCCCAAAGGCGCGCCGCTGTCGCGATCAGTCACCACGAAAGAGCCGAATCCGCGCAGCACCCAATGGCCGACGATATGACCAAAGGCGCGCCAGGCTTGCCCCGGCTCGACCATCGGCCCGCCGATCCAGCGCGCCCGTTCCGAGACCGCAAAATCGCGCCACGCCGGCCAGTCGCCGCCTTGCGGGGCGCGCAGGATCAGACGCTCGGTCGTCAGTACAGGCGTGTCGGACAGACAGATCATGCGCCTATTTCTTCTTGAACAGGCCCGAAAGACCACCGGGCAGGTTCATGCCCCCCAGTTGACCGCCAAGCCCCTTGGGATCCTGCAGCATGCGGGTGGCTTCGGCCATTTTTTCGGGATCGACGTCAGCCATATCGGGCAGCCCACCGCCCCTGCCGGTCATGGCGCGCATGGCTTGCTTAAGCAGCCCGCCCTTGCCCATCTTGCCCAGCTTTTTCATCGTGTCGGCCATCTGCTTTTGCATTTTCAGCAGCTTGTTCAGCTCGGACACTTCCATCCCGGCACCAGCGGCAATGCGCTTTTTACGGCTTGCCTGCAGCAGATCGGGATTGGCACGTTCTTTCCTGGTCATCGAGTTGATCAGCGCGATCTGGCGCTTGATCGCCCGGTCGTCGAAACCGGCGGCCTCGGCCTGTTTGGCCATCTTGCCCATGCCGGGCATCATGCCCATGATCGACTGCATACCGCCCATCTTTAGCATCTGCTCAAGCTGCGAACGCAGATCGTTCATGTTGAACATGCCCTTCTGGAAGCGCTTCATCATGCGCTCGGCCTGTTCGACCTCCAGAACCTCCTGGGCCTTCTCGACCAGCGCAACGATATCGCCCATGCCGAGGATGCGGCCAGCAACCCGCTGAGCGTCAAAGACCTCAAGCGCGTCCATCTTTTCGCCCAGACCGACAAAGCGGATCGGCTTGCCCGTCACGGCACGCATCGACAGCGCCGCACCGCCACGGCCGTCGCCGTCCATCCGGGTCAGCACAACGCCGGTGATGCCGACCTTGCCGTCAAATTCGCTCGCGACGTTCACCGCGTCCTGACCGGTCAGACCATCGACGACCAGCAGCGTTTCGCGCGGGTTGGCGACGTCACGGACGGCCTGCACCTCATCCATCAGCACTTCGTCGATGTGCAGACGGCCGGCGGTGTCCAGCATATAGACGTCATAGCCGCCCAGCGTCGCCTGCTGCCGGGCGCGTTTGGCGATCTGGACCGCATTCTCGCCCGGGATGATCGGCAGGGTATCGACGCCGATCTGCTGACCAAGGATCGCCAGCTGCTCCATCGCGGCCGGGCGGTTGGTGTCCAGCGAGGCCAGCAGCACCCGCTTTTTCTCGCGGTCCTTGAGGCGTTTGGCCAGTTTCGCGGTCGTGGTCGTCTTGCCCGAGCCCTGCAGACCGACCATCAGGATCGGCGCCGGAGGGTTGTCGATGCGCAACTGATCGGGTTCGCCCTCGCCCTGCAGGACCTTGATCAGTTCGTCATGGACGATCTTAACCACCTGCTGACCGGGGGTGATCGACTTGGTGACGGCGGCGCCAGTGGCCTTTTGCGTCACCGATTTCACAAAACTGCGTGCGACAGGCAGCGAAACGTCGGCCTCAAGCAGTGCGACGCGCACTTCGCGCATGGCAGCGGCGACATCCTCTTCGGACAGCGCGCCCTGCTTGGTCAGCCGGTCGAAGACGCCGCCAAGGCGATCGGACAGGTTTTCAAACATCGGCGCCCTCCATAGGTCGTTGCCGTAATCCAGGCGCGCCCCGCGAACGAGACGCGATAAGCAGTAACGCCCCCGTGGGCGCAACGCGCTGACGGGGGGCGATCCCCGCAAAGGACGGGGACCGGAAGGGCAGACCTTCCGGGAATCCGGGGATGGATAGGCCCGTTGGCGCAAGGAGTCAAGGCAGAGAAGCCGCGCCGGGCGATTGACCCCGCCCCGGCTTTGATGAAAACCTCGCCGGAAAGGAGAAAGCCATGACCCATGCCATCAGCCGCTTTCCGGTTCCCACACTTGATGAGATGCCCGAGGATATCGCGCAACGCATCCGCAAAGTGGCCGAGAAATCGGGCTTTATCCCCAATGTCTTTTTAGCGCTGGCGCATCGGCCCGACGAATTCCGTGCCTTCTTTGCCTATCACGACGCGCTGATGGAGCGCGAGGGGGGACTGACCAAAGCCGAGCGTGAACTGATCGTGGTCGCCACCTCGGGCCTGAACCAATGCCAGTATTGCGTTGTCGCCCATGGCGCGATCCTGCGCATCCGCGCCAAGAACGCCTTTATCGCCGATCAGGTGGCCGTGAACTGGCGCAAGGCCGATATTTCGCCACGTGAACGCGCAATGCTCACCTATGCCGAGAAAGTGGCGCTGAATGCCCAGCAGATCGGCCAAGAGGACCATCAGGCATTGCGCGACGCCGGTTTCACCGGCGATGAAATCTGGGACATCGGCGCCATCGCGGCCTTTTTCGGCATGTCGAACCGGCTGGTGAACGCGGGCGACATCCGGCCAAACGACGAATTCTACATGCTGGGCCGCAACTGATGGCCGAACTTTCCGCCGTACCCGACACCCGCCGCGAGGCGTTACAGGGTCATGCCGCGATGTTGCTGTTTTCGGCCGCCATCGCGGGCTCTTTCTCGCTTGGGGCGCGGGCGGCGAATCTGATCGACCCGGCGGCAATCTCGGCCGCCCGCTTTGCCATTGCCGCCGGGGTGATCGGCGGCATCGTCATGGCCGGCCCCGGCATTCAGCGCGCCGCCTTTCGCGCACCATGGCGCTATCTGGTGCTTGGTGGATTGTTTGCGGCCTATTTCGTCCTGATGTTCGAGGGGCTCAAGACCGCGCCCCCCATCTCGGCCGCCGTGGTCTTTACGCTGACGCCGCTGATGGCTGCGGGTTTTGGCTGGCTATTGGTGCGCCAACGCCTGACAGGACGCATTGCGACAGCGCTGGCGTTGGGGGCGGCTGGGTCGCTTTGGGTGATTTTTCGCGGCGATCTTCAGGCGCTGATGCGGCTTGAACTCGGCCGGGGCGAGGCGATCTATCTGATCGGCTGCGCAGCCCACGCGCTATACACGCCGATGGTGCGGCGGCTGAACCGGGGGGAAAGCGCGCTCGTCTCGACCTTTGCCACGCTGTTTGCAGGGGGGATCTTGCTGCTTATCTGGGGGGCGCCTGCAATCTTGCATACTGACTGGGCGCATCTGCCGCTGATCGTCTGGGTGACGCTGTTCTATGTGGCGATCTTTGCCAGCGCCCTTACGACGGTGCTGGTCCAGTTCGCCGCCATGCGCCTGCCCTCATCCAAGGTGCTTGCCTATACCTATCTGACCCCGATCTGGGTCATCGGGGTCGAGGCGGTCCTGACCCATCAGATGCCGCCGCCCGTCGTCCTGCCCGGAGTGCTGGCAACCGTCGCCGCCCTTTTGCTGCTGCTCAAGGACTGACAACAGCCCCGCAAGGCCGCCCTTTCAGGCGGCCGCCTCTGCGGGTTCGACCAGGGCGACGATATCCATCATGATCCGGTTCAGCTCAAAATCCTTGGGCGTATAGACGCGCGCGACGCCCATCTCCAAAAGCTTTGCCGCGTCATCCTCGGGGATAATGCCGCCGACCACCACCGGAACATGGGCAAGGCCAGCCGCGCGCATCCGCTCCATCAGCTCTTCGATCAACGGCAGGTGACTGCCCGAAAGGATCGACAGGCCGACGACATGGGCCTGATCCTGCGCAGCGCGGGTCACGATCTGTTCGGGGGTCAGGCGGATACCCTCATAGGTGATGTCCATGCCGCAGTCACGGGCGCGGAATGCAATCTGCTCGGCACCGTTCGAATGACCGTCAAGACCGGGCTTGCCGACCACGAACTTCAGCCTGCGGCCAAGGCGGCGGCTGACAGCATCAACCGCCTCGCGGATCGGCTCCAGCCCCTCGGTCCGGTTCGAGGGGCTTGCCGATACGCCGGTCGGGGCACGGTATTCGCCGTGAACCTGACGCATCACCGCCGCCCATTCGCCGGTAGTCGCCCCTGCCTTGGCAGCGGCAATCGAGGGCGGCATCACATTCTGGCCCCTCTGCGCGGCATCGCGCAGCGCGGCGAGGGCGGCCTCGACGGCCCCCTCGTCGCGGGCCTCGCGCCATGCTTTCAGCCGGGCTATCTGTTCCTGTTCTACCGCCGGATCGACGACCATGATCCCGCCATCCCCGGCCGTCAGCGGCGAAGGCTCACCCTGTTGCCAACGGTTGACGCCCACGACCACCGTCTCATTCGCCTCGATCCGGTTCAGCCGTTCGGCATTCGATTCAACCAGCCGCGATTTCATATATTCGATCGCGGCGATCGCACCGCCCATCTCATCCAGCGTCGCAAGCTCTGCCCGGGCGCCCGCCTTCAGTTCGTCGACCTTGGCAGCGATCACGGGGTTGCCGTCGAATAGATCGCCATATTCCAGCAGGTCTGTCTCATAGGCAACGATCTGCTGCATCCGCAGCGACCATTGCTGATCCCACGGCCGCGGCAGACCCAGCGCCTCGTTCCATGCGGGCAACTGCACGGCACGGGCGCGGGCGTTTCTGGACAGCACCACCGCCAGCATCTCAAGCAGGATGCGATAGACGTTGTTTTCCGGCTGCTGCTCGGTCAGCCCCAGCGAGTTTACCTGCACACCATAGCGAAAGCGGCGGTATTTCTCGTCCTCGATGCCGTAACGCTCGCGGCAGATCTCATCCCACAGCTCGGTAAAGGCGCGCATCTTGCACATTTCGGTCACGAAACGGATGCCCGCGTTGACGAAAAAGCTGATGCGCCCGACCATCGCCGGAAAGTCCTGCGGCGCGACCTTGGTTTTCAGATCGTCCAGCACCGCGATACCGGTGGCCAGCGCATAGGCCAGTTCTTGTTCAGGCGTCGCCCCAGCCTCTTGCAGGTGGTAAGAGCAGACGTTCATCGGGTTCCATTTGGGCAGATGTTTCGCCGTATAGGCCGCCACATCCGTAATCATCCGAAGCGAGGGTTTCGGCGGGCAGATATAGGTCCCGCGCGACAGGTACTCTTTGATGATGTCGTTCTGCACCGTGCCTTGCAGACGCGAGATATCGGCCCCCTGCTCTTCGGCCACCGCGATGTAAAGCGACAGCAGCCAGGGCGCGGTCGCATTGATGGTCATCGAAGTATTCATCTGCTCCAGCGGGATCTGGTCGAAAAGCATCCGCATATCGCCCAGATGACAGATCGGAACACCGACCTTGCCGACCTCGCCCCGCGCCAGAACGTGGTCACTGTCATAGCCGGTCTGGGTCGGCAGGTCGAAAGCCACCGACAGACCAGTCTGCCCCTTGGCCAGGTTGGTACGATACAGTGCATTGGATTTCTCGGCGGTCGAATGGCCCGCATAGGTGCGGAAAAGCCAGGGTTTGTCTTTCTCGGCCACGATCTGCCCCCGAAACAATATTACGACTGACGGATGGATAGCGTAACAATCGTGCCCGGTCAATTCGCCGCATCGCAGAGATCGAAAGATGGCACATGACGAGGCATTCCGCCTGAAATTGCCGCAAACCGCTGCATACGGCCGCGCAATCGTACCGTCACCCGTACGATGCAGGTGCAGAACCAGCCCGGCATGCTCTGCTGAAAGCTGATCTTTCGGCGGTTCTATACGGCTGAGGGTGATCGCAGGAGCAATCGTCGGATCAGCGTCCGCCGCGTCGCAGCAGACGAAATCCGTTACGACAGATTATTACAAATTCTTCATCAGGAATATTGCAATATTGCGCAACCGCCCTTACAACCAGCCTCACAACCCGCGCTGATTCTGCGCCGCGGCGGAAAGGCTGGCGCAAGGAAGCGGCAAGAGAGGAATGTGACATGGCCCTGGACCAACCGACCCCCATCGCGCCCTATGACGCGCCGGAAAAGGACCTTTACGAGATCGGCGAAATGCCGCCTCTGGGTTATGTGCCCAAGCAGATGTATTCCTGGGCCATCCGCCGTGAACGCCATGGCGAACCCGACAAAGCCATGCAGATCGAAGTCGTCGACACCCCCAGCATCGACAGCAACGAGGTGCTGGTCCTCGTGATGGCGGCAGGCGTCAACTACAACGGCATCTGGGCCTGCCTCGGCGTGCCGATCAGCCCCTTTGACGGCCATGGCGCGCCCTATCACATCGCTGGCTCGGACGCTGCGGGGATCGTCTGGAAGGTCGGCGACAAGGTCAAACGCTGGAAGGTCGGGGATGAGGTCGTCATCCACTGCAACCAGGACGACGGCGATGACGAGCATTGCAACGGCGGCGATCCGATGTTTTCGCCCAGCCAGCGCATCTGGGGCTATGAAACCCCGGACGGCAGCTTTGCTCAGTTCACCCGCGTTCAGGCCCAGCAGCTGATGCCCCGCCCGCGCCATCTGACCTGGGAGGAATCGGCCTGCTACACGCTTACCCTTGCCACCGCCTACCGCATGCTCTTTGGGCATGAACCACATGAGCTGAAACCGGGCATGAACGTGCTGGTCTGGGGCGCCTCGGGCGGACTCGGCAGCTTTGCCATTCAGCTGATCAACACCGCTGGTGCCAATGCCATCGGCGTGATCTCGGATGAGGACAAGCGCGATTTCGTCATGAGCCTGGGGGCCAAGGGCGTCATCAACCGCAAAGAGTTCAAGTGCTGGGGTCAGCTGCCAAAGGTGAACACCCCTGAATATAAGGAATGGTTCAACGAGGCCCGCCGCTTTGGCAAGGCGATCTGGGACTTTACCGGCAAGGGCAACAACGTCGACATCGTTTTTGAACACCCAGGGGAGGCGACTTTCCCGGTCTCGACCTTCGTCTGCAAAAAGGGCGGCATGGTCGTGATCTGTGCCGGGACCTCGGGCTTTAACTGCACTTTTGACGTCCGCTACCTCTGGATGCACCAAAAGCGCCTGCAGGGCAGCCATTTCGCCCATCTGAAACAAGCATCCGAGGCCAACCGCCTGATGCTGGAACGCCGGCTCGATCCCTGTATGTCCGAGGTCTTTCCCTGGGCCGAGATCCCGCAGGCGCATGTGAAAATGCTGCGCAACGAACACAAGCCCGGCAATATGGCGGTACTGGTCCAGGCCCCGGTGACCGGCCTGCGCACCTTTGAGGACGCGCTTGAGGCGGGGCGCCGCTGACCCCGACCCTTGCGCATTCGGACCGTCCGGCGAGTGGAGGCGCCGGGCGGTCCTTTCTGTTTTGCGGGCGCCATTTGTCTGCGCAGACTGTCTCTGCCCTGTCAGCAGGCAGATGCGATTCGTCTTAAATCCTGATATTTTTGAATTTCCTGTCGCATAGATCGATCACTTCGCCGAAAATTTCGGCATTTTGCCTAACTTTTACCCTTCCCCCATTCAAACTGCCTGAAGCTTGCGCTAAGGAGCCGTCCGACCCCAAGGGAAGGATTCCGCGACATGCCGCAAATCGACGACAAGCTTGCTCCAATCTATGAAGAAGTGGTCCGCCGCAACGCGGGCGAGCCTGAATTCCATCAAGCTGTGCGCGAGGTTCTGGAAAGCCTTGGCCGTGTTGTCGCCAAGCGTCCCGATTACCTTGAGGACGCGCTGATCGAACGCATCTGCGAGCCCGAGCGTCAGATCATCTTTCGCGTGCCGTGGACCGACGACAAGGGCCGGGTTCAGATCAACCGCGGCTTTCGCGTCCAGTTCAGCTCGGCTATGGGTCCCTACAAGGGTGGCCTGCGCTTCCACCCTTCGGTGAACGTCGGCATCATCAAGTTCCTGGGCTTTGAGCAGATCTTCAAGAATGCGCTGACCGGCCTGCCCATCGGTGGCGGAAAAGGCGGCTCGGACTTTGATCCAAAAGGCCGTTCGGATGGCGAAGTCATGCGCTTTTGCCAAAGCTTCATGACCGAGCTTTACCGCCACCTTGGCGAATATACTGACGTGCCTGCAGGCGATATCGGCGTTGGGGCGCGCGAGATCGGCTATATGTTCGGCCAGTACAAGCGGCTGACGAACCGCTATGAGGCCGGCGTGTTGACCGGCAAGGGCCTGTTCTATGGCGGCTCTCTGGCCCGCAAAGAGGCGACCGGCTACGGCAATACCTATTTCACGCAGGCCATGCTGCGCACCGGCGGCACCGATTTCGACGGCAAGCGCGTCGTCGTCTCGGGCTCGGGCAATGTCGCGATCTACACCATCGAAAAGGTGCAGGAATTCGGCGGCAAGGTCATCGCCTGCTCGGACAGCTCGGGCTATATCGTGGACGAAGCCGGGATCGACCTTGAACTTCTCAAGGAAATCAAAGAGGTGCGCCGCGCCCGTATCTCGCAATACATCCGCGTGAAGGGCGAGGGCAACGGTGCCTATTTCGTGAAATCCGGCGAAGGCTCGATCTGGGACGTGGCTTGCGACGTCGCCATGCCCTCGGCCACCCAGAACGAGCTGACCGGCAAGGACGCAACCAGGCTGATCCGCAACGGCGTTATCGCTGTCGGCGAAGGCGCGAACATGCCCTGCACGCCCGAAGCAATCCGCACCTTCCAGCAGGCCGGCGTCAAGTTCGGCCCCGGCAAGGCCGCAAATGCCGGCGGCGTCGCGACTTCGGCGCTGGAGATGCAGCAAAATGCATCGCGTGATCGCTGGACCTTCGAGCAGACCGAATCGCGTCTGGCCACGATCATGCGCGACATTCATGACAGCTGCTACACCACCGCCGAGGAATTCGGCGCGCCCGGCGACTATGTCATCGGCGCGAATATCGCGGGCTTTATCCGCGTGGCCGAGCCAATGCGCGCTTTTGGCGTAATCTGATCCTGCGGTGCGGGCCGGGATCCTTCCGGCCCGCCTGCTTGCCAGCCCGGTACGCGACCGCTAATCGGCGGGAATGTTATTTTCTACGGGTTGCCACCAGTTATGCTGATCTTCATCAAGCCTCGCATCGTGCTACTGTCGGTCCCAAAGACCGGCACCACGGCCCTGGAAGAGGCGCTCGCCCCCAAGGCCGAGATCGTCCTGCGCACCCGGCCCGAGATCAAGCATCTGAACCTGAAACAGTATCGCGCACGCATCCGCCCCCTGCTCGCCCCTCTGGGCAATCCCGAGTTCCAGACCGTCGCTGTGATCCGCGAGCCGCTGGAATGGCTGCGCAGCTGGTATCGCTTTCGGGCCCGCGACACGCTGATCGGTCATCCCAACAGTACCGCCCATATCAGCTTTGAACGTTTCGCCGCCGATTACCTGCTGGAAATGGACAACCGCCCCGCCTATGCCCGGCTCGGTCGGCAATCCGACCTGCTGACCGACCAACAGGGCAATATCGCTGTCGATTACATCTTCCGTTATGAGGCCATGCCCGCACTGACGGAATTCCTGTCACGGCGGCTGGAGACGCCAATCCGGCTGCCACGCCGCAATGTCTCGCCCACAGCCGTGACCGAGCTTGAGCCCGAAACCGAGGTCAGGCTGCGCGAAACCCTGTCGCGCGACTATCAGATCTGGCAAGCCGCGCGTCAGACGCCGTAAAGCGCCTTTGCCCGATCTTCAAAGGCACGGACGATGCGCGACATCGCCTCGCCAAAGACGACGCCGATCACTTTGCCCAGCACGGCGTTGCGGAACTCGAAATCGACAAAGAAATCGACACGGCAGCCGCCTTCGGGCAGGTCGGCAAAGGCCCAGCCGCTGCGCAGATATTTGAACGGCCCGTCCAGATATTCGGTATCGATGCGCTTATCCTGCGGCCACAGCGTGACGCGAGAACCGAATCGCTCGCGAAAGACCTTGAAGCTGATGACCAGATCGGCCTCGACCACCTCGCTGCCCGGCGCCCCCGGCCTGCGTGAGCGGATACGGGCGGCGGTATTCCATGGCAGGAACTGCGGGTACCTTTCGATATCGGCCACCAGTGCATACATCTGGTCGGCGGTATAAGGTAGATTTCGGCTGTCGCTGTGCTGAGGCAAGGCTCGTCCCGGGACGTATTCGAATTTCGGCGCAGCACTAGCAGGGAAAGGGACACATGAACAACCTCATCTGGCTGATCCGGGCGTCACGTTGGGCGCGTAATCCGCCCAGTGCCCGCATGGTCAAGCTGGTGTTCGCCGTCATCGCTCTTGGTCTGGTGATCGCGGGGCTGGAATATTTCGGCCTTTGGCCCGACTGGGCAACGACCGAACGGCCGCGCGGCATCCATTTGCAGCGCCCGTAAGGCGCGGCACTGCCGCGCCCTTTGATCCCGGCGCGCGCCGCCAGCTTACAGCCCTGCCGCAGCAAAGGTGTCGCATTGCGCCATCTGCCCCGAGGCAAAGCCGCGCTTGAACCAGGTCTGGCGCTGTTCGGCCGAACCATGGGTAAAGGCGTCCGGCACCGGCGCGCGTCCGGCCTTTTCCATCAGCGTATCATCGCCCACCGCAGCGGCAGCGTTGATCGCCTCGGCAATATCGCCGTCATCAATGCTGTTGAATTGCTGGCTGGCGTGATGGGCCCAGACACCGGCGAAACAGTCGGCCTGCAACTCGGTCAGCACCGAAATGCGGTTTGCCTGGGCCTGCCCGCTTTGCTGACGCGCCTGCATGGTCTGGCTAAGGATCCCCAGCTGGTTCTGGACATGGTGGCCGATCTCATGAGCGATGACATAGGCATAGGCGAAATCTCCGCCCGCCTGCATGCGCTGGCTCATGACGCGGAAAAAGTCGGTGTCCAGATACACCTTGCGGTCGTTCGGGCAATAGAACGGTCCCATCGCCGCCGAAGCACCACCGCAAGCCGATTGCACCGCGTCCGAGAACATCACAAGCGATGGCTGAACGTAGTCAGTCCCCGCCTGCCGGGGCAGGACCGAGGCCCAGACCTCTTCGGTATCGGCAAGCACGACCGAAACGAACTGGCCGATCTCCTGCTCTTCCTGGGTCAGTTCACGCGGCTCGGTTGACTGGCCGCCCTGATCAATCGCTCCGACGATGGGTGAGATGTCGATGCCAAAGAAATAGCCCACGGCAAGCACTACCAGCACGCCGACCACCCCCATGCCGCCGGCAGTACCGGCCCGGCCCATGCTGCGCCGGTCCTCGACATTCCTGCTGCCGCGTCTGCCCCGCCATTCCATCGAGCATTCCTCCCATCGCGATGCGCTGCTCACGCCAAGGTTACTGCAACCCCGGCCATGCACAACACCGACGTGGGGTTGACAGTTCCGGCCTGCCCCCGCAGCACAGGGACCGCAGCGGCAAGGGGCGGGACATGTTCGACTGGGTGGTTTCGACGATCGAAAGCTGGGGCTATCTTGGCGTGTTCGTGCTGATGGTGGCCGAGCATATCTTTCCCCCCATCCCGTCCGAGGTAATCATGCCGCTGGCCGGTTTCCTGGCCGCAAGCGGACGTATGTCGCTGACCCTGACCATCGTGACCGGCACGCTTGGTTCGGTTCTGGGTACCATGATCTGGTATTGGATCGGCCTGTGGTTCGGAGAAGAGCGGCTCAAGCGTTTTGCCGCGCGCCATGGGCGGCTGCTGACGCTGTCACCTTCGGACATTGATGCGGCGCATGACTGGTTCCAGCGTCACGGCGCGATGGCGGTATTTTTCGGCCGCATGATCCCGGCAATCCGCACACTTATTTCAGTTCCGGCCGGGCTTGCCCGGATGCCGATGTGGAAATTCCTGATCTATACGGTGATCGGCAGCGCGTTGTGGACCGGAGTGCTGACCTTTGCCGGGCTGATGCTGCATGAAAACTATGTGCTCGTCGGCGATTACATCGACCCGCTGTCCAAACTGGTCGTGATCGCCGTGGTGGTGGTCTATCTCTATCGCGTGATCACCTGGAAACCGCATTGAGATCACGCAATTGGCACTTGCCGGGCAAGCGTGGCGGCCCTAACCCAAGCGCATGAGCGAAGTATCAAGCAAACAGATCGCCGTGACCGCCGCCGCAGGTTCTGCCGTGCTGCTGGCCGCCGCGCTGACCTTTCAGATGCTCGGCTATGCGCCTTGCGAGCTTTGCATCCTGCAACGCTGGCCGCATCTTGTGGCTGCAATCGTCGGCGTGCTGATCTGGTGGCTGGGCTGGAAACGCTGGCTGGCCGCGCTGGGGCTGATCGCTGCGCTTTGCGCCACCGGCTTTGCGATTTATCACGCCGGGGTCGAGCTGAAGCTGTGGCTGGGACCGCAGCATTGCTCGGGCGGCGTGGCGGGGCTGGCGACGCTCTCGACTCAGGACCTGCTGACCGCGCTGGAGGCGGCGCCGGTCGTGCGCTGCGACGAAGTAAGCTGGAGCTTGTTCGGCATCTCGATGGCGGGCTGGAACGCGATCTGCTCGGCGCTGCTTTCGGCGCTGTGGCTGGTGTCGGTCCGGGGTCGCAGCCGGGTGAAAGGCATCGCTTAAGGCAGGGAATCGCCCAGTAAAGGCCGCGTCAAGATTGCACCCAAGGCAGGTATGGGATAGACCCGTTACCAACAAGATCTTGAGGTTTTCCCGTGGCCGACACCCCTGAAAACGACGACGATACCCCCGAAGCCGGCTCGCCCGAGCGTGCGGTGATGGCCCATGACGGTCCGGTGATCGACATCGCGCATGAAATGCGCTCGTCCTATCTGGACTATGCCATGTCGGTTATCGTCAGCCGGGCGATTCCCGATCTGCGCGACGGGCTCAAGCCCGTGCACCGCCGCGTGCTGTTTGCGATGCACGAAACCGGCAACACCCATGACAAACCCTATCGCAAATCGGCCCGCCCGGTTGGCGATACGATGGGTAAATATCACCCGCATGGCGACGCCTCGATCTATGACGCCTTGGTGCGGATGGCTCAGCCGTTTTCAATGTCGCTGCCGCTGCTGGACGGTCAGGGCAATTTTGGCAGCATGGACGGCGACAGCCCGGCAGCCATGCGCTATACCGAAGTGCGGATGGCCAAGCCTTCGGCCTATCTGCTGATGGATATCGACAAGGATACAGTCGATTTTCAGGACAACTATGACGGCAAGGACCGTGAGCCGACCGTCCTGCCGGCGCGCTTTCCCAACATGCTGGTCAATGGCGCGGGCGGCATCGCCGTTGGCATGGCGACCAACATCCCGCCCCACAACCTGGGCGAAGTGGTCGATGCAACGCTGGCGCTGATCGAGAACCCCGACCTGCCGACCGAGCGTCTGCTGGAAATCGTCCCCGGCCCGGACTTCCCGACCGGCGGCCTGATCCTTGGCCGCGCGGGCGCACGCAAGGCCTATCTTGAAGGCCGCGGCAGCATCATCGTGCGCGCCAAGACCCGGATCGAGGAAACCCGCGCCGGTCGTCAGGCGATCATCCTTGATGAGATCCCCTATCAGGTCAACAAGGCGGGGCTGATCGAAAAGATCGCCGAGCTTGCCAAGGAAAAACGCATCGAGGGCATCGCTCATGTGCAGGACGAATCCGACCGCGTCGGCGTCCGCGTGGTGATTGAGCTAAAGCGCGATGCCACGGCCGAGGTCGTGCTGAACCAGCTGTTCCGTTTTACCCCGATGCAGACAAGCTTTGGCGCCAACATGCTGGCGCTGAACGGCGGTCGGCCTGAACAGCTGACACTGCGCGATTTCCTGACCCACTTCATTGCATTCCGCGAAGAGGTCGTCGCCCGCCGCACCGCCTATGAGCTGCGCAAGGCGCGCGAACGCGCCCATGTGCTGTGCGGACTTGCCGTGGCCGTGTCGAATGTCGATGAGGTGGTTGCGACGATCCGCAGTTCGGCCGATGCGGCCGAGGCGCGTGAACGGCTGATGACCCGCCGCTGGCCCGCCCGGGAAATCGTCGAATATCTGAAGCTGATCGACGACCCGCTGCATCCGGTGAACGAAGACGGGACCTACAACCTGTCCGAGGCCCAGGCCCGCGCCATTCTGGAACTGCGCCTGCAGCGCCTGACCCAGCTTGGCGTGCAAGAGGTTACGGATGAGCTGAAATCGCTGGCCGAATCAATCCGGGATTTCCTGGCCATCCTCGCCTCGCGCGAAAGGATCATGGATATCATCTCGGACGAACTGCGCGAGGTAAGAGAGCTTTTCGCCGTACCGCGCCGGACCGAGATCACCGACTGGGCTGGCGATCTGGACGACGAGGACCTGATCGAGCGCGAGGATATGGTCGTCACCATCACCTCGGGCGGCTATATCAAACGTACCGCTCTGGCCGAATTCCGTGCTCAACGGCGCGGCGGCAAGGGCCTGTCGGGCATGGCCACAAAAGAAGATGACGTCGTTACCACGCTCTTTGTCGCCAATACCCACACCGAGCTGTTGTTCTTTACCACCGATGGCATGGTCTATCGGATGAAGTGCTGGCGCCTGCCCCTGGGCGGACGGACCTCGAAGGGCAAGGCGATCGTCAACATCCTGCCGATCCAGCCCGGGGTATCAATCGCGGCACTGATGCCGGTCGATGCACCTGAAAAGGATTGGGAAGATTATCAGGTGGTCTTTGCCACATCCGAAGGTGATGTGCGCCGCAACGCCCTGTCCGATTTTGCCAATGTCATGCGCAACGGCAAGATCGCCATGCGCCTGCCCGAGGGGGTCGAGTTGATCGGTGCACGCATGGCGACCGAGAATGACGATGTCATGCTGGTGACCGCCGCCGGCCGGGCGATCCGCTTCCCGACCACTGATGTCCGGGTGTTCAAAGGCCGCGATTCCACGGGTGTCCGCGGCATCCGGCTGGCCGAAGGCGACCGTGTGGTCAGCATGTCGGTCATCCGCCATTTCGAGGCCGATCCTGCCGAACGTGCCGCCTATCTGAAGATGCGCCGCGCTGTCGAAGGCGCACTGGACGATGGAGCCGAGGCCGATGAGGACGAAGATCACGTCGCCGAAACCGCGATCAGCCAGGAACGCTATGCCGAAATGTCTGCGGCCGAAGATCTGATCCTGACCATCACTTCGCGTGGATCGGGCAAGATCAGCTCGTCCCACGACTATCCTGTGCGCGGACGTGGCGGTCAGGGCGTCATGGCGATGGACAAAGCGATGCGCGGCGGGCCTCTGGTCGCAAGCTTCCCGGTCGAACGGGACGATCAGATCATGCTGGCAACCTCGACCGGTCAGTCGATCCGTGTGCCTGTCGATCAAATCAGCTTCCGTTCACGTTCTGCCGGCGGCGTACGCGTGTTTAACACCGCTTCGGATGAAGAAGTGGTTTCTGTTGCCCGTATCGCCGAGAATGGCGAGGATGATGCCGAGGCCTGAGGCGACAGCCCCGGGCCGTGACCGGCGCGCATCCGCGCGGACCATCGCCGGCAATGTGAGGACAGCGGATTGAACAGGCGGGATTCGAATCTGGCCGTGCGGCTGCAGACCGGTTTTCTGGGCGTGATCGCCTTTGGCCTGATCCTGTTTTTGCTGGTACAGGCGCGCTTTATCCTGATCTGCCTTGTCCTTGCGATTATCATTTTTTCGCTGACGAGCGATGCGATCTCTGCCTTTGCCCGGCTGAAGGTGCCCAACTGGCTGGCAACCACGCTGGCGCTGATTGCCATTGCCATCGGCCTGCTTTGGGCCGCGACCGCAGTGGTGGCGCAGGTGAACGAAGTCGTCTCGATCTCAATTACCTACGCCGACCGGGCACAGGTTGCGCTGGCACGGCTAAGCCAGGAATGGGGCCCGAATGTGCAAGAGGCGATCGGCACCTTCATGGGCAATATCGACTTTGCGGGCTGGTTGCGGTCAGCTGCGGCGCAGGCATCAAACCTGATTTCGGGCTCGGTCCTGATCCTGACCTTTGTCGGCTTTATGTTCAGTGAACGGATCTGGTTTCCCATCAAGATCGAGCGCCTGACCGGAGATCCGACCCGCGCCCAGCAGGTGCTTGAGACCGTTCACAAGATCATGCGGCGCGTGAACCGCTATCTGGTCGTCAAGGCGGCAATCAGCGCGGTCACTGCGATGCTGATCTGGGCGATCTTTCGCATCGAAGGGCTCGAACTCGCCGGCGCGGTCGCCATGCTGACTTTCATCCTGAACTTCATCCCGACGCTGGGTTCGATCATCGCCACGGTGATCACCTTTGCCATGGTGCTGGCGCAGACCGGGGACCCTGCAACCACCCTGACCGTCGGCGGCCTGACGGTTGCGGTTCAGTTCATCATCGGCAATGTCTTCGACCCCATGCTGTTGGGACAGACGCTGCGGCTTTCGTCATTCGGGATCGTGCTGTCTCTGGCCTTCTGGGGGGTGATCTGGGGAATCGCCGGTACCTTCCTTGCCGTGCCGATCATGGTCGCGATCATGATCGTCTGCGCCCAGATCCCATGGTTGCGCCCTGTAGCGATCATGCTGTCGCAAGAGGGCCTGCCCGAGCAAGAGCCGACAACCCGCCTGCGCCGCTAACCCCTCACGCGGGGGTTATAACAGCTCGGCCCCTTCTTCATGCTGTTCATGAACAAAGATGTCCCGCGCAGGCCGGGTGCTGCCCGGCAGGACGATGCCGTTTTCGGCAAAGCGTTGCAGGATCTGATGGTTGATTTCCGACACGACGCCTGTGCCGCCGTTGATATCGGCCAGAATGGCGCGCAGCTCAAAATTCAGGCCGTCGGCGGTGATACCGCGCAGCATCACGGCGGGGGCCGGATTGACCAGCACGGTCGGTTGATCCTCGGCAATTTCGCGCAGAATTTCGGCGACCTGACGACTGTCAGAGCCATGGGCGACCGTCACCGGAACGACAATCCGTCCGGCCAGGCTGCCACGCGTCCAGTTCGTCACCGGCTGGGTGATCAGGTTCGAGTTCGGCACGATAACCTGCGTGCGGTCAAAGGTCTCGATCTGCGTCGCGCGCACCGCCATGCGGCGAACGATACCCTGCTGGCCGCCAACTTCGATCCAGTCTCCGACCGCGATCGGGCGCTCGACCAGCAGGATGATGCCCGAGACGAAGTTTGACACCACCTGCTGCATACCGAAACCGATACCGACGGACAGGGCACCGGCGACAAAGGCCAGCGAGGTCAGGTCGATCCCCGCCGAAGTGACAGCAAAAACCGCCGCCAGCGCCATCCCGACATAGCCAATGATTGAGGTGACGGCGTTCTGCCCCCCGGCATCCAGCCGCGTCTTGGGCAGGATCGAGCTGCGGAACGCGCCCTGCACAAAGCCGGTCAGCGAATAGCCGACCGCAAAGACAATCAGGAATGTCAGAATCGCCATTGGCGACAGGCGCACGCCACCAAAGGAAAAGCCCTGCTGGGCCTTGGTCCATGCCTCGACCAGATCGCTTGGGCGCGCGCCCCAGATCAGCGCGAACAGCGGCAAGGACAGCAAGATCAGCGCAAAGCCGAACAGCACCGGCATCAGCGCATCGCGCGCCGACTGGTCGCCGCCCTTGGCCATGGCGTAAAAGTCGGCAATGAAGTCCTGCAGGATGATCAGCAGCCCGACCAGCGCCAGCGTCCGCACCAGCGCCCAAAGCATGGCGTTCCCGGCAGTGACATAGCCCAGAGCCACCAGAACCGGCGTTGCCAGCGCGATCACCCGGCCAACCATGGTCAGGAAGTTCACCACCCGAATGCGATAATCCGGGGCGGCAGAGGCTTCATTCATCCGCAGGCCACGCAGGACGGTGCATAGGCGGAAAAGACAGAACGCCCCGAACAGCACCAGCAGGAAATGCCAGACCCCGGCCGAAGCCTCGCTGATACGTTGGGGCACGGTGTTGGTGTCATTCTGGCTGTTAAAGCCCGACAGAGGCAGGATCGTCCGCGAGAATAGCTGGTGCAGCGCAAGTGCGGCCGACAGAAGCGTGGCGCGGGCACGGGCCTTGGCGCGGCGCTCTTCGCTCATTGGCAGGGGGGGCTGACCAGCGGTGTCGGCGGTTGGGAACAGCCGCCGCGCCAGCCAGACGCCACCAAAGAACGACAGCCCCGCCGCCGGGATCGAGCGCAGAAGCGGCATCCCCCAGTCATCGACCAGATCGGTTGAGGCTACCGCGGCGGCCACCAAAATCACCCCGATCAGCGGAATGGCGATCTGTCCCAGCGAGACGCCAAAGATCAGCGCCGCGCGAGACCGCTCGCTCGCCCGCGCCGACAGTCGCGAAGGCAATGAATCGACCCAGCGCCGTCCCTGCGACAAAAGCAGCAGCGCAACCAGCAGCAGTCCACCGATCAGCGGCAGTCGTTGGGTAAAGCCCGACATGCCCCCTGTACTGTCCCAACGGCTATGCGCCTCGTCATAGATCTGGGTCGCGACATGGGCAGCTTCGGCAACCGCAGGGGTCCAGTTCGCCGGGTTGATCGGCGCCGGTGTTTTGCGGATCAGGGCGAAATTCTGGCGAGCGCGCAATGTCTGGTCGATCTGCGCGACGATGCCATCAGCGCGACCATAGGCCTCGACCGCTTGCAAGCCCGGCGCCTGCAACGCCGCAAGCTGTTCGTTCAGTTCCTTGCGGCGAGCGGCGATTTCCTCGGATTCTGTCTCACCCTCGGCCGGGGCTGGGCCCAGGGCTGCGATCTGATCCTTAAGCGTGGCGATGCGGGTGGTGTTAACACCCTGCCCCGCCTTGAGCTTTTCCCGCCACTTGACCACCTCGTCGCGGATGGTCTGCAACCTCGCATCATTGGCCGAGCCGGATTCAAGGATCTGCTCGGCCTGTTCGGCAAGCTTGTTCCAGGCAACAAGATCCGGTGCCTCCTGCTCTTGCTGAGCAAAGGCAGGGGAACACAGGATCAGAAACAGCGCGACAATAAAGGAGGTCAGGCGGGACATTGCGCAGGTCAATCCTGATAGACCTCGGGCAGGTTGGCGGGCTTGCGGACCATCCACTCTGGCACCGGCAGCGCCTTGGCGCGCAAGAAGTCCGGGTTGAACAGCTTGGTCTGGTAACGCGTGCCATAGTCGCAAAGCACGGTGACGATCGTGTGCCCCGGCCCCATTTCGCGGGCCATGCGGATTGCCCCGGCGACGTTCACGCCGGACGAGCCGCCAAGGCACAGCCCCTCATGCTCCAGCAGATCAAAGATCACCGGCAGAGCCTCGGAATCGGGGATGCGATACGAGAAATCGGGGGTGAAACCTTCGAGGTTCGCGGTAATGCGACCCTGACCGATCCCCTCGGTAATAGAAGAGCCGGGGGATTCGAACTTGCCCTCGGTGTAAAAACTGTGAAGTGCTGCGCCTTCGGGATCGGCCAGACCGATCTTGACCCCTTTGGGTTGCAGCGCCATGGCCACACCCGCCAGCGTCCCACCCGAGCCGACCGCACAGATGAACCCGTCCACGCGCCCGCCGGTCTGCTCCCAAATCTCGGGCCCGGTGGTTTCCAGATGCGCCTGCCGGTTGGCGGTATTGTCAAACTGATTGGCCCAGATCGCGCCGTTCGGTTCGGTCCGCGCCAGCTCTTCGGCCAAACGGCCAGAGTAGCGCACATAGTTATTAGGGTTCTTGTAGGGCTGCGCCGGCACCTCGACCAGTTCGGCACCTGCAAGACGCAGCATGTCCTTTTTCTCCTGGCTCTGCGTCTCGGGGATGACGATGACCGAGCGGAAGCCCATCGAGGCTCCGACCAGGGCCAGGCCGATACCGGTGTTGCCGGCCGTACCCTCGACAATTGTGCCGCCGGGTTTCAGCTCACCCCGGGCGACCGCGTCCTTGATGATGTAAAGCGCGGCGCGATCCTTGACCGACTGGCCCGGGTTCATGAACTCGGCCTTGCCCAGGATCTCGCAGCCGGTCTCTTCCGAGGCGCGGCGTAGCCGGATCAGGGGAGTGTTGCCGATGGCAGAGGCGAGGTCAGGGCAGATGCGCATGGGCTTGGCCTTTCGCAGGATGTTCCCGCCCGGTTATACGCTGCCCCTCGACGGCGGCAACCCCGGCTGGGCCTTTGCGGGCTCGTCAAGCCCCAGTTCGCGGCGGATCTCGTCATGGCGCAGCTCAAGCCACAGCGCAAGATTCAGCAAGGGCCCGTTACGGATCTCGCCCGCCAATGCCATGCGCGTCAGTTCCGCCCGGGGGATCAGATGCGAGCGGATATCCTCATCCTCGCTCGCAAGCCCGCCAAGACCGGCGATGTCATCGGGCAGATCAGCAATGCCGACATAGAGGTACAGATACTCGGCCATCGCGCCGGGGCTGGGATAATTATGTGGTGCGGGGATAAGGCGGGACATCTGAATACCGGTTTCCTCGACCGCTTCGCGGCGGGCGGCCTGTTCGGGCGTCTCTGCGGCATCGACGCGGCCCGCCACGGTCTCATAGAGCCAAGGCTGAGCATCGCCACGCGCGACCGGCCCGGCCCGCAGCTGGTCGATCAGCATGACCCGATCGCGCACCGGGTCCCAGGGCAGGACCACGGTCGCATCGCCGGAAACAAAGACCGCCCGCAGCAGCGGTGGCGTCCAGTCGCCATCGTTGCGATGCTGGCGCAGACGGATCGCTTCGATCGAGAAATACTCAGCATAGGGTTCGTCGACCGAATCAATTCGCACCCGGTCAGCGGCAACGGGACCGACATGGGGCAGCGGCGGCGTCTCATCCGCCGCGCGCAGACGCGAGGCAACCCATGCGGCGATCATCGGCAGACGCTTGCGTATCGCCTCGGCCGGGCGTTCTGGCGGCAAAGCAAGCAGCCTGTCAGCCATGGCGGCGGCAAGCCTGGGCTGCCATTCTGGCCCATGATCAGCGGCATCACCGAGGCCAAACAGCTCCAGCCCGTGATGAAACTGGGGCACAAGTCCAAAGATCTGAGCATAGCGGCGCAGTTCTGGCGTCCACGGGCTTTTCCAAAGCGGCAAGCTATCCTTGCCAACCTCAAGCCGGGGCCAGCCGTTTAGCGTAATCCCCGCAAATCCGCCGCCCCTCAGCGTCCCTTGCAAGGGCTGGGCCTCAACCGCATCCGGAGCAAGACGAGCGCGCATCAGCGGATGGGCAAGCGGCCCGATCAACAATGGCATGGCGGTTGCTCCTTGCGCTTGTAAACACCTGCGGACCAGAGCATGACTGTCATCGTTTCGCCGGGCCGAGAAATTTTTCACGGTTTTGGCGCGAAGCCCCTTGCGCTTCAACCCCTGCCCGTCTAAATCGCCGCCACCACCCGAAAGCGCGGAGAGGTGCCGGAGTGGTCGAACGGGGCGGTCTCGAAAACCGTTGAGCCTTCACGGGTTCCGTGGGTTCGAATCCCACCCTCTCCGCCATTTCAGTCCGCCTCTGGGCACGCCAATCGCCGCCGATTGCCGCCCTTGGCCGACAATAAGCGTCCTTAGCAGCTCCGTCTTCGATCCCATGATGCGGATTGCGTCGTCCGCGACCTCGACGCGCTGCGTCAGGGCGCGCAGGTGATCCCGCCGATAGCCGCCTTCGTGGCCGCGAATGCGCTCCCGCGCGCGGCGCGCGAACCCTTCGGTCATTGCAGGGCTAAGGGCGCTGTGGCCGGGGCTTTCAAGCATAGCCTGCGCGCGGTCGGCATCGACTCGCGCCTGATCACGGATGACCTTGAGATCGGCTATCCTCTCCTTGAGAGCGGGATCATCCAAGTCCGCAACGCCCGCCTTGATGGCATCATAGAACCGCTTGAGGCGCGATTCCGATTCGGTGGCCTGCCGCTGCAAAGACGCGATGTGTTCGCGGCGGCGCTCGGCCTGATCCTCGCGGCGGCCAAGGATGCTGCCAAGCAGCTTCTCCAGACGGGCGGGATCGAGCAAGCGGTCCTTGATATGGTTGACCACCATGTCGTCGAGCTTGTCCACGGGGATCGCGCGGCCCTTGCAGCCGGTCTCGCCCTGCCGCGCCCTGATCGAGCAGGCATAATAGCGATAGCGGCCGCTCTTGCCGGTGCGGATGGTCATGGCACCCCCGTAATTGCCGCAATAGCAGATGCCGGTCAGCAGGGCCGGGCCGATCACCACGCGGGCGGGCAGTTCCGTCTTGGGGTTGCGAGCCTGCAAGAGGGCCTGCACAGCGTCGAACGTCTCGCGTTCGATGATCGGTGAAGTGGGAACGATGACGATTTCACCGGGGGAACGCGGGTCATTGTGCTTGCTGCGCTTCCCCCATTCATGTTCACCGATATAGGTGCGGCGGGTCAGGACGCGGTGGACCTGACCGATGCCCCACCGGCCGCCGTCGCGAGTGAAGATACCCTTGGCGTTCAGATGTTTGACGGTGGCCTTGACGTCCATCAGGCCGCTGTCGCCTTCGCCGTCCAGCGCGAGGCGAAAGATCAGACGGATGGTGTCGGCGTGCAGCGGGTCGATTTCCAGCTTATTCTTGATCTTGGTCCCTCGCTGTTCGGCGGCGGCGATCCGGTAGCCGATCGGCGGCAACGCACTATTCCAGAAGCCTTGCCGGGCGTTCTCCTTCAGGGCGCGCGTGACACGCTTGCCGTTCTCCTTCGACTGGTATTCGTCGAACAATGACATGATCCGCCGCATCATGTCGTGGATCGGGTCGTCGCCAAGCTCTTGCGTGATGGAGATGAGCCGCGCCAGTTCCTCCAGCGATTCGGGCTCATGCTCATGGATGATGCGAAGCAGTTCGCAATTGCCGGGCGACAGGAACCTGGCAAAGGACATGGCGGACGGAGCCAGACGGTCGGGGCGCCGGGTCCGGGCTTCTCCTCGCCCCTGGCGATCCGCATGGAGCGGGCCTTCATTTCATCGGGTTCGGCAATCCCGACCCTGAGTGTCGTCATGGCGCGGCTCGATCATCAGTTATGGCTTTTCATTATCATACAGAGTTAATTTTTTTTAGCCTTCCGGCAGACCGACCGAGCCGAACATCCCGTCGAAAACATCAGCGAACCATCGCTCAAACACCTGAATCTCGACTTCGGTGATCGGCACTTCCTCGGGCCAGTCATCAATGACGGCAGCTTCTCCACGTCGAAGAAGTGAGGCGGGCTGCCGCACGACGGGCTGATGCGCAGCGCGGAATCGTCATCATAGTCGTGGAAGTCGTCGGAGAGCGTTCCTGGGGCCGGCTGTCTAGGGTCAGGACCCATTGATTTACGCTTGTCGGCGTGATTCACGGTTCGAAAATCGAGCGGTGAACATGTCTGATCTTTTCTGGCTGACGGA